>CALWXH010000064.1 GCA_944385465.1 uncultured Oscillospiraceae bacterium | reverse complement strand
ACCTCCTCGCCCAGGCCGGACATCTCGGCGATGCCGCCGGCGTTGTCCGCCACGGGGCCGTAGGCGTCGGTGGCCAGGGTGATGCCCAGGGTGGACAGCATGCCCACGCCGGCGATGCCGATGCCGTACAGGCCGCGGTTGAAGCTGTCGGTGAACAGGCCCTGGGCGTCCACGATCTCCAGGGTGCCGCCGGCGGCGAAATAGCTCACCAGCACGGCCGCGGCCACAATGAGGATGGAGGCCAGGGTGGACTTCAGACCCAGGGAGATGCCGCCGATGATGGTGGTGGCGGCGCCGGTCTCGGTGGACTCGGCCAGCTTCTGGGTGGGCTTGTAGGTGTCAGAGGTGTAGTACTCGGTGAAGTAGCCGATGGCGCAGCCGCCGATGAGGCCGCACAGGATGGCGATGTACACCCCCCAGCTGCCCAGCAGCCAGTAGGTGAGGGGGGCGGCGATGACGGCGGCCAGCACAGCGGCGGTGTAGGTGCCGATGCGCAGGGAGCGCAGCAGGGACTGCTGGGAGGCGTTCTCCTTGGTCTTCACCAGGAAGGAGCCGATGATGGAGCACACCACGCCGCACACGGCCAGCAGCACGGGCAGCAGGATGCCGCCCCAGCCGTAGCCGCCCACGGCGCCCAGGGAGAAGGTGGCCAGGATGGAGCCCACGTAGGACTCATACAGGTCGGCGCCCATGCCGGCCACGTCGCCCACGTTGTCGCCCACGTTGTCGGCGATGGTGGCGGGGTTGCGGGGGTCATCCTCAGGGATGCCCGCCTCTACCTTGCCCACCAGGTCCGCGCCCACGTCGGCGGCCTTGGTGTAGATGCCGCCGCCCACTCGGGCGAACAGGGCCATGAAGGAGGCGCCCATGCCGTTCATCACCATGATGTTGCCCAGGGAGACGGGGTCGGTGACGCCAAAGGGATAGCGCAGCAGGAAATACCAGATGGAGATGTCCAGCAGGCCCAGGCCCACCACGGTGAAGCCCATGACCGAGCCGGAGGAGAAGGCCACCCGAAGGCCGCGGTTCAGGCTTTCCGAGGCGGCCTGGGCGGTGCGGGCATTGGAGCTGGTGGCGATCTTCATGCCCACGAAGCCGGCCAGCATGGACCAGATGCCGCCGGTGAGGAAGGCGAAGGGGGTGAACTTGGACAGCATCTCGCCATCGGTGGCAAAGGCCATGATGAGCAGGATGACAAAGACCACGAGGAAGACCTTGGCCACCGTGGAGTACTGGTGCTTCAGGTAGGCGTTGGCGCCGTCACGGATGGACTGGGCGATCTTCTTCATGGTCTCGGTGCCCTCGGAAAAGGACAGGACTTTGCGGCTTTGGACCAGTGCGAAAAGAAGTGCCAGAATGGCACCCGCCAGTCCGAGCCAGAACAGGTTTTCGGTCATGGGTTCATGCATCTCCTTTGTGGTAAGTTGCCGGGCTCAGATATTATATGCATATTTTACACAATCCACGGGCTTTTTGCAAGATGCAAAGCGGAAAACCGCAAAAAATTACCCCTCACATTCCGGGGGCCGGGACGTGAGGGGGGGGAGTTATGACTTTTTCCACGCATTTCGGCTGAAGAGCACGAAGATGGGGAACATCTCCAGCCGTCCGGCGATCATGCAGAAGGACAGCACCACCTTGCTCAGATCGGAGAAGGCGGAGAAGTTGCCCATGGGGCCCACCGTCTCCAGGCCGGGCCCCACATTGCTGATGCAGGTGATGACGGCGGTCATGGTGGAGCCGAAGGAGAAGTCGTCCAGGCCCACGATGATGGCGGCCACAAAGACGGTGAACAGGTAGATGATGAAGTAGCAGTGGGTGGTGCGCAGGGTGTCCTCGCCCACCGGTTCCCCGTCCAGCCGGACCACGGACACGGACCGGGGGTGGATGATGGAGTGGATCTCCCGCCGGGCGGAGCGCAGCAGGAGCAGGATGCGGGAGCATTTGATGCCGCCGCCGGTGGACCCGGCGCAGGCGCCCACCAGCATGAGCACCACCAGCAGCATTTTGGAGAACTCCGGCCACAGGTCGAAGTCCACCGAGGAGAAGCCGGAGGTGGAGATGATGGAGGCCACCTGGAAGGCCGCCGCCCGCACCGCGTCCCCCAGGTGGGCAAAGGTGGGGGCGATGTTGATGGTGATGGCCACGATGGAAAAGGCCACCACCCCCAGGAAGAAGCGCAGCTCGTCGCTGCGCAGCACCTGCTTGAGCTTGCCGCACAGCAGCAGGAAGTACATGGCGAAGTTGATAGAGAACAGCAGCATGAACACCGTCATGATGATCTCCGCCGCCGGGTTGCCATAGGCCCCGATGGAGGTGTTCTTCACCGAGAAGCCGCCGGTGCCGGCGGTGCCGAAGCTGTTCACCAGGCTGTCAAACCAGGGCATGCCGGTCAAACGCAGCAGCAGCACCTGGATGACGGTGAGGGACAGGTAAATGGCGTAGAGGATTTTGGAGGACTGGGAGGCCCGGGGCACCAGCTTGGACTTCACCGGGCCGGGGCTCTCCGCCCGGATGAGGAAGTTGGAGCTGATGCCCAGAGAGGAGAGGATGGCGGTGGTGAACACCAGCACCCCCATGCCCCCCAGCCAATGGGTGAAGGACCGCCAGAACAGCTGCCCGTAGGGCAGGCCCTCCACCGCGGGGAGGATGGAGGAGCCGGTGGTGGTGAAGCCGGACACGCACTCGAACACGCAGTCCACATAGTTGCCGAACTGGCCGCAGAACCAGAAGGGCAGGGCCCCGAACAGGGACATCAGCACCCAGATCAGCCCCACGGTGAAAAACCCGTCCCGGGTGAAGAAGTGGCGCTGGGGGCGCAGCAGCAGGGCGGGGCCGAGGCCCACCGCCAGCAGGATGCAGATGGTGAGCAGAAAGGGGACGGGGTCCTCATGGTAATACAGGCTGACCCCCAGGGGAAACAGCAGGGCGCCCGCCTCCACCAGCAGGGACACCCCGGTGATGCGAAGGATCAGTTTGACATTCATCCCGCTCAGCCCCCTGTTCCGAAGGAGTCGGCGTAGATGTCGTTGAGATCCAGGATGCCGCTGTTCCGGGCCACCAGGATGACGGTGTCCCCCTTCTCCAGACAGGTGGAGCCCTCGGGGATGATGACCTTGCTGCCCCGGACCACCACGGCGATGAGCACACCCCGGCGCAGCCGCAGCTGCCGCAGGGGGATGCCCAGGTTCCGGGTGGAGTCGTTCACCAGGAACTCCATGGCCTCCGCCTTGCCCTCGGCGATGCGGTACAGGGCGGTCATCACGGTGCCCTTGGAGTTCTGGATGCCGCGGATGAGCCGGAGGATCTGGTCGGCGGTGGCCGTCTTGGGGGAGACCACCGACTCCACCCCCGCGGAGCGGGCGATGGCGGAATAGTTCTGGCGGCTGGACTTGGCCACCACCTTGGGCACGCCGCACTGGTGGGCGTACAGGGAGATGATGAGGTTGTCCTCATCCCGGTCGGTGAGGGCCACAAAGGCGTCGCTGGAGGGCAGGCGCTCCTCGGTGAGCAGCTCCGGGTCGGTGCCGTCACCGTGGATGATGACGCTGCGGGGGAAGTGCTCGGCCAGCTCCCGGCACCGCTGGGCGTTTTTCTCCACCACCTTGCAGCTCATGCCCAGCCGCTCCAGCAGGCCCAGCAGGTAGTGGGAGACCCGGCCGCCGCCGATGATGAACACCGAGTGTACCCGGTGGGAGTGGCGGCCCAGCAGCTTGAAGAACTGGTTGACGCCGGCGGGGGTGCCCGCCAGATACACCTTGTCCCCCCGGGAGAGCACAAAGGAGCCGTCGGGGATGACCAGCTGATCCTCCCGCTCCACGGCGCAGAACAGGATGGGCAGGTTCTGGATGCGGGGGGCCAGGGCGGACAGGGAGTGGCCCACCACAAAGTCGCTGTCCTGCAGGTGGAAGGCGATGAGCTCCACCCGGCCCCGGGCGAAGGTGTCGATGTTGGCGGCGCTGGGGAAGCGCAGCAGCCGGGAGATCTCCACGGCGGCGGACAGCTCCGGATTGACCAGCAGGTTGATGCCCAGATCGCTGCGCAGATTCTCCAGGTCGCCGGAGTAGTCGGCGTTGCGCACCCGGGCCACGGTGCAGCCCACCCCCATGCGGTGGGCGCAGTGACAGCACAGCAGGTTGTTCTCGTCGGAGTTGGTGGCGGCGATGACCACGTCGGCGGACTCAACCCCCGCCTCCAGCAGCACCCGGCGGGAGGAGCCGTTGCCCTTCACGCACATCACGTCCAGATGGTTGCCGGCCCGGTCCAGGGCGTCCTCCGAGACGTCCACCACGGTGACGCTGTGATGCTCCTCACTGAGATGCTCCGCCAGGGTCAGGCCCACTTTGCCCGCCCCTACCACGATGATATTCAAGGAAAGTTCACTCTCTTTTCTTGCGGAAACAACGGATTTCCGTTTCAATCGCATGGGTAGCATAGCACGTTTGCGCGCCGGATGCAACAGGCAAAGGGGAAAGGGAGAAAAAGAAGGGGAGAGGAACTTGACAATCATCCGGATTCGGATTATAATCCCAGGGCAAATCATCTGAATCCGGACGATTGCGTCCGGGGGGAGGCGGCCATGAAACGGCAGCGCGCATATGATGCGTTGGAGGAGCTCAATCAGCTCTATAAGCAGATGGACGGAATCTATCACCGGTACGCCAGGCGGCTGGGGCTGTCCGACACCGCCTTCTGGATCCTGTACTGCCTGGGGGAGGAGGGCGCCCCGCTGACCCAGCGGGAGCTGTGCGGCAGCTGGTCCTATCCCCCCCAGACGGTGAACTCCGCCCTGAAGGGGCTGGAGCGGCAGGGGCTGCTCGCCCTGGTCCCCCGGGCGGGGAACCGGAAGGACAAGGAGATGGTGCTCACGCCGGCGGGACGGGAGTATGTCCGGCGGGCGGTGGAGCCGCTGATGGAGGCGGAGCGCCGGGCGCTGTCGGCCCTGGGGGACGGGGGGAGAGAGCAGCTGTTCTCCCTCACCCGGCGTTACATCCGCGCCCTGGAGACGGGGACAGACCGGCTGCCCGCCCCGGCGGGCGACGGAGAAAAGGAGTATGTGAAAATCCCATGAATTCCAATGCGCTGTTTGCCCGGACGCCCCCGGGGCGGCTGTTTTTCAAAGCGGCCCTGCCCGGGGCGGTGAGCATGCTGGCCTCCGCCCTGTACCAGCTGGTGGACGGCATCCTGGTGGGGCAGTTTCTGGGGCTGACTCCCTTCGCGGCCCTGAACCTGGCCATGCCCTTTGTCATCATCAACTTCGCCCTGGCCGACCTCATCGGCGTGGGGGCATCGGTGCCCATCTCCATCCACCTGGGCCGTGGGGAGAAGGACCGGGCCGACAACCTGTTCACCTGCGCCTGCCTGATGATCGTGGGGGCGGGGGTGGCGGTGGGCGCCCTGCTCTACGCCGCGGCCCCGTGGCTGATGTATCTCATGGGGGCCCAGGGGGAGTTTGCCTCTCTGGCGGTGCAGTACCTGCGGGTATACGCCCTGTGCTCCCCCATCACCACCATCATCTTTGCCGTGGACAATTTCCTGCGCATCTGCGGCTATATCAAGGGCAGTATGTTCCTCAACCTGTTCATGTCGGTCCTCAGCGCCGGGCTGGAGTTTCTGTTCCTGGGGGTGTTCCGCTGGGGGATCTGGGGGGCCGCCCTGGGCACCTGTACGGGCATGATGGTGTGCGTCGCCATCGCCTTCGTCCCCTTTTTCCGGGGTCAGGCGCTGCTGCGCTTCACCCGGCCGCGGCTGAAGCCGGCCATGCTCCGGGAGATTGTCTCCTGCGGCAGCCCCAACTTCCTGAATAACCTGGCCGGGCGCATCACCTCCATCCTCATGAACGTGATCCTGGTGCGCCTGGGCGGGGAGGGGGCCGTGTCGGTGTACGGGGTGCTGATGTATGTGGACGGCTTTGTCCAGCCCCTGCTCTACGGCATGTGCGACTCCCTGCAGCCCGCGGTGGGTTACAACTGGGGGGCGGGGCTGTTCTCCCGGGTGCGGGCCATTGAAAAGCGGTGCTTCCTGGCTGCGGCGGCGGTGTCCCTGGTTTCGGCCGCGGTGATCGCCCTGCTCCCGGAGGGGATCGCCCGGCTGTTCCTGTCCGGGGCCACGGCGGCGGATCTGGAGCTGTGCGTGGGGGCGCTGGGGCTGTTCTGCCTGACCTATCTCACTCGGTGGCTGTCCTTTGCCACCCAGAGCTATATGCTGGCCATCGGCCGGGCGCTGCCCGCCGGGCTCATCTCCGTGTCCACCGCCCTGATCTTCCCGGTGCTGCTCATCGGCGTGCTGTGGCCGCTGGGGCTGACGGGGATCTGGCTGAACTTCGCGGGCACGGCCCTGCTGGCCGCCGGGATGGCCCTGATCATTCTGGCCCGGGCGAAGGGGGAGCTCCACCGGCCGGACAGCCCGGTTTCGGAGGGGTGACAGCTCCAGCGGCACCCAAGGGGCGGGGAGCTGGCGCGTCTTCAAAGTCCTGCTATGCTGCTGCATAACAAAACAGCTCCGCCTGTCTTGTGACAGGCGGAGCTGCTTGATTGTTGTTTTGGTTTGACCGGAACAGCCGTAACCGTTCAGCAAGCTCAGCAGGGCTTGGTGGACTTGATGAAGTCGCGGTACTTGGCCTTGCGGGCCTTGGCCTCGTCGGACTGCATCAGCTCGCGGCACTCGGCCTCGTTGCGCTGGATGTCGCCACCGTGGATGAACTTGCCGGGGATGGAGTCGTGGGCGTGGGGGATCCACTTCTCGGCGTCGAACTCAAAGACGTACTTGCCGTCCACGTTCTTCATGACGCCCTCGGTGCCGCACAGGCAGCACACAGCGGTGCCGTCCTCCTGGAGGTAGAAGTTGTTGCTGTGGCAGTGGGGGCACACGCCGGCGGGGCCCTTGTAGTCCTCGTTGATGATGCCGTGGCCGGGGACGAAGGTGCCGTCCACGATCTTCTTGGCGGCGTTGGCCAGATCCACGCCCATCTGGTGGGCCTTGGCGATGGCCTCGTCGTTCATGATGATGGACAGGGACCAGGGGAAGAGCTGGTTATCGATGAGGGTCCACTTGGGGGTGAGAGCCTGGGTGGCGAAGTCGCACTGGATGCGGGTGGCCCAGTCGGAGCCGCCGATGCCCATGTAGGAGACCACCTTCTCCTTCAGGTACATGGGGTTGACGGGCTTGCCGCCGTGCTCCTCGGCGATCTTCTGGGCGATCATCAGGTTGCCGCGGTCCATGCGGGGGCCAAAGCGGTCCATGATGTTGTGGAACAGGCCGGGGGCGGTCTTGCAGAAGATGGGGATGGCGAAGACGATGCCGTCGGCCTCGCACATCTTGTCAGTCAGCCACTGCATGTCGTCCTTGAGCACGCAGCTGTTGCCCTTGCCGCTGAACAGGCTCATGACGCAGGCCTTGCAGCCGGTGCAGGGCTTGAGGTCCAGGGTGTTGAGGTTGATGAACTCCAGCTCGGCGCCCACCTCCTGGGCGCCCATCAGGGCCTCCTTACACAGCGCGTCGTTGGCGCCATTGGGCGTGCCGCCGGACAGACCTAAAATTTTCATGTAAACTCCTCCTTCATGTTTGATCATCGTGATTGCATACGCTCAAGATCAATCCCATCCCCGCGCAGGGCGATGGGACAAACCCTTCCACCTATAGAATATCGGAATTGGCCGGAAGTGTAAAATACTTTTTTTAAATAGATGCCACACCTGGTGGTTATGACAGAGAAAAATGCTTGTGCACATTGTCAAATGTCTTGCCGAATTTTTTGTTTGGTGATATAATAACCACACCTGTTATAAATACTGTGTTCCACGCCGTTCCGGGGCCGGTTCCGGAGAGGGCCGGCCAGGGTGTGGGGAGAATCGTCGGCTGCCTGCCCGGCGGCCGGAGAAGGAGTACGCGAGATGAACCTGACCCGAATCCAGTATTTTATCGAAGTGGCCAAGCTGGAGAACTTCTCCAAGGCCGCCCAGGCCCTGTACGTGTCGCAGCCCAACCTGTCCAAGCAGGTGGGGCTGATGGAGCAGGAGCTGGGCTTTGACCTGTTCCGCAGGGTGGGGAAAAACGTGCAGCTCACCCGGGCGGGCCAGTATCTCTATGAGCAGCTCAAGGACCTGCCGGAGTATACCGCCCGGGCCATCGCCCATGCCGAGGCCCTCAGCCGGGGGGAGGAGGGCAAGCTGTCCATCGGCGTGCTGGAGGGGCAGGACGTGAACTTCTCCCTGTCCGGCGGCATTGCCCAGATGCAGGAGCGCTGCCCCGGCGTGGCCATTGAGATGGAGCGCAACAGCTTCCGCAACCTGCGCCTGGGGCTGGACCGGGGGACCTATGACGTGCTGTTCACCCTGGAGTTTGAGCTGCGGGGCAAGGAGGAGTGGGACAGCCTGGTGCTCTTCCGGCAGCCCGGGGCCATTGCCATCAGCCGCAGCCACCCCCTGGCGGGCAAGGAGAAGCTCACCATTGACGACTTCCGGGAGGAGCCCTTCGTGGCCATCTCCCGGGAGGACTCCCCCGGCGGGTACGACCTGCTGCTGGAGCAGTGCGCCCGGTGCGGCTTCACCCCCCACATCGTCCGGGAGACCTCCACCCTGGAGAGCCTGCTGCTGTGCGTGGAGATGGGGGTGGGCGTGGCCCTGCTGGACCGGAACACCCGGCTGGAGCGCAACGACGCGGTGCGCCTCATCACCGTGCCGGACAGCGCCGCCGCCGGGCTGGTGGCGGTGTGGCGCAGGGACAACCAGAACCCCATGATCCCGCGCCTGGTGGAGTCCCTCTCCCAGCGCCAGGCGGGGGACCCGCCGGAGCTGCGGGGCATCTGAAGGAAATCAAGGAACAAGAACACCCCCCGCGGGCAGCCCAGCTGCCCGCGGGGGGTGCGTTTTTTGGTTACCGGACCGGCGCGAAGGCTGCCGCCACGGGGTCGGCCACGATGGACAGCTCCTCCCCCCGGGCGCACACCTGGATGGAGCGCACCGGGTCGGCGTAACGCTGGATGAGCAGGGTGGCGATGGGGTCCTCCAGATCCTTCTGGATCTGCCGGCGCAGGTTGCGGGCGCCGTAGGCGGAGGAGTAGGATTTGGCCACCAGGTAGTCCAGTAGGTCGTCCCCATACTGGAAGGCGATGTTCTTTTCCCGCAGCACCCCCTCCAGCTCGGACAGCATGATCTTGGCGATCTGCTTGAAGTTGTCCTGGGTGAGCTGGTTGAAGTAGACGATCTCGTCCACCCGGTTGAGAAACTCCGGGCGCAGGAAGGACTGCAGCCCCTTCATGGCCTTGTCTCGGCCCAGCTGGACGGGGGAGCGGTCAAAGCCCAGGGAGGAGCCCTTGATGTCGCTGCCGGCGTTGGAGGTCATGACGATGACGGTGTTCTCGAAGTTGACCACCTTGCCGTGGGCGTCGGAGATGTGCCCGTCGTCCAGGATCTGGAGCAGCACGTTGAGCACGTCGGGGTGGGCCTTCTCGATCTCGTCAAAGAGGATGACGCAGTAGGGCTTGCGGCGGATCTTCTCGGTGAGCTGTCCGGCGTCGTCATAGCCCACATACCCCGGGGGGGAGCCGATGAGCCGGGAGACGGAGTGCTTCTCCATGAACTCGGACATGTCCAGCCGGATGAGGGACTCGGGGGAGGAGAACAGGTCGGCGGCCAGCTGTTTCACCAGCTCGGTCTTGCCCACGCCGGTGGAGCCCACAAAGATGAAGCTCACCGGCTTGTGCTTGGCGGAGATGCCCACCCGGCCCCGGCGGATGGCGGCGGACACCGCCTTGACCGCCTCGTCCTGGCCCACGATGTGGGTCTTGAGCCGCTCCTCCAGTTTGGCCAGCCGCTCGAACTCCTGCTCCTGGATCTGGCTGGCGGGGATCTTGGTCCACAGCTCGATGACCCGGGCCAGGTGGGCGGGGGTGAGGGGCGGGTTGCCCTTGGCCTCCAGGGTCTCCTTTTCCGCCTGGAGCTTCACCTGGCGGCTCTTCAGCTCGGCCAGGCGCTGATAGGCCCGCTCGTTGTTCTCGTTCTGGATGGCCCGGCGCTGGGCGGACACGTCGTTGATCTGCCGCTGCAAATCGCCGATCTGCCGCCGGCGGCCCTCCTGCCGCTCCTGGAAGGCGGGGTCGTCCCGGTTGGGGGCCTCGGCGTCGTCCCGGCTCACCGCCATCTCCAGGGTGTCCCGCTGGCGCTGGAGGCGCTGCTCCTGCCGCTGGAACTCCTGCACCCGGGGGTCGTCCTGGCCGTTGGTGGAGGAGAGCACCAGCTCCATCTCCTTGGCGTAGTCGGCCAGCTCCTTCTCGATCTCCGCCAGCCGGGCCAGGTCCTGGTTGTGCAGGTTCACGTCGGAGGCGGCCTCGTCGATGAGGTCGATGGCCTTGTCGGGCAGGTACCGGTCGGTGATGTACCGCTCGCTCATGGTGGCGGCCAGCCGGCACATATCCGGGCTGATGGTCACCCGGTGGAAGGCCTCGTAATAGGGGGCGATGCCCTTGAGGATATCCACGGTGTCCTCAATGGAGGGCTCCTCCACGATGACGGGCTGGAAGCGCCGCTCCAGGGCGGAGTCCTTTTCGATGTACTTGCGGTATTCCGTGAGGGTGGTGGCGCCGATGACCTGGATCTCGCCCCGGCTCAGGGCGGGCTTGAGGATGTTGGCGGCGTTCATGGA
>CALWXH010000063.1 GCA_944385465.1 uncultured Oscillospiraceae bacterium | reverse complement strand
GGTGCCGGCAAAGCCGATGGTCAGGCCGCCGGTCTCGTGGTCGCCGGTGACCAGGATCAGGGTCTCCTCGGGGTGCTGGGCGGCAAAGTCGATGGCCACCTGCACCGCGTCGGCCAGGGCCTGGGTGTCGTGGATGGTGGAGGCGGCGTCGTTGGCGTGGCAGGCCCAGTCGATCTTGCCGCCCTCGCACATCAGGAAGAAGCCGTCCTCGTCATCGGAGAGGACCTCGATGCCCTTCTCCACATAGTCGGCCAGGGCCCACATATCGTCGGTGCGGTCCAGCTCATAGGCCATGGCGTCGCCGTCGGCCAGGTGCTCGTCGATGATGATGGTCTTGTCGTCCGCGGCGGTGACCTGCTGGGCCTCGTCCTGGGTCATGACCACGTTGTAGCCCGCCTCTTCGGCCAGATCATACAGGCTGTCCTGGTCCTCTTCCGCGCCGGTGGGGGAGAGCAGGCCGCCGCCGGCGAAGTACTCAAAGCCGGACTCAATCAGCTCCAGGCCGATCTCATAGTAGCTGGAGCGGCTGGCCTGGTGGGCGTAGAAGGCGGCGGGGGTGGCGTGGTTGAGGTTGACGGAGGAGATGACGCCCACGGCGTATCCCTTCTGCGCATGGAGCTTCTCGGCGATGGTCTCGTACTCGACGGTGCCGGTCTCGTCCACGTTGATGGAGCCGGAGTAGGTCTTGTAGCCGGTGGCGATGGAGGTGGCGGTGGAGGCGGAGTCAGGGGCAAAGGAGTTGGAGTCGAAGGTGACGGCAGAGCCCGCGACCTCGAAGTTCATGAAGTTGAGGTAGCTGGGGCCGTCCAGGATGGCCCCCTGGTTGTCGTCCAGGCTGGGCTGGGCCTGCCAGTAGTCCTCGTCCTCCAGGGCGCCCAGGTAGTCGGCGGTGGACTGGATCTGGGGATAGCTCATGCCGTCGCCGATGAACAGGAACACATACTTGGGGGCGGCGGCCGTCTCAGTCTGGTTCCCCTGGGCGGCCAGACTTTCCTGGACGGGCTGGGGGGTGGCAGCAGAGCTCGGCTCGGCGGCGTTTCCGGTACATCCGGCCAGCAGGCCGAACAGACTGGCGCCGGCCAGCAGCGCGGCGATTTTCTTTTTGCAGTTCATGGCAAAAGATCTTCCTTTCTCAGTGTTGGTGGTGGAACCGCGCTTATGGTACCGGAACTTCCCTCCCCGTTCCAGCAAGGATCTGTAAAATAAACGCCCCAATGTGAGCTCCATGTAAAACTCTCGGAAAGGTTTCTGCCGGCATCGTCCGTTCTGTTCAACATCCCGAAAGAAATGAAAAAGCTGCGGGCGCAGTTGTCTGAAACAACCACACCCGCAGTTTTTGTTGTGATATCTCCCTTTATTCTTCTGATTTTCCTTTGTTTTGTGCCGCAGCCATCACAGCTTCTGCTTCAACTGGTACAGCAGGTTCATGGCTTCAATGGGAGTCAGCGTCTCCCCACCGGGCAGGGCCCGGCGGGGGCCCCATTCATCCTGCGCGGGCGGAGTGAATCCGCCCTTGCGCCAAGGGTTTGCCCGGGGCAAAACTCTTGTACGGCGGACCGCCGCCCCGCTGCCGCGGGGCCCCGTGGAGACGCCCGGACACCCTGCTTTTTTACAGCTTCTGCTTCAGCTGATACAGCAAATTCATAGCTTCAATGGGGGTGAGCGTCTCCACGGCGGTCTGGCGGAGGATGTTCAGCACCTCCGCCCCGGCCATATCCCCCAGGGAGATCTGGTCGTCCGTCTCCCCTGCCGGCCGGGCCTGGGGCGCCGCGCCCCCCTGCTGCTCCAGCTGGGCCAGGATCTCCCGGGCCCGGTCGATCACCCGGCCCGGCACCCCGGCCAGCTTGGCCACCTCGATGCTGTAGCTCTGATCCGCCCCGCCGGGGACGATCTTGCGCAGAAACACCACGTCGTCCTTCCGCTTTTTCGCCGCGATGTGGTAGTTTTTCACCCCCTGGATCTCCTGCTCCACCGCCGTCAGCTCGTGGTAGTGGGTGGCGAAGAGGGTCTTGGCCCCCAGCCGCCTCTTGTCCGCGCAGAACTCCAGCACCGAGCGGGCGATGGACATGCCGTCGTAGGTGGAGGTGCCCCGGCCGATCTCGTCCAGGATGAGCAGGCTGTCGGCGGTGGCCTCCCGGAGCATCTGGGCCACCTCGGTCATCTCCACCATGAAGGTGGACTGGCCCGCCCCCAGGTCGTCGGAGGCCCCGATGCGGGTAAACACCCGGTCCACCGCCCCGATGCGGGCGGATTTGGCCGGCACGAAAGAGCCCATCTGGGCCATGAGCACGATGAGGGCCACCTGGCGCATATAGGTGGATTTGCCCGCCATGTTGGGCCCCGTAATGATGGCCAGCCGGTTGTCCCCGCAGTCCATATCCGCGTCGTTGGGGACAAACAGGCTGTCTTTCAGCATCCGCTCCACCACCGGGTGGCGTCCCTCCCGGATGTGGATGCTCCCGCTGTCGTCCACCTGGGGGCGGCAGTAGTCGTTCTGCACCGCCACGGCGGCAAAGGACAGCAGCACGTCCAGCCGGCCCACCCCCTGGGCGGCCTGCTGCACCTGCCGCACCCGGCCGGCCGCCGCCTGGCGCAGCTCGCAGAACAGCTGATACTCCAGGGCGGTGATCCGGGAGCGGGCGGAGAGGATGTCGTGCTCCAGATCCTTCAGCTCCTGGGTAATGAACCGCTCGCAGTTCACCAGGGTCTGCTTGCGGATGTAGTCCTGGGGCACCAGGTCGTAGTTGGACTTGGACACCTCAATGTAATAGCCGAAGACCTTGTTATAGCCCACCTTCAGGTTCTTGATGCCGGTGCGCTCCCGCTCCCGGCCCTCGATGGCGATGACCATGTCCGCCCCGTGATCGATGAGATCCCGCAGCCGGTCCACCTCCTGGTGGTAGCCGGCCTTGATGAAGCCGCCCTCCCGGATGGTGAAGGGGATTTTGTGCTTCTCGTCCTCGTCCATAATGGCCCCGTCCAGCAGATCCCGCAGGTCCTCCAGACCGGACAGGCTGCCCGTCACCTGCTCCAGCATCCGCCCGGACAGTCCCCGGGT
The DNA here is from genome assembly GCA_944385465.1 of uncultured Oscillospiraceae bacterium. Taxonomy (GTDB): domain Bacteria; phylum Bacillota; class Clostridia; order Oscillospirales; family Oscillospiraceae; genus Enterenecus. The sequence continues at coordinate 7,990 of CALWXH010000063.1, read as the reverse complement.
CTGCTCCAGCAGCTGGGGAAGCACGCCCAGCCCCTGAGCCAGCTGCTTCATGTCCCGGGCGTTGGCGCTGCCGTAGACCACCTTGCCGATGAGCCGCTCCAGATCGGGCACCTGGCGCAGGGTGAGGGAGAGCTCCTCCCGGGCCACGGTGTTCTCCGCCAGGGCGGCCACCGCGTCCTGCCGCCGGGCGATGTCCGCCGGGGCGCGCAGCGGCCGCTCGATCCAGGAGCGGATCATCCGGTGTCCCATGGCCGTCCGGGTCTTGTCCAGCACCCACAGCAGGGAGCCCTTTTTCTCCTTGTTGCGCAGGGTCTCCGTTAGCTCCAGATTCCGCCGGGCGGTGAGGTCCAGCTCCATGTACTGCCCCTCCGGCGTTTCCTCCAGCACCAGGGGGCCCAGGTGGCTCAGGTCCGTCTTCTGGGTCTGGGCGAGATAGTCGCACAGCGCGCCCGCCGCCTGGAAGCCCAGCAGCTTCCGGCTGCCCTCCTCCGGCAGGGGCTCCCCATCCTGCCACAGCCCGCAGGCCGCCAGGGCCTGGCGGGCCTGCTCCGGATGGAAGGTCGCCTCCTCCCCCGCCTGGCACAGGCAGTCCAGCCGGTCCCGGAGAAAGCGCACCAGCTCCTGCTGCCGGGCGGCGCCGGGGGAGAGGATGGCCTCGCTGGGCATCCAGGCGGACAGCTGATTCATCAGCCGCCCCAGCGCGCCCTCCCCCCGGAAGGCGCAGGCGGCAAACTGGCCGGTGGACAAATCGCACCGGGCCAGGGCATAGTCCTCCCCATCGTGCCAGACGGCGCAGATGTAGTTGTTGCGGCTCTCGTCCAGCATCACGTCGTCCATGGCGGTGCCGGGGGTGACGATGCGCACGATGTCCCGCTCCACCAGGCCCTTGGCGGTGGCCGGGTCCTCCATCTGCTCGCAGATGGCCACCTTATACCCCCGCTTGATGAGCCGGGCGATGTAGCTCTGGGCGGAGTGGTAGGGCACCCCGCACATGGGCACCCGCTCCTCCTCCGGCTTGTTCCGGTCCCGGGTGGTGAGGGTGAGCCCCAGCTCTTCCGCGCCGATCTTGGCGTCTTCGTGGAACATCTCATAGAAGTCGCCCAGGCGGAAAAAGAGCAGGCAGCCCGGGTTTTCCTCTTTCATCTTCAGATATTGGCGCATCATGGGGGTCAGTTCCGCCATGGGTCAGTCATCCTCTCTTTAAGACGATCACGGCGCGCAGGTCAGCCCTGTGCGCCGAAATCGGTGATTACATAGACATACCGCACGCTGTCCAGGTCGGCGGCAGGCTTCACCTGGGCATACCGGCTCACGCCGTCCGCCTCGGTGAACAGGCCGGTGATCTCTCCCACCACCAGGCCGGCCGGGTACACGCCGCCCAGGCCGGAGGTGATCACCTGATCGCCGGACACCAGCTGCGTATCCTCCGGCAGATAGGACAGCTTCAGCTGCCCCTCCAGCATCAGGGTGAAATTCCCCTCCAGGATGGCGTCGTCATCGGTGCGGGCCACCCGCCCCCCCAGCTCCACGCTGGGGTCCAGCACGGTGGCCACCAGGGACCAGTTGCTCCCCACCTCTGTGACGATGCCCACCAGGTTGCCGTACTGGTCAATGACGCAGTCATCCACCTCCACGCCGTCCGCGCTCCCCTGGTCGATGGTCAGGTTGGACTCCCAGTTGGAGGTGGTGCGCCGGGTGACCTGGGCATCCTCATAGGTGAATTCCGGCCGCTCCTCCGCCAGGCCCAGCAGATCTTCCAGACGCTCCTTTTCCCGGATGGCGTCCTGGTACTCCCGCTCCAGCTCCTCCAGTTCCGACACCCGGTGGCGCAGCTCCTCATTGGTCTGCTCCATCTGGTCATACCGGAAGGTGCGGTCATACCGCTCCTGGGTCCAGTTGGCCACCGCGGAGGAAATGCCCCGGAAGGGCGTGGCGACCAGCTCCGCCAGATTGGTGAGCGGGTCCGCCCCCAGCAGGGACGAACCCACCGCCAACACGGCTGCCAGTAGCGCGGCGATGATCACCAGCAGCAGCCCGTTATCTCGAAAAAAACGCTTCATGGAGCCTCCTCACCTTGTCATCGGGCGGCCAGGGCCAGCAGATCCATCCCGAATCCCGCCAGGATCCGCCCCAGCCGGTACACCGGCAGCCCCATCACATTAAAATAGTCGCCCTCGATGCCGGACACCAGCAGGGCGCCCAGCCCCTGGATACCGTAGGCGCCCGCCTTGTCCATGGGCTCCCCGGTGGCGATATAGCTGCTGATCTCGTCCGGCTCCAGCTCCCGGAAGGTAACGGTGGTCACCTCGTGCTGGGTCACCGCCCGGCCGTCCCGGAGCACGGTGATCCCGGTGTACACATAGTGCCGGTTTCCCGACAGGGCGGATAGCATGGCAAAGGCCTCCCGCTCGTCCTCCGGCTTGCCCAGCACCGTGCCCTCCAGGGCAACCACCGTGTCCGCGGCCACAATCAGCGCCTCTCCGTCGGCCTGCCGCTCCACCGCCCGGGCCTTGCGCAGGCTCAGCTCCTCCACCAGCTGGGCGGGGGAGGGGTTGCCCTCCATATGCTCGTCCACATTGGGCGAGATCACCTTGAATTTCAGCCCGATCTGCCCCATCAGCTCCTTGCGCCGGGGCGACTGGGACGCCAAAATGATATCCACAGGATGTTCCTCCTTGGTTCAATGGGGAAGACATTGTCTTCCCCATTGAGTTGGCTGCGGCCCGCCGCAGCGCACGCGTCGGCGCAAAATCCGCGCCGTCTCGCACGTTTGCGGGCCGAGAAGTGTTTTCGCCCAGGTACACGCCCTGGTCGAAAACGGATCGCACTTCATTCGCGCCTGGGGACGCGAATTTGCATTGCGCTTTCCGGCAACGCCCTATTCCACATCCCGGTAGTACAGCCCCCGGGTGTAGTTGTTGGGGACATAGGTCCCCTCCCCGCGGTAGCGCTCCAGCACCCGGGCACACTCCCTGGCATTTTCCGTGGTAAAGCACAGCCGGATGGCCCACAGCCCCGCCCGCTGGTAATCCTGGGCCCGGTCGGCCAGGAACAGCTTGTTGCCGTTGAAGATCTCATTGCGGCAGCCAAAGGCCTTGAGCACCGGGAACTGCATGCCCTTCCGGTCGGTCAGCCCCAGGGCGTTGTCGCACACGCATCTCCCGAATCTGTTCTTCACCACGCAGTTTTCCGTAATCATCAGCGGCAGGCGGCCATAGGCGATGAGTTCCGTGTCCACCGCCTTGGACAGATCCCGGACCTGGGCCAGCTTCAGCTCAAAGGAGGCGGTGAGCGATTCAAAGCCCATGCGCTTGTACTCCTTGGCCGCCTGGCTGTTGAACACCTGCAGGCCGAAATCCCCCCGCAGGGTCATTCCCACCCCCCGGGCCGTCTCCATCAGTCCCAGATTGCCCAGCAGCACCTGTCCGACTCCCAGCGCCCGGCACTGCTCCAGCGCCTGGCGGAGCTGGTCCAGCTCCCGGTCAAAGCACACCCGGGGCAGCACCGCCGCCACGGGGATCTCCTGCTCCTGAAGCTTTTTCACCGCGTCCGGATGGGCGGCGAGCTCCTCCGCCGGCAGGTAGACGAGATCCGGCCGCTGCCGCAGCAGCTCCTGGCTCAGCTGGTCCGCTCTGCGCAGAGAGAGGTTGATCTGGGGCAGCTGTCTGCTGTTCCCGTACCGGGCCCCCACCTTATAGGGGGCGTGGCGCCGCTCCGGCAGCTCCGTGCGCTGCACAGACAGGTCCTCCAGCACCTGGCGGCGCAGCGCGTTGAGGGCGGAGAGCGGAACCGCCAGGCCGTCCGCCACCAGGCTGCGCACCTGCGCGCAGCGGTAGGGCGTGCCCCCGGTCTTGGCCAGCTGGCCCGCCACATCCTGTTCCGTCACCGCCCGGCTGCGGGCCACTTCGGGCAGGGGACCGTCCGCCGTGGCCACCCGGCCCTGGTCGTCCTCCACCCCCACCTGGATCGGTTCGCCCGCGCGGATCATGGCGTAGAACCTCACCGGCACGCCAGGGCCCTCTCCCTTTTCATAGGACGCCCGGGCCCTGGCAAACAGCTCCCGGGGTTCCTCCTCTTTCTCCCGCACGCCGAACATCTCCGGGCCCTTGTGCCCGGTGAAATACCCATCGGTAAAGCCCTGGCGGGAAAAGGCCTCCCGCAGCTGCCGCAGCTCCTCCTGGGTGGGCTCGCGGCCCTCCCGCAGGGCATCGGCATAGACCTTTGTCACCACCCAGACATATTCTGGCCGCTTCATGCGCCCTTCAATCTTGGCGCTGGCCACCCCCATCTCCTTCAGCTCCCGGAGATGGCCGGCCAGGGACATGTCCTTCAGGGACAGGGGATAGCCCTCCACCCTGCCGCCGCCCCAGCCGTAGGCCAGGCGGCAGGGCTGGGCGCACAGCCCCCGGTTTCCGCTGCGCCCGCCGATCACGCTGGACATGAAGCACTGTCCCGAGTGGCACATGCACAGCGCCCCGTGGACAAAGGTCTCGATTTCCACGGGGGAGCGGGCGCAGATGTACGCAATATCCCGTCTGGACAGCTCCCGGGCCAGCACCACCCGGCTGATGCCCAGGTCCGCCGCCGCCTTTACCCCGTCCAAGTTGTGAACGGACATCTGGGTGGAGGCGTGCACCGGCAGGTCCGGGGCCACCTGCCGCAGCACCCGGACCACGCCCAGATCCTGCACCAGCACCGCGTCCGCCCCCATCTGGGACGCCATGATAGCGTGCTGGGCCGCCTCCTCCATCTCCCGGTCCGAAACCAGGGTGTTCAGGGTGAGGTACACCCGCACCCCCCACAGATGACAGAAGTCAATGGCCTGGGCCAGCTCTTCCTGTGTGAAGTTTTTGGCGTTTCGGCGGGCATTGAAGCTGCCGAAGCCCAGATAGACCGCGTTGGCGCCGGCGCATACTGCCGCCCGCACCGCCTCCGGGCTTCCCGCCGGAGAGAGTATCTCCATTTCCCGACGTTCCTTTTCTATAAAAGTGTGGCCATCCGGCACCGCGCAGGTTCCGCCGCCCTTGGGCGGAACCGAAGCTGAACGGACTTTGCGACGACGTTGTCACGCCTCGCCTGCTCACGACGCCCGGCTTCCCTCCGTCTCGGACTGGTCTGCGGGGCGCTTTGCGCCCCTCCGCCCGTCCTCGCTTCGGTCCATCCGGGCTGTTCGCGACGGCTCAGCGCTTCCGTGTGATCACGCTCGGATTGGGCGCATGGCCGGGGATATAAGCCGTCCGACTCCGGACAGACCCGGCCCGGCCGCGGGCCGTCCCTGGGCTCTGTCCATCCGCTCCCGTCTTATCTCCCCTATGCGCCTATCCTCGCGCTTCTTATTTCTTCTGCTGCAGCTTGAAGATCTCCCGCTTGGCCTCGCTCAGCTCCAGCTTCTGCTGGGCCGACTCCTCCAGCAGGTCTTTGATCTGCTTGCGCAGGTTTTCCGCCGCCTCCTGCTCCTTGAACCGCTCGTCGGCAATGTTCAGGGCGGTGAGCACGGCGCAGTCCACCAGGGCCAGACTTCCGGCCTCCGTGGTCTCTTTCAGTTTCTCGTCCACATAGGCGGCCACCCGTTCCACATAGTCCTGGCTCTCGGTGGCCAGCAGGGTATACTGCTCGCCCCGGATCGTGACGGTCACTCGGTTTAGCATGGCTGTCCCTCCCAAATTTTTTGTTACCTTGTAGTATAGCATAAACCGCTGAAAAATGGAATGAAAAATTCCGCATTTTGTGCCCCGCTTCCGGCGGTTGACACCCACTGGGTTCTGTGATACGTTTGACATATCAACATATATGGAGGTCTTCCAGAATGTTTACCAAAGACGACAACCGCGCCCTGGATGAGATCCTGAAAAACCGCCGCATCTGCCGGAAGTTTGACGACCGGGTGCCCTCCAAGGAAGATGTGGCCGCCGTGGTGGAAGCCGGTCGGCTGGCCCCCTATGCCTCCATCTCCTCCGGAGATGTGGAGGTCTTCCGCCATTTCTTTGTCCTGTTCCGGGGCAACCCCATGCTGGCCGACATCGACCGGCTGATCCGGGCGCAGAGCTTCCTTGACGTGGAGCAGCTGCGCGCCGAGATGGAGGTGGACCCCTTCCTGCAGCAGTACGGCGCCGGGCTGGAAAATATGTGGTCCCACGTGGCGGAGGCGGGACTGCCCATCTTCCCGGATCCCCCCTGTCTCATCGTGCTGGCCGAGTGGCGGGGCGCCCGGCGGGCCGAGCGGCAGAGCCTGGCCCACACCATTCAGAACATGTGGCTGAAGGCCACCGCCCTGAACCTAGACTTCAACCTCATCTCCCCCCTGGAGAGCATGGTGGACAACCAGGAGTTCTGCGCCCTGTTCGGCCTGCCTGCGGGCCGCTACGGCTTCCACGGCTGCGTGGTAGGCTATCGCGCCGCCGAAAAGCTGGTTTCCAAACCCATTTCTGCCCAAGTTCACTGGCTGTAACGGATTTTCCCGCGGTTTTCAAGTACTTTTGCCCATTGACGCACCTGTCGTTTGATGATAGAATCATGGTGCGATAAAAGGCATGGACCGGGAGGAGTACCCGGCCGCCCGGGCACAGAGAGAAGCCGGCCGGTGCAAGGCTTCCCCGGACGGCGGCGAAGGCGCCCGGGAGCCGCGGGCAGGAAATGGCCCGCCGGTCTGGCCCACCGTTACCTGGGAAATGGAGTGCGCATCAGCCAGATGCGAATTCAGGTGGAACCGCGGATTTGATGGTATGATTCGCCCTGAGCCAGCTGGCTCAGGGCGTTTTTTTGTGATAGCGCCCGAGCCGTCATGAGCAGCCCGGATGGACCGCAGCGAGGACGAGCGCAGGGCCGCGCAGCGGCCCGCAGACCAGTCCGAGGCGGAGGGAAGCCGGGCGTCGTGAGCAGGCGAGGCGTGAATGGGAACCTGAAGCACAAATGGCAATCGACAAAAACGTTCACCCAGAACGAGAAGGAGTTTTAGCATGAACAACCGCGACAAAACCATGGAGCAGATCGTCAATCTCTGCAAGGGCCGGGGCTTCATCTTTGCCGGCAGCGAGATCTACGGCGGCCTGGCCAACACCTGGGACTACGGCCCGCTGGGTGTGGAGCTGAAGAACAACGTGAAGAAGGCCTGGTGGAAAAAGTTCGTCCAGGAGAACCCCTACAACGTGGGGCTGGACGCCGCCATCCTCATGAACCCCCAGGTCTGGGTGGCCTCCGGCCATGTGGGGGGCTTCTCTGACCCGCTGATGGACTGTAAGGAGTGCCACGAGCGCTTCCGCGCCGACAAGGTCATCGAGGACTGGTGCCAGGAGAATCACTTTGACCTGGGCCACAGCGTGGACGCCATGAGCCAGGAGCAGATGAAGGCCTTTGTGGAGGAGCACAACATCCCCTGCCCCACCTGCGGCAAGCACAACTGGACGGATATCCGCCAGTTCAACCTGATGTTCAAGACCTTCCAGGGGGTCACCGAGGACGCCAAGAACACCGTCTATCTCCGGCCCGAGACCGCCCAGGGCATCTTCGTCAACTTCCAGAACGTCCAGCGCACCACCCGGCGCAAGCTGCCCTTCGGCGTGTGCCAGGTGGGCAAGAGCTTCCGCAACGAGATCACCCCGGGCAACTTCACCTTCCGCACCCGGGAGTTTGAGCAGATGGAGCTGGAGTTCTTCTGCAAGCCCGGCACGGAGCTGGAGTGGTTCGCCTACTGGAAAAACTTCTGCCACCAGTGGCTGCTGGGCCTGGGGATGAAGGACGAGAACCTGCGGCTGCGGGACCACGAGCCCGAGGAGCTGAGCCACTACTCCAACGCCACCACCGACTTCGAGTTCGTCTTCCCCTTCGGCTGGGGCGAGCTGTGGGGGGTGGCCAGCCGGACCAACTTCGACCTCACCGCCCACCAGAACACCTCCGGCAAGGACATGACCTATTTCGACCAGGAGAAGAACGAGCACTATATCCCCTACGTCATCGAGCCCTCCCTGGGCGCCGACCGGGTGACCCTGGCCTT
>CALWXH010000062.1 GCA_944385465.1 uncultured Oscillospiraceae bacterium | reverse complement strand
CTATCTGCGTAGGCCTGTTTAAAAGTCTTTGTAAGCAGTTGGGTGCTGCTTTTGTGCGAGATTCGATAGGAAATCACCATCCGTGAAAACAGGTCTATGATGACGCAGAGATAATAATACTTGTCATGGAATTTAAAAACAGTGATATCGCTGACCCAGACTTGATTCGGCCGTTCGGTTTGGAACTGCTGCTGCAGGAAATTTCTGTTCTGTCCTTTTTCCCATTTTTTATATTCTTTCTTTGCATTAGTGCTGACACTGCTGATTCCTAACTCCTTCATAAGCTGAGAAACATACTTTTTGCTGGTTTTGACCCCTTGATTTTGGAGGATAGCGGTGATCTTGCCCGCTCCATAGATTTGTCCGCTATCGTCATAAATACTTTGAATCTGCGTTTTCAATTCCGACCGCCGCTTAGCCGCAAGTGTGTCGCCTTTTTTATTTCGGAAAATGTGGTTGTAGAAAGTGCCACGTGAGACCTCCAGTGCGTCACACAGGGTATGCACGCTGAATTGACCGTAAAGTGGCTCCATGGCCTTGAGCTTTTCCTTCAGAGGTGAGGAAACCGTACAACTGACCGTCTTTAAAACCTGAATCATATCCTCCAATTTGCTGATTCTTCTTTTCATGTATAAGAGTTCTTGCGGGGTAACTACTGTGCCCGTATCGGTCACAATTTGTTGGTATTCTTGTATCCAGCGATAGAAAGTGCTGCGGGGAATTTGGTTCTCATTGCAAATTTCAATTACCGTTTCTCCGTCTTGGTAGCGTTTCACGAAGGCCATCTTCTCTTCTTTGGTGAATTTCATGGGGTTACCTCCTCGTGTGTTTTATGGGGATATGGTAACACGAGGAGCACGGAAATTTGAAATCGCTTGCCATCCACTAAGAAGCAGGCACAGAGAGACGCTGGCAGTTTGGGCGCTGCCGGTGTCTCTCTATGCCTGCTTTCCTCGTTGAGAAATGGGGAAATTTGTGATATAATCATATCATTAAGTTGCAAATGGCAGATGTATGATATAATACACAATAAGTAAATCATTGCTACAGGAGTGGAAATAATGTGGGATGTAATACTTCCTTATTTAAAAATGATAATTAATGGCTTGGTCACATCCCTTGCCCCTATAGTTGCTGCGATAGGAATAGTTGTTAATAATCGTAAAGCTAACGAGCGAGACTATAAAAATAGAGAAAAACGTTTGAAAACCGATATACTCGAAGATATGTATGATATGTTTCAAAAAGCCCGACATGAAGAAATAGATTTTCAAATACAAATTAGACATCTACAACTAAACATGGTAGAAGAAATAATTGAGTTTGGCACAAATAGCTTCTTACCTCGAATCCGTGATTTGTGTTCTTCCAACATCTTCCGTACGATAGATATTGAAATGTATAAACAAGAACTTCGAAAAATACTCGGGATTGATATTTCACTAAAAGAGCTATTGGACTTGCAACAAGAGAATTATGCAAAAATATTGGCTCAAACGCAAGTACTCGAAAGGATAACTTGGATACTTGTTGATAATTACAACAATGACAAGAAGGGCTATCTTTCTGCCACAATTACAATGTTGCAACAGGCTATGGCTGAGAAACAATTTGATTGGTGCTTGGCCAAGAAGCGGTATAACCTATCAAAAAGCGAAAAAAGAATGCTTATAGCGGATATGCAGCGTATTATTGATCAGTATAATCTTCAAACCGATTACACCCCTATTTCAGAGGCCGATAGTGCTTTGGAAAAGAAAATAGCAATTGAAATTGGAAAAGTTCTTGATATTAAAACTCATTCTTGTAAGTAAAATGAATATTTCAACTCATATAATGCTGGGTATCTTTTTTGTCAACGCTTCCCAGCTCGTCGCAAGCACCATATCGCTTGCGACGAGTTTTTTTCATCGCAGAGTTCATCGCCCGCTCATTTGATGGCGGAGATAGTTACTCCACGTATTACTATGTGCTCAACACCCATGGGGAGATCATTCAGCTGGTGCACCCTTATGGCGACATTGTGGCAGAGTACCAGTACGATGCGTGGGGGAATATCCTGAGTGCCAGCGGCAGCCGCGCGGAGATCAACCCGCTGCGGTACCGGGGGTACTACTACGACTCCGAGACGGGCTTCTACTACGTATCCAGCCGGTATTACGACCCGGAGATTGGGCGGTTCCTTTCCCCGGACAGCACGGACATTCTGACGGCATCGCCCCTGGTGCATACCGATAAAAATCTGTATGCCTATTGTGACAACAACCCGGTGGTGCGGGCCGATGGCAGCGGCGAGTTCTGGCACATTATTGTGGGCGCGGTTGCCGGAGCTGCAATTTCCATTGGAGTGACGATTATAACCAATTTGGCCACGGGGGAAAAGTGGTCGGATGGCTTATTTACGGCTGCGCTGTCCGGGGCTGCCAGCGGCGCGCTGAGTATGACCGGGGTTGGACTTGCAGGGCTCGTCGGTGGAAACGCAGCGATTTCCATGGCCGCGAGTACCATTGATCAGGTCAGCGAAAATGGCGGATTTGAGAACTTTAATGTTGGTGGGGTACTATTTGATGGCTTGATTGGTGGTATATCAGGAGGCATTGGACTTCATGGAGCTGGCAATAAGAGTCTTATGAATCTGGGCGTCGGGACGGTCCGCCGCACGGCCAACGCTGTAACGTACCATGGTGTGAGCGCGGGAATAGCAGAGGCTGGAAAGGCTTTTGCGTATTACAGCAAGATGACAAAAAAGTTCTACTGGAATAAAGTTGTAAAGAAACTTCCTTGGAATGCTTTGCAGGAAGCGGTTGTGCAGACTGTATCGTGGGCCGTACCAATGATTTTTTAAGCATTTCGTCAACACTGGGAGCGGAAAGGCAGGTGACCACCATGAGCATAGGCGGACAAGTTTGTGTGATCCTGCTCGGCTACTTTTGGGGATTTCTTTATATGAGGTTATTTCTGGGAGCTGTGATAAACCACCAATTGAATACCAGTGCTCAGAGAAAACGCAAGAAGGGACAGAGCATAAAAGAGCGGCTTTCGTACAGCCGGTTCCGGGATGTGCTCCCACGGTTGGCGGTCATCTGGTACTTTATCGTGGTGGCGATCCACCCCCTGATTCTGGTAGCCTGTGTTATTTTGAAGCTGGCGGATGTTTCCAACGAGATTGGGAAATGGGTGGCGATGTCGGCGCCTATATTTGATGCGGTTTGGATTATAGCGATCTGGATCATGTTTTGGCAGCCAAATGGCCCAATGAAACTTGACCGCTGGATCAAAAAGAAACGGGGGATGAAAAAGTAACTGCCCCGTCCAGCAGCCGCACCCCACAGAACCACAACAGGGCCCCCGCCGGTTCCGGCGGGGGCCCTGCTTTGGAATGCTTGGAGGGGGGGAATAGGAGTACCGGCAAGACTCGACACTCGGGAATAGGGAAAGAGAGCCTATATCAGCCAGGCCGGAACATACCAGTTCTTCTTATCAACAGGAATCAGATCAGCCGGAATGCAAACCACAGCTCCTGTCCTTAGTGCCGCAGCAAAGAGAATTATGCAAATCCAAAGCGACATTTTGGATTTGCATAAATTTCTGGTTCTCAGGATCGTCGTTGAAAGGAACATGATTGGAGCCGCCGGAAATGATGAGCGAGTAGAGGGGGGCGCCGCCTCTTAAGAATCAAATTTTTGAAGCGTGAAGTTATCGGCCCTTTTTCCCGGGCTATAGGTTGAACGGGGAAACCGGAGCGGGGGTCGAAATTTGAAAGTCTCATCTTGACTTCCAAATTTCGACCTCTGTTTCTATAACCGCTTTTCACATTAACAAATGGATTTATTGATGTAACAATACACCGAGTTTACCATAAATAGCCTTTATGCTCGGGACCTTTATCCTTCTTATTTTTCTCATGTTCCCGCTTTCCCAAGAGCTCATCCTCTTTTGCGATGGTAGGGTCATACCAATCCGCTTTTGCACGTGCCCAGGCCGCCCATTCTAAGAGGTCCTGCTCCGGGTGTGCTTTTTCCATAGCGGAGACATAGCTTCGGATTCTGCATGCGGTTTCATAGTCTTCTGCGCAATTAACAAGGGCCAGAGTCCGGTCTACTTCTACATTATATAGCTTGCGATGCTCCTCGCGCTTTTGCTCCTGCTCCCGGCGTTGCCGTTCCGCCTCTTCTCGGTCCAGACGCGCCTGCTTGACCCGCTCCACCTCTTCATAAATGGCGAGCATCATATCCCCCAAACGCTCTTCCAAAACATAGGAGCGGCAATCCCGGAATGTTCTTGCTCCATTGATAGACACACCCAAACGGCCATTGTAAACGGCATCGTACTTTCGAATCTGAGGCTTGCTTGCCCAGGAGTATTTTTTCCGTTCCTCTTCGTATTGCAGCAGCTTCAGGTTTTCTTCTTTTGTTGGGGTGTGTAAAATTTTGTCGGTTGATTCGGAGAACATGAGCGTGACGGAATCCTGGCCCATTGCAAATTTCAGGTCAGCCGTCAATTCCCACCCAAGTGGGATCATAGCTTTTGCCAGCGCATCGATCAACCGGAACACACGGGACTGCTGTTCTTCTGAAACCCCTTCCGCAAATGGAGGTGCAGGCTCCTGATTTCTTCCCCGGTTCCAGCCTGCGCCAAATTTCTGTTCCTGCTGGCGTTTCCGCTTGTTCCACTCGGCAATCTTTTTCCGATGGGCTACAATTTCAGGCCGCATTCTGTCATTTTCCTGGGGCAGCAAAAGGTCAACAACCAGCTGTGCGAAAACAACGAGGCGGAGATGTTTGTCACCGTCTGGCTGGGGATCTATGAGATCTCCACGGGAAAGCTCACCGCGGCCAACGCGGGCCACGAGTACCCGGCGGTGAAGCGGGCCAACGGCAGCTTTGAGCTGTTCAAGGACAGGCACGGCTTTGTGCTAGCGGGGATGGAGAACGCCTGCTACCGGGAGTACGAGCTGGAGCTGCGGGCCGGCGACCTGCTGTTTGTCTATACCGACGGGGTGGCGGAGGCCACCGACGGGGAGAACACGCTGTACGGCACCCAGCGGATGCTGGACGCCCTCAACGGGGAGGGGAAGTCCGACCCGGAGGCCCTGCTGCGGGACGTGAAGGCGGACATCGACCGCTTTGTGGGCCAGGCGCCCCAGTTTGACGACATCACCATGCTGGCCCTGCGGGTCAAGACGGTCCAGGCTGGGGGCAGCAGGGAGCTGCGCCTGTCCCCCCAGGTGGACAGCATGGGCGCGGTGACCGGCTTTTTGGAGGAGTGCCTGACCCGGTGGGAGGTCCCCGCCAAGGTGGTGACCCAGATCAACATCGCGGCGGACGAGATCTTTTCCAACATCGCCCGGTACAGCGGGGCCGACGCGGTGACGGTGGGCTGCCAGCTGGGGGAGAACGCCGTGACCGTCCGCTTTGCGGACAACGGGCGGCCCTACGACCCCACCCAGAAGGAGGACCCCGACGTCACCCTGTCCGCGGAGGAGCGGGGTATCGGCGGGCTGGGCATCTTCATGGTGAAACAGATGATGGATGAGGTGGCCTATTCCTATCAGGACGGCCGCAACATCCTGACCCTTGAAAAGCGCTGGTGAGCCGCGCCGTGGAAAAAGACGCGAAAAAGCAGGGCACTCCGAACCATCGGAGTGCCCTGCCGGTTTTGTCAAAAAAGCCTCGCAGAGTTCGCGCCCGCAGGCGCGAAGAAAATGCAATCTGTTTTCAGCCGGGGCGTGTACCTGGCTGAAAACACTTCTCAGCCCGCAAACGTGCGAGCTGTCCTGACCATCGGGGTCCCCGCCGAAACCCAGCGTCAGCGGTTTCGGTGGGGAAAGGAGGCGCAAGGGAGCGGGTGGAGTTTTCGCCGTCTTTGGGCGGAAACGAAACTGAGCGGACTTTGCGACGACGCGCGCTGCAGCGGGCTGCAGCTTTCCCTTCGAAAAAGGCGTGCCTTTTTCGAAGAAATTTATCACCGGCCCCAGTTCTTGGTCAGGGACCAGTTCAGGCAGGCCTGCCGCGCCCGGGGGAGGTTCTGCAGGCTGATGGGCACCAGGGTGCCGTCGTCCATGCGGAAATCCCGCTTCTGGATGTCCACCACGTGCTCCAGATTCACCAGGAAGCTGCGGTGGCAGCGGAAGAACTGCTCGGCGTGGATTTCCGCCTCCAGGGAGTCGATGCCCCGGCGGGTGGAAAAGACCCTGCTGCCGGTGTGGATCAGCGCGGTGTGCTGCTGCACCTCGATGTAGGAGATGTCCCGCAGGCGCACCTTCACGGCCTCCCAGTCGGAGTGGAAGCGGAGGGTGCGGATCTGGTCGTGGCGGTTCTGGAGCAGCCAGTCCAGCACGCTGTTCACCTCCGGCTGGCCGAAGGGCTTGACCAGGTAGTCGGCGATCTGGAGGTCGTAGCCCACCAGGCCGTGGTCCTGGCTGGTGGTGACGAAGATCAGGGCGCAGTCCGGGTCGCACTCCCGCAGCTGGCGGGCGATGTCCACCCCGGAGAGCCCCGGCATGTAGATGTCCAGAAAGGCCACGTCCCACTTGCCCGGGGCCCAGCGGGCCAGAAGCTCACCCCCGCTGGAGACCGTGTCCAGGGAGAGCTCCAGCCGGTGGCCGGCGGCATAGTGCTGGAGGGCGCGGGAGAGCGTGAAGCGGTCTTCCTCCAGATCGTCACAAATGACAACGGAGATATTCATCTGGGGATCCCTCCTTGGCGTTGGACGGCCCGCCCCGTCCGGCCATCCGGGGGCGGCGGGCCGGGCTCAGGCCTTTTTCTGAAGCTGCCACTGGGCCAGGCTGTCCTGGATCTCCCTGAGCTGCTTGCGGCTGACGGGGACGGCCCGGCGGTCGCAGGTGAGGCTCAGGCTGCCGCCGGACATCTCCGCCACGGCGTCCAGGTGGACCAGGAACCCCCGCTGGCAGCGCAGGAAGGGCGGGGAGGGCAGCTCCTCCCACAGCTTTCCCAGGGGGACGCTGGCCCGCATCTGCCCGCCGGTGCAGTAGAGAATGGTCTCCCGGCCGTCCGCCTCCGCGCAGTACAGCTGGCACAGGGGCAGCCGGATCCGGTCCCGGTGAAAGGGCAGGTCCAGCCACTGCAGGCCCTGGCGCCAGAAGGGGAAGCACAGGTCCATGGCGCGATGCACGCTCTGAAAGCCGGCGGAGGGCGACAGGAAGGCCACCGGGTGCCACCGGTAGGACTGGACGGCCAGCTGCCGGTCGGCGGAGACGACGATCAGGGCGATCTGCCGGGCGTGGACCAGCGGCGGCAGCTGGGCGTGGTCCACACTGTCCGCGTCCAGGAAGAGGATCCCGGAGAAGGCGGCCCACTCTTCCGGCAGGCAGCTCCAGTGGCTCTGGCGCAAGGTGACGCAGGCGCCCTGGGCCCAGCAGGTCAGAATCTGACGCAGATGCCTCCACAGTTTGGGTTTTTGCGTCCAGACGGCCACGTGGGCCGCGGGGGACGGCAGTTGAGACAGTTCCATAGCATACCTTTCCATAGACGGACAGACCCCTGCCCGTTCCAGAATCACACCGATATTATATCTATTATACCTTCTGAGAAAGGGATTTATCAATTTCACGCATTGCATAAAACTCCGGTTTCTCAGCCGGGGGCGGACATCTTTCCTGCTGAAAGCGCCATGTTCCCCCTTGCAATTTCCCCGGGGAGGGTCTATACTGGGGTTAACGACATATGTCGATTACGTGTCCGAGAGGAGGGACGACCATGGCCAGACCCAGCCGCTGCCGGCGCGTCTGCGGGGAACCGGTTCACTGCCGCTTCGGCCCCCGGGAGGGGGACGGGGGGCGGGAGGTGACCCTGAGCGTGGACGAGTACGAGGTGCTCCGCCTGGTGGACTACCTGGGCCGCACCCACGAGCAGTGCGCCGCCCAGATGGGGGTTTCCCGCACCACGGTGACCGAGATCTGTGAGCGGGCCCGGCGCAAGGTGGCGGACTGCCTGGTGAACGGCAGGGGCCTGCGCATCGCCGGGGGGAACTACCACGTGTGCGGCAGGGCGGGGCAGGGCTGCGGCTGGGCCCGCCTCCGGGACACAGATCAGAAGGGAGAACCCAGCATGAAAATCGCGGTGACCTATGAAAACGGACAGGTGTTCCAGCACTTCGGGCACACCCGCCAGATGAAGCTCTACCAGGTGGAGGACGGGAAGATCCTCCGGGAAGAGGTGGTGGACACCACCGGCAGCGGCCACGGGGCCCTGGCGGGCTTCCTGACGGCCCACGGGGTGGACGCCCTGATCTGCGGCGGCATCGGCGGCGGGGCCCAGATGGCCCTGGCCCAGGCGGGCATCCGGCTGTACGGCGGGGTGAGGGGCGACGCCGACCAGGCGGTGGCCGCCCTGCTGGCGGGCCGGCTCAGCTATGACCCGGACGTACACTGCGACCACCACGACCACGAGGAGGGCCACAGCTGCGGCCACGGCGACGGCGGCTGCGGCGAGGACAAGCACGGCTGCCCGGGAAACGGCGGCTGCCACGGCTGAACGGCCCGGCCGGGAGGGACGGTTATGGAGACAGCAACGGGAAAAACGGTGGATTTCCACGCCCATCCCCTGCCGGGGTCCTTCCTGGCGGGGATGGAGGCGCTGGGCATCGACCCGGTGGAGGAGGACGGCTTCCCCCTGCCGGCCTGGAGCGAGCAGGCCCATCTGGCGTTCATGGACGAGGCGGGCATCGACGTGAGCCTGCTGTCCATCTCCAGCCCCCACCTGTACAGCGGGGACGGCCCGGCGGCCCGGGCCGCCGCCCGGGCGGTGAACGAGGACATGGCCCGGCTGTGCCGGAACCGGCCGGACCGGTTCCGCTTTGCCGCCAGCCTGCCGGTGCCCGATCTGGACGGGGCGCTGGAGGAGACCGCCTACGCCCTGGATGAGCTGGGGGCGGCGGGGGTGAAGCTGGCCACCAACATGGGGGGCGTCTACCTGGGCGACCCCGCCCTGGACGGGCTGATGGCCGAGCTGGACCGTCGGCAGGCCCTGGTCATCCTCCACCCCTGCCGGGCCAGAGAGCGGCCCGTGGGGGTGATCACCGGCGCGGTGGCCCCCATGTTCGAGTTCCCCGCGGACACCACCCGGGCGGTGCTCAACCTCATGGCCCACCGGACCCTCACCCGGTATCCCGGGATCCGGCTGGTGGTGCCCCACTGCGGGTCGTTCCTGCCCTATATGCTCCAGCGGTTCATAGGCATCTCCCGGGCCTTAGAGGGGACGGGGGTGATGGAGCCGGTGGACGCCCGGGCGGAGTTTGACCGGCTGTGGTTTGACCTGGCGGGGGACCCGGAGCCGGCGGCCCTGAAGTCCCTGCTGCTGGTGGCCGACCCGGGGAGGATCGTGTACGGCAGCGACTACCCCTACACCCCCGGCCCGGCGGCCGCGGGGAAGAAGCGGGCCCTGGAGGGGCGGGAGGAGTACCGGGCGCTGATGGAGCGCGTCTGCCGGGACAACGCCGCCGCCCTGCTGGGGGGCTGAGAGGGGCGCCGGGCTTGCAAAATCGGCCCGGCGGTGTACAATAGAGGCATCCAGAGGGAAGGGAGCGCTTGTTGTGCTGATCATTGACTGCTGTATCCGGGGAGAGGCCTCCGCCACCCGGCGATACTACCAGGCCTGGCTGAGGGCCCATCCGCCGGAGGGGGCGCAGGTGCTGGAACTGGACAAACTGGGGCTGCGGCCCCTGGACCGGGCGGAGCTGGAGGCGCGGGACGCGCTGAGCGCCGCCGGCCGCTTTGACCACCCCATGTTCGACCTGGCCCGCCAGTTCCGGGACGCGGAGGAGATCCTCATCGCCGCCCCCTACTGGGACCTGGCCTTTCCCGCCCTGCTGAAGGTGTACCTGGAGCGGGTGTCGGTGTCGGGGCTCACCTTCGGCTACACCCCGGACGGCCGGTGCGTGGGCCACTGCGGGGCCCGGCGGCTGCTGTACTTCTCCACCTGCGGCGGCCCCAAGGGGGACAACCTGGGCTTTGCCTATGTGAAGGCGCTGGCGGGTATGCTGGGGATCGGAACCTGCGTCCCCTATGTGCTGGAGGGGCTGGACATGGACCCGGCCCGCCGGGAGGCCATTCTGGCCGAGGCCGTCGCCCGCCTGGGGCGGGGGGAGTGACAGGGGCGGGGCGGATGTTAAGAAAGGTTGAAGAATGCGCGCCCTCCCTTGACAGTCCGCCCCCAAATCCTGTATACTGAGCGGCGAGCGACCTGTATCTGTCCCCGGGGAAAACCGGCGGACACGTGAAATCCATGCGGGCACGGCCCGGGTTCGGCCCGGGGGTGCCTGTTTTCTTTGAGGGGAGGGAGCGCCGTTGAACAACCGGGAAAAACTGATCACCGCCCTGAAGGGGCTGGTGGTGGGGGGCACCATGCTGGTGCCCGGGGCCAGCGGCGGCTCCATGGCCATGATCCTGGGGGTGTATGACCGGCTGGTGTCCTCGGTCAGCTCCTTCCGGAAGCACAAGCGGGCCAGCTTTGTCTTTCTGGCGCTGTTCGCGGTGGGCGGCCTGCTGGGCATGCTCCTGTTTGCCAAGCCCCTGCTGAAGCTCATCGAGCTCTACCCCATGCCCATGCGGTATTTCTTCCTGGGGGCGGTGGCGGGGGGCATCCCCCTGATCTTCCGGGAGGCGGGGGTGCGCCGCTTCTCCTGGCGGCAGCCGCTGTACATCCTCATCGGCATCGCCGTGGTGGCCCTCATCGGCCTGGTGCCGGTGGGCAGGGTCCAGTCGGAGATGGAGGCGGGGGTGCTCAGCTTCCTGCTGCTGGCGGTGGCGGGGTTCATCGCCGCGGTGGCCCTGGTGCTGCCGGGGATCAGCGTGTCCTACCTGCTGCTGCTCATGGGGCTGTACGACGAGACCATGCGGGCCATCAGCAAGCTCTACCTGCCCTTCCTCATCCCCCTGGGCCTGGGGCTGCTCTCGGGCATCGTCCCCACCACCAAGGTGCTGGAGCGGGCCATGGCGGATCACCCCCAGCCCACCTACCTCATCATGCTGGGCTTCATGCTGGGCTCCATGGCGGAGCTGTTCCCCGGCATCCCCGGCTGGCCGGAGGCGCTGCTGTGCCTGGCCACCCTGGCCGCCGGCTTCCTCATCATCTGGGGCATCTCCAAAAAAGCTTGAATCCCTCCGGACGTGAATCCGGAGGGATTTCTCTTTTGCCGGAGGGTTCCGGCAAGCTCTCAAGATTGCCGGTTCCCGCACCGGCGGGCGGGGTACTTTTTCTTGCACCAGAGAAAGTACCCAAAGGGCAGGGAAGTTCCGCCGCCTGCGGGCGGCGGGACGCTCCGCTGGGGTGACTTTTCTCACGCAAGAAAAGTCACCAAAAGTGCGCCC
>CALWXH010000061.1 GCA_944385465.1 uncultured Oscillospiraceae bacterium | reverse complement strand
ACAACCGCATCGCCGCCGAGAGCGTGGGCATCAACGTCACCAAGTACAAGCTCATCGCCTTCGTCACCTCCGCCGCCTTGGCGGGCACCGCCGGCGTGCTCTTCGGCCTGAACAACTCCAACGTCAGCGCGGCCCAGTTCGACTTCAACCAGTCCATCCTGATCCTGGTCTATGTGGTGCTGGGCGGCCTGGGCAACATCTGGGGCTCCATCGTGGCCACGGTGGTGCTCTATATCCTGCCCGAGGCCCTGCGGCAGTACGCTGACCTGCGGATGCTGCTCTACGCCATCATCCTGATCCTGGTGATGCTGGCCACCCACAACCCGCAGCTGCGGGCCCTGGTGGGCAAGATCATTCCCAGAAGAAAGGGGGCCGCTGTCGATGGCTAAGAAGTTCGAAAAAGGCAAGATGGTGCCGGTACCCAGCACCTCCATCATCCCTGAGCGGGACCTGGACAAGTCCCCCATCCTGGAGTGCAGCCACCTGGGCATCGACTTCGGCGGCCTGCGGGCGGTGGACGACTTCAACCTCACCATCGGCCGCACGGAAATCGCCGGCCTCATCGGCCCCAACGGCGCGGGCAAGACCACGGTGTTCAACCTGCTCACCAAGGTCTATCAGCCCACCCGTGGCACCATCCTGCTGGACGGGCTGGACACCTCCGGCAAGACCACGGCCCAGATCAACCGCATGGGCATTGCCCGCACCTTCCAGAACATCCGCCTGTTCAACGACCTGAGCGTGGAGGACAACGTGAAGATCGGCCTGCACAATCAGGAGAAGTACTCCGCCCTCACCGGGGTGCTGCGCCTGCCCAAGTACTGGCGGCAGGAGAAGGCTGCCCACCGCCGGGCCCTGGAGCTGCTGTCCATCTTCGACATGCAGGACCTGGCCGACCACAAGGCCGGCTCCCTGCCCTACGGCGCCCAGCGCCGGCTGGAAATCGTCCGGGCCCTGGCCACCAACCCCTCGCTGCTGCTGCTGGACGAGCCGGCGGCGGGCATGAACCCCTCCGAGACGGCGGAGCTCATGGAGAACATCGTGAAGATCCGGGATACCTTCCATATCGCCATCCTGCTCATTGAGCACGACATGAGCCTGGTCATGGGCATCTGCGAGGGCATCTGCGTGCTCAACTTCGGGCGGATCATCGCCAAGGGCACCTCGGAGGAGATCCAGGCCAACCCCGCGGTGATCGAGGCCTATCTGGGCAAACGGAAGGAGGGGTGAGCGGTGCTGAACGTCAACGACATCAACGTGTACTACGGCGCCATCCACGCCATCAAGGGGGTGTCCTTCGAGGTGAAGGACGGGGAGATCGTCACCCTCATCGGCGCCAACGGCGCGGGCAAGAGCACCATTCTGAACACCGTGTCCGGCCTGCTCCACTCCAAGACGGGCTCCATCCAGTTCATGGACCAGCCCATCCAGGGGGTGCCCGCCCACAAGCTGGTGGCCCGGGGCCTGGCCCAGGTGCCCGAGGGCCGGCGGATCTTCCTGCAGATGACGGTGGAGGAGAACCTGGAAATGGGGGCCTTCACCCAGTCCAGAGCGGACAACCTGGAGCGGGTGTACGACCAGTTCCCCCGGCTGAAGGAGCGCCGCAAGCAGATTGCCGGCACCCTGTCCGGCGGCGAGCAGCAGATGCTGGCCATGGGCCGGGCCCTCATGTCCCACCCCAAGCTGCTGATGCTGGATGAGCCCTCCATGGGCCTGGCCCCCATCCTGGTGGACCAGATCTTCGAGATCATCGCCCGGCTGCACCAGGCGGGCACCACCATCCTCCTGGTGGAGCAGAACGCCCAGATGGCCCTGAGCGTGGCCGACCGGGGCTATGTGCTGGAGACAGGGAAGATCGTGGCCACCGGCACCGGCCAGGAGCTGCTGAACAACGAGGCCGTGAAGAAGGCCTACCTGGGCGGATAAAAACGGAAAAGCAGCGGTTTTCCCCGCTAAAAACAGATCAAAGCCCGGCGCCCGGAAGCTTTTGCTTCCGGGCGCCGGGCTGTTTTTGCGGGTACTGCGCCCGGGGGAGCTTACATCCCCAGCAGGGCCAGGTTGGAATCGGTGGAGAAGTTGGAGTTGGAGTAGAGCACCAGCACCTGGTCGATGTCGTTGTCTACCACATACTGCTTCAGGCTCATGAGGTTGTAGCGCAGATCAAACAGGTGTACCTCCTGGTAGTCCAGGGAGAGGAAGGGGGCCAGGGAGTCGGCGTAGGAGTCCCGGATCACCAGCAGCTTGCCGCCCTGGGCGTCGGGGTTTTTGATGACGCACAGGCCCTGGTTGCCACCCAGGAACATGGAGTACTTGTCCTTCACCTCCAGCTTGGAGAGGTCATAGAACGTTCCCTCCTCCGGCTGGCCGCTGGGATAGCGGGTGACGGTGGTGTTCCCGGTGAGTCCGCCCTCGGGCACCCAGGTGTACATCTCGTCCGGGCGTACCCAGCCGGCGCCGGAGGAGGACCAGGTGGTGCCGTAGAAGGTATCGGACACCAGGGTGGGCTCGGACTCCAGAATGGTGCAGGAGCCGTTCATGGCGCTCATCAGGGCCCAATAGCCCTGGCAGGCCCCCATGGTGGTCCAGTGGTGGTCGGTGCGGTAGAACACGTCGTCCCCCTGGAGGGCGTCGGTGAGGTCGATGAAGGTCACATCCTCCGACACCAGGCCCTGGGCGTCCCGGATGGTGGAGCCGTCGTCCACCAGGGGGGCGCCGGTGGGCAGCCGGTCGGCCCACACCCAGGTCTTGTCCGGGATGAGGGCGAAGTAGACGGGTACATCCACGTTGGCCCCCAGCTGGTTCACATAGTCCACCCGCTGCTCCAGGTCGGAGGGCTTGGTATACTGGGCGAAGAGGGTCTGCTGTCCCTCGCCGCCGAAGTAGACCTTGTTGTTCTCCTGCTTGCCGCTCAGCCGCTCGGACCAGGCCTTGAGCTGGATCCACTGATCCCGCAGGGGGAACTGGTCGTTGACGTATTTCTCGAAGTCCACCATGAACTGGCCGTTCTCGCCGAACACGCTGTCCAGGGTGGGGGCCTCAAACTGGGTGAGGTAGCGGTTTTCCTGCTCGGAGAACTCCCGGTCCGGGAGGATGAGCAGGGCCAGCCCGAAGCCAAAGATGAACAGGCAGAACAGGACGGTGATGAAGGTGGTATATTTTTTGCTCATGTCAGCACCTCCCGGTCAGAAGCGGAAATAGAGGAAGGGGTTGTAGGTGCCGTCCACCAGGTAGGCGGTGGCCAGCACCAGCCCGGCCAGCACCAGCACGGGGATGGCCACCTGCCTGGCCCGCAGGGAGGCCTTGTTCCACAGGGTCTTGGCCAGGGGGGTGGCGGCCAGGATGCCGATGACCAGGATGGGCAGGTAGCTGCGCAGATAGTACAGGAAGTCGCCGTCCGCCAGCCCGGCGCCCATGCCGAACATGGCCTTCAGATACAGGCCCATGGCGGAGAAATCCTCCACGGCGAACAGGGCCCAGCCCACCATGACGATGAACAGGCCGTACACATGGCCCACCCAGCCGGGGAGCTTTTGGAGCACCTTGGAGAAAAAGAACCGCTCAAAGACGATGATGAGGAAGTAGTACAGGCCCCAGATGAGGAAGTTCCAGCTGGCGCCGTGCCAGATGCCGGTGCAGGCCCACACCACAAAGAGGTTGAAGATCAGCCGGCCGGCCCCCACCCGGTTGCCCCCCAGGGGGATATACAGATACTCCCGGAACCAGGAGCCCAGGGAGATGTGCCAGCGCCGCCAGAACTCGGTGGCGGACTTGGCCAGGTAGGGGTAGTGGAAGTTTTCCAGGAATTCAAAGCCCAGCATTCGGCCCATGCCCACGGCCATGTCGGAGTAGCCGGAGAAGTCAAAGTAGAGCTGGAGGGAGAAGGCCAGGATGCCCAGCCAGGCCCCCAGGGTGGTCAGCTCCGCCCCCGGGGTGGCCAGGTACACGTCCCACAGCTGGCCGATGTTGTTGGCCAGCAGCACCTTTTTGGCCAGACCCACGATAAAGACCTGCACGCCGGAGGCGAACTTGTCGGTGGAGTGGGTGCGGAAGGCCATCTGGTCGGCCAGTTCCTTGTACTTGATGATGGGGCCGGCGATGAGCTGGGGGAAGAGGGTGACAAAGGTGCCGAAGTTGATGAGGTTCTTGGGCAGCTCCGCGTCCCCCCGGTAGATGTCCACCGGATAGGTCATGGTCTGGAAGGTGTAGAAGGAGATGCCGATGGGCAGCACCAGGTCAAAGGTGGGCACGTTCAGCCCGAAGCTCTGGAGGGTGGAGGCCACCAGCACCCAGTATTTGAAGAAAAACAGGATGGCCAGGTTCAGCCCCAGAGAGATGCCCACCGCCCAGCGGGCGCCCTTGTCATTGCCCCGGTCCTTGCACCGCTGGACGATGATGCCGGCGAAGTAGTCCAGCACGATGGTGAAGACCATCAACAGGATATACACCGGCTCGCCCCAGCCGTAGAACAGCAGGTTGAAGATCAGCAGGATGAAATTGCGGAACTTCAGCGGGGAGATATAGTAGAGGAACAGAACTGCGGGCAGGTACAGGAACAGAAAATAGGGTGTGGAAAAGACCATGGCCGTCACCTCTCATCAGAATGTTCGGGAAAAACGCGCAACGGGGAGGCGCCCGCGGGCGCCTTCCCGGAGAGATCAGAACAGGGCGAGAAACTCATCCGCCACAGCGTCGCACTGGGGGTGGACCACCAGGAGGACATAGCTGTCATGGGACGCCACCCGGGCGTGCTCCGCCCAGAGCTGGGAGGCCTCCGGAAACCAGGCCCCGCCGCCGGCCATGGTGTCGACCCTGGCCTGGAGAATGGCCTGGGCGGCCTGCGCGTCGCCGGCGCTGGTGAGCTGGAGCAGGACCAGCTCGGCGGAGTTGCTGCCGTCCTGGCAGAGATAGACCAGCCGCTGCCGGGCGCTGAGGGCGGTGAGACCGGGGAAGAGGCTGTCTGTCCGGCTGTCCTGGGCCAGAGCCAGGTCGCCGAAGTCATACCGCTCCAGCAGGGAGGCGGCAAAGGCGGACAGATCTGCCTCCACCGGCTGAGAGGAGGGCTGCTCCCACCGGCAGCGCACCATACAGCTGGCGGCCAGCCCTGTGGTGGTCTGGCCGGAAATGGTGGCGGTACCCGGGGCCACGGAGGTGATCCGCCCGTGGCTGTCCACGGTGGCCACGCTCTCATCGCTGGAGGTCCACACCACCACCGGAGTTTCGTCTGTGCCGGTAAAGGTGGGCTCCAGCTGGAAGGTGGAGCCGGGGGCGGTGAACATCACGTCACAGCGGTTGAGGATCATGGCCGGCTGCGGCTGGGAGGGCAGAGGGGCGTCAGATTCAGAGGGGACCTCAGAGGGCTCCCCGGAAGGGATCCCGGCGGGGTCGTCCGAGGGGGTCTCGGAGGGCTCCTCGGAGAGGGAGGCGGCGGGAGGACGGGACGCGGGCGCGGGGGTCTCCTGGGTTTGGAGCCCGCAGGAGGCCAGCAGGGTCAGGCACAGGGCCAGTCCCGCCGCGGAGAACAGAGCGCGGTTCATTGGAAGTTACGACTCCTTTTTTGGGGGACAGGGGGGCGCCGGGCGCCCCCCTGTCGGGTGATTCAGAGAACTTATTCCGCGGGGGTCTCAGAGGCGGCCTCACCGGCGTCAGCGGCGCCGGCGGCGTTGAACAGCTCCACCATCTGGTCAGAGCCCTCGCCCACGAACAGGGCCACATAGTTCTCGCGGTCCACGATGTGGGACTGGTTCTGCCAGGCCTCCACGGTGGCGGGGTAGAAGGCGCCGCTCTCGATCTGGGTGTCGATGCGGGCCTGGAAGATGTCCTTCACGGCCTGCACGTCGGCGGCGTCGGCCACCTCCACCAGGGCGATCTCATAGGCCACGGCGGTGATCATGGGGGCGTACACCAGGCACTGCTTGGTCTCGATGTCGGCCAGACCGGGATAGGCCTGGGCCAGCATGTCGCCCTCCAGGGCCATCATGGAGGGGGAGTTGTCGGGGTCGGGGAAGACGGTGTTGAACATCTCCTCATAGAACTCGGTCAGGTTGATGGACAGGGGGGCGGGAGTGGGCTCGGCAGAGGGGGTGCCGCCATTGCCGCCGTTGCCACCGCAGGCGGCCAGGGACAGAGCCATGACACCGGCCAGGATCAGAGAAGTTACTTTCTTCAGCATTCGTTTCATACTCCTTTTTGGAATTCAAAAGTTTTGGCCACGGGGATCCGCGCCGTAGCATTTGACGCAGGAGCGGAAAAAAGGTTCCCACCCGGGACAAAAAATTTTACCGCGGGCCCGGCGGGGGGGGGGGTCGCGCCAAGGCGACGGCACAGTATTGTATCACTCCCCACCTGCCGTGGCAACCGCTTTTTTCGCTTTTTGTTGAAATTCCCGGAAAAGTATAAACTTTTGGGGCCAAAAAAGCGAAAAGTTAAAATTTTGACAGTGATGGCGGATTCCCTCTTGTAATTTGCATCGGGAGCGCATATAATGTCCATGGTTAAGGGAGGGCATTATGGTCAATATTGTTTTGGTAGAACCGGAAATCCCGCAGAATTGCGGCAATATTGCCCGCACATGTGCCGCCACCAGAAGCCGCCTGCACCTGGTGGAACCCCTGGGCTTCGACATCAGCGAAAAGGCGGTGCGCCGGGCGGGGCTGGACTACTGGCCCATGGTGGACCTGACGGTCTATCCCAGCCTGGACGAGCTGTTCCGCCGCAATCCGGATCCAGACTTATGGCTGGCCACCACCAAGGCGCCCCGGGATTACGCCCAGGCCCGGTTCCGGGACGGGTGTTGGCTGTTTTTCGGGAAGGAGACCGCCGGTCTGCCAAAAGCCTTCCGGGAGCGGTACGCCCACCGCTGCCTGCGCATCCCCATGCGCCCCGACGCCCGGAGCCTGAACCTGTCCAACGCGGTGGCCATCCTCACCTATGAGGCCTTGAAGCAGCAGGGCTTCCCCGGTCTGAGCGGGGAGGGAGAGATGGCGGCCTGCGGCCCGTGACTTTGTGTCCCATGGGGGCGTGTGTCCCCGTTTCTTTCCTTATGATTCTTGAAAGGAGTATTGGATCATGAACTACAACAAGAAAACCGTGCGCGACATCGACGTGAAGGGCAAGAAGGTACTGTGCCGCTGTGACTTCAACGTCCCCCAGGACAAGGCCACCGGCGCCATCACCGATGACAAGCGTATCGTGGCTGCCCTGCCCACCCTGAAGTACCTGCTGGAGCAGGGGGCGGCTGTGATTGCCTGCTCCCACCTGGGCAAGCCCAAGGGGGAGTGGAAAGAGTCCCTCACCCTGGCCCCTGTGGCCGAGCGGCTGAGCCAGCTGCTGGGCCAGGAGGTCATCTTCGCCAAGGACATCATCGGCGAGGACGCCAGGGCCAAGGCCGCCGCCCTGCAGCCCGGCCAGATCATGCTGCTGGAGAACCTGCGCTTTGACAAGGGCGAGGAGAAGAACGACCCCGAGTTTGCCAAGGCCCTGGCCTCCCTGGCTGACGTGTACGTGTCCGACGCCTTCGGCACCGTTCACCGCGCCCACGCCTCCACCGCCGGTGTGGCGGCCTACCTGCCCGCCGTGTCCGGCTTCCTGATCCAGAAGGAGCTGGAGATCATGGGCGGCGCCCTGGCCAATCCCAAGCGGCCCCTGGTGGCCATCCTGGGCGGCTCCAAGGTGTCCTCCAAGATCGGCGTCATCAACAACCTGCTGGACATCGCCGACACCATCATCATCGGCGGCGGCATGTGCTACACCTTCGCCAAGGCCATGGGCGCCAGCGTGGGCAAGTCCCTGCTGGAGAGCGACTGGCTGGACTACTGCAAGGAGATGATGCAGAAGGCCAAGGAGAAGGGCGTCAAGCTGCTGCTGCCCGTGGACGGCCTGGCCGCCACCGAGTTCTCCGCCGACGCCGCGGCCCACCCTGTGGACGGGGTGGACATCCCCGACGACATGATGGGCATGGACATCGGCCCCAAGACCATCGAGCTGTACACCGACGCGGTGAAGAACGCCGGCACCGTCATCTGGAACGGCCCCATGGGCGTGTTTGAGTTCCCCGCCTTCGCCGAGGGCACCCGCGCCATCGCCAAGGCCCTGGCCGAGTCCGACGCCATCACCATCGTGGGCGGCGGCGACTCCGCGGCCGCCGTGGCCCAGCTGGGCTATGCCGACAAGATGACCCACATCTCCACCGGCGGCGGCGCCTCCCTGGAGTTCCTGGAGGGCAAGGAGCTGCCCGGCGTGGCCTGCCTGTTGGATAAGTAAAGAGTTTCCGGCCGGGCAGCTCCGCAAGGGGTCCCCGCCGGAGCCCAGCGAAGCGGGTCCGGTGGGGAAAGGAGGAGCAAGGGAGCAGGTGAAGTTTTCGCCGGCCTTGGGCGGAAACGAAACTGAGCGGACTTTGCGACGACGCGCCCGGCGTGGCCTGCCTGCTGGACAAGTAAAACCAGAAAATTGCCGGGGATCCGTTTCCCCGAGAAGAGAGAGGCAAATAGAAAGGAAGTTCCCCAAGATGAATCTGAAATACCGCAAGACTATCATCGCCGGCAACTGGAAGATGAACAAGACCCTCACCGAGACTAAGGCCTTTGCCGAGGCCATCAAGCCCAAGCTGGGCAAGCACAAGTGGTGCGAGGTGGTGCTGTGCGTGCCCGGGGTGAACATCCCCGGCGCCGTGCGCCTGTTCAAGGACACCCGGGTGGCCATCGGCGCCGAGACCTGCCACTACGAGGCCTCCGGCGCCTACACCGGCGAGGTCACCGTGGAGATGCTCAAGGACGTGGGCGCAAAGTATGTGATCATCGGCCACTCCGAGCGGCGGCAGTACTACAATGAGACCGACTTCACCGTGAACAAGAAGGTTCACGCCGCCCTGGAGGCCGGCCTGCGCCCCATCCTCTGCGTGGGCGAGAGCCTGGAGCAGCGGGAGCTGGGGGTGACCGAGGAGCTGATCACCTACCAGGTGAAGGTGGCTCTGGCCGGGCTCAACGAGAGCCAGGTGCGCCGGGTGGTCATCGCCTACGAGCCCATCTGGGCCATCGGCACCGGCAAGACCGCCACCGCCGAGCAGGCGGGGGCGGTGTGCAGCCACATCCGCGCCATCATCCGTAAGCAGTACGGCGCCCGGGTGGCCCGTGCCGTCACCATCCAGTACGGCGGCTCCATGAACGCCAAGAACGCCGCCGAGCTGCTGGCCCAGCCCGACATCGACGGCGGGCTGATCGGCGGAGCCTCCCTGAAGCCGGATGACTTCATCGCGATCATCAACGCCGCAAACCAGGAGTGATTTCTCATTCCTGACCCCTGATTCCTGATCTGAGGAAAGGATTACTATGAAGAAACCGATTACACTCATTATCATGGACGGATTCGGTCTGTCCGCCTCCACCGGACGGGGGGACAACGCCATCGCCACGGCCAAGAAGCCCAATCTGGACCGGATCTTTGGCGAAAATCCCTGCTGCAAACTGTCTGCCTCCGGTTTGGACGTGGGCCTGCCCGACGGCCAGATGGGCAACAGCGAGGTGGGCCACACCAACATCGGCGCCGGCCGGGTGGTGTTCCAGGACCTGCCCCGCATCTCCCTGGACATCAAGGAGGGCCGGTTCTTCCAGAACAGCGCCTATGTCTGGGCCATGGACGCCTGCAAGGAGAAGGGCACTGCCCTGCACCTGTTCGGCCTGCTCAGCGACGGGGGGGTCCACTCCCACATTGAGCACCTCTTTGCCCTGGTGCGCATGGCCAAGGAGCGGGGGCTCACCCAGGTGTACGTCCACTGCTTCCTGGACGGGCGGGATGTGCCCCCCACCTCCGGCAAGGAGTTTGTCCAGCGGCTGGCGGACTACCTGAAGGAGGAGGGCGTGGGCCGGATCGCCACCGTCATGGGCCGGTACTACGCCATGGACCGGGACAACCGCTGGGAGCGGGTGGAGCGGGCCTACAACGCCATCACCTGCGGCGAGGCCCCCTTTGAGCCCGACCCGGTGGCCGCCGTCCAGAAGTCCTATGACGCCGGCGTCACCGACGAGTTTGTGGAGCCGGTGGTGTGCGCCCAGGGAGCCGGCATCGGCCCCGGCGACTCCATCATCTTCTACAACTTCCGCCCCGACCGGGCCCGGGAGATCACCCGGACCTTTGTGGATCCGGACTTTGCCGGTTTTGCGCGCAAGAAGGGCTTCTTCCCGGTGCAGTACGTGTGCACCACGGAATATGACGCCACCATGCCCAACGTGCGGGTGGCCTACCCCAGAGAGCAGCTGCGCAACATCTTCGGGGAGTATATTTCCCAGAAGGGGCTCACCCAGCTGCGCATCGCCGAGACGGAGAAGTATGCCCATGTCACCTTCTTCTTCAACGGCGGTGTGGAGCGCACCTTCCCCGGGGAGGACCGCTGCCTGATTCCCTCTCCCAAGGTGGCCACCTATGACCTCCAGCCGGAGATGAGCGAGCCCGAGGTGACGAAAGAGGCCGTGGCCCGGATCAAGAGCGGGAAGTACGACGTGGTCATCCTCAACTTCGCCAACTGCGACATGGTGGGCCACACCGGCGTGTTTGAGGCCGCGGTGAAGGCGGTGGAGGCGGTGGACGACGGTGTGGGCCAGGTGGTGAACGCCACCCTGGAGATGGGCGGTGCGGCCATCATCACCGCCGACCACGGCAACGCCGAGCACATGCTGGACGCCGACGGCGAGCCCTTTACCGCCCACACCACCAATCTGGTGCCCTGTTGTCTGGTGGGGAAGGACGCGAAGCTGCGGGACGGCCGCCTGGCCGACCTGGCCCCCACCATGCTGGAGCTTTTGGGCCTGGACAAGCCGGCAGAGATGACCGGCGAGAGCCTGATCGCCCATTGAAGGGCGCGTCACTGAATTTGTGTCCCTGGCGGAGTGTTCCGCCTCATCCATTGTCTTTACTTTTGAAAGGAGATTGATTCCCATGAAAAGCATGATCGAGATCGTCGACGTGGTCGGCCGCGAAATCCTGGACTCCCGGGGCAACCCCACCGTTGAGGTGGAGGTCACTCTGGACGACGGCGTGGTGGGCCGTGCCGCGGTTCCCTCCGGCGCTTCCACCGGCATCTATGAGGCCTGCGAGCTGCGGGACGGCGACAAGAGCCGCTACCTGGGCAAGGGCGTGGAGAAGGCCGTTGCCAACGTGAACACCGAGATCGCCGAGGCCCTGATCGGCATGAACGTGCTGGATCAGCCCGCCATTGACAAGCTGCTCATCGACCTGGACGGCACCCCCAACAAGTCCCGTCTGGGCGCCAACGCCATCCTGGGTGCCTCCCTGGCCTGCGCCAAGGCCGCCGCTGAGAGCCTGGGCACCAGCCTGTACAACTATATCGGCGGCGTCAACGC
>CALWXH010000060.1 GCA_944385465.1 uncultured Oscillospiraceae bacterium | reverse complement strand
AAAGGTGGGTGGCTCCTCGCCGAAGACACTGCCCTTGTAGGACATGATCTTGCAGGGCATGTTCTCCTTGACGAACTTGAAGTTGTCCCCCAGGATGTCCTTGTTGATGGGGGTCATCTCGTAGCTCTCCATGTCCATGAAGTAGTACAGGTCGCCGTCGTTGTAGCTGTACTCCATCTCCTTGCGGTCCACGAAGGCCTGCTCAAACTTGGCGGTGGGGTTGAAAGAGGTCTCGGTGACGGCGCCGGTGATGACGTTCTTCATCTTGGTGCGCACGAAGGCGGCGCCCTTGCCGGGCTTGACGTGCTGGAACTCCACCACCTGCATCACTTTGCCGTCCATCTCAAAGGTCACGCCGTTGCGGAAATCGCCTGCTGTGATCATTGCCATTGGTATCTTCCTCCAGTTCTGAATTTTGAACAGTGTACAAACTAAATCACTGTATTATACCCCATTCCCCGAAATTATGCAAGGGGTTTTACAGCACAATCAGCTCTTTGGGGGAGCCGGTGATGTCGATGCACCCCTCGTCGGTGAGCATGATCACGTCCTCGATGCGCACGCCGAACTTCCCGGGCAGGTAGATGCCCGGCTCGGCGGACAGGAAGGCCCCGGCGGGGATGGGCTTGTCCCACAAAGGGGAGAAGCGGGGGTTTTCGTGGATCTCGATGCCCAGGGAGTGGCCGAAGCCGTGGCCGAAGTATTCCCCGTACCCGGCGTCGGCGATGACCTTGGCCCCGGCGTTGTGTACCTCGGCCCCGGTGACCTCGGCCCGGGCGGCGGCGATGCCCGCCTGCTGGGCGCGCAGCACGGTGTCATAGACCAGCTTCATCTCGTCGGTGGGCTCCCCCACCGCCACGGTGCGGGTCATGTCGGAGCAGTAGCCCTCCACCACGCAGCCGAAGTCCATGGTGACAAACTGCCCCTTCTGGATGAGGTCCTTTCCGGGGATGGCGTGGGGCTTGGAGCCGTTGGCGCCGCAGGCCACAATGGGGTCGAAGGAGTTGCGCTGGGCCCCCTTCCCCGCCATGAGATAGGTCAGGCGGGCGGCGATCTCGCACTCGGCCACCCCGGGCCTGATGAAGTTGAGGATCTCGGCAAAGGCCTCGTCGGTGACCTTCTGGGCCTGGCGCATGGCGGCCAGCTCGCCGGCGTCCTTCACCATGCGCAGCTGGGTGAGCAGGTCGGAGGCGGGGACGAAGTCCGCCTTCACGTCCCGCACCCACAATTTGTAGTCGGCCACGGACATGCTCTCGTCCTCAAAGCCCAGGGTGCGGATGTGGTGGGCGGCCACCAGCTCCCCCACCAGGCCGCGGTAGCTCTGGCCGGTGCGGATCATGCCGATCTCGGCCCCCTGGATGGCCTGGGCGGCCTCGATGTACCGGGAGTCGGTGTAGTACCAGGTGCGCTCCGGGGTGATGAGGGCCACCCCCTCCCCGTGGAAGCCCGCGGCGTAGAACTCGCCGGCCTCGGAGGTGACGAGTATGGCGTCCAGCCCCCGGGCGGGGAGCTGTTCTGCGATTCTGGCAAAGTGATTCATAGTAGGTTCCTCTTTTCTTTTTTCTGTTAATCCTATTTCAGCCGGATCATAGTCCCGCACTGGGGGCAGCGGAAGATCCCCTCACTGGTATGTTTGGCAATTCCAAAGCCATAAAAGCCGCCCCACCGCCGACCGCAGTTGGGGCAGCGCACGCCCCCGTGCTGGCCGACAAAGGCCAGGGCTGATGCGGCCAGGACACCCAATCCCACCAGGATCAGCGCTGTGGGCATCTGGGGCAGCAGGAGGGGTAGGCAGCACAGCAGCACGCCAACCGCCAGGCCCACAATGAGCTGCCAGACCTTCATGGTTTTCTGCGCTCTATCCTTCCTATACATTCCTCATTCTCCTTTCGATACGCCATTTTAATTGTACCACAACCGGAGGAAATTTGGATTCTTTTTTTGTGTGAGCCGGTTTTTCCTTTCCACTGCCAGCAGGCACTTTGGATGCTGGGTTCCGCACCGGCAAACTATAGTGCTTGCCGGAACTTTCCGGCAAAAGAAAAGGGTCTCAGGGGCACAGCCCCTGATAAATTTTCTTCATGGTGAGGGCATCCTCCGCCTGGGTGCCGGCGCTTTTCCCATCCGATGTCCCATCGGATGGGAGCCCTGTTTTCATCTTGCTCGGGCGAAATGAATTCGCCCTGCGCCAAGGTTTTGCTGCGCAAAACACTTGTACGGCGCATACGCGCCGCCCCATCTGCGATGGGGCCCCCTGCGAAAGCGCCGTTCACTTTCCGCTGAGACACGCCTGATAAACGCGCTTCATCGTCAGGGCATCCTCCGCCTGGGTGCCGGCGCTTTCGCAGATGAAGGTGGGGCTCCAGCCCCGTCTGGCCACGGCGGCGGCCAGGGGCTCCCAGGCCGGGCCGTAGCCCCCGTCGTCGGCAAAGGTGCGGTGGCACTTCTCCCCCCCGTTGGGGGTGAACTGGATGTGGGAGAAGTGGCTGTGGAAGCGGCTGGCCCGCTCCTCCCCCAGCGCCCGCTCCAGCTTGTCCAGGATGCCCTCCATGGCCGCCCCGCCGTCCAGCTCCCCCAGGGTGCGGGCGTACAGGTGGCCGAAGTCCACGCAGGGGACGAGGCGCGCATCCACCCGGCACAGCTCCAGCACCTCGTCCAGATCCCCCAGCTGGCCCAGCTTCCCCATAGTCTCCGGGCACAGGGTGAGGTGGCCGAAGCCGGCCTCGTCGCAGGCCCGGATCACCTGCTCCAGGGAGGCCAGGGCAATGTCCAGCGCCTCCCGTCGGGTGCGCTTCATCAGCGCCCCGGAGTGGATCACCACCCGGGTTGCCCCCATCTGGTCGGCCACCAGGCAGGCCCCGGTGATGTAGCCGATGGTCTTGTCCAGGGCCGCCGGGTCCGGGTTGGCCAGGTTGATGAAGTAGGGGGCGTGGAGGGACAGGGCGATGCCCGCCTCCCGGGCGGCCTGGCCCACCTTCCGGGCGGTGTCCTCCCCCACGTGAACCCCCTTGCCGCACTGGTATTCATAGCAGTCCAGCCCCAGCTGGCGCAGCCAGCCGGGGGCCTGGGCGGAGGACTTGTGTGGGAAGTTCTCCGCGTTGCCCGCCGGGCCGAAGATGGCGCTCATAGTCTCTCTCCTCCTCTGGATAAGAGCCGAAAGGGCACCTCCACGGCGTAGCGCAGGTACCGCCCCGGGTTGCCCGCCAGGCGGATGGGCCGCACCAGGATGGTAGCCACCCCCGCCCGGTTGCCCCCCAGCACGTCGGTGAAGATCTGGTCTCCGATGATGGCGGTCTGGGCCGGGCCCACCCCCATCTGCTCCATGGCGGCGAAAAAGGAGGGGGTCTTGGGCTTGCCGGCGTGGCCGATGTAGGGCACGTCCAGGGCCTGGGCAAAGATCCGGGGGCGGCTCTCGTGGCGGTTGTTGGACAGGATGAACAGGGTCACCCCGTGCTCTTTCAGTTCATCCCGCCAGGCCCTCAGCCCCTCGTCGGGCAGGGGAACGCCGTAGGGCACCAGGGTGTTGTCCAGATCGGCCAGCAACAGCCGGATCCCCCGGCGCGCCAGGGCCTCCCCGGTGATGTCATAGATGTTGTCGGCCAGATAGTCGGCCCGGAACAGGGACATGGTTCACCTTCTATTCCGCCCCGGTGGGGCATAGGATGGAAATGGGATACGCTTGGGGGCGGAGCCCCCCGTTCCCCCGTTCTTTTTGCCGGGGGGCGCCGGCAGGCACCATAATTTGTCGGGTCCCGCCCCGACAGGCGGTTTCCGTTTTCGCCCGGAAGGGCGAGTTACTTTTGCCGGAGGGTTCCGGCAAGCACTTTGGATTGCCGGTTCTCGCACCGGCGGGCGAGGTACTTTCTCTTGCACCAGAGAAAGTACCCAAAGAGCGTGTCCAGGGGGAGGGCCCCCTGGATACCCCCCGCTCAGTTGGGGTGCGTCCCTCTCTTTCCGGCGTCCTGGACCCGCGGCTGCGCAGCTTCCCTCGGTGGCCTCCGGCCTCCTGCGTCCGTATGCTTTGGTGCCTGCGGCCCAGGCGGGGCGCCTGGCCGGGCGGGGGCCTTCGGTGCCTGCGCCGTTGGAGGGGCAGGCCCGCAGGCTTGAACACCAAATGCAGGCGCCCGTAGACGGCGCAGAAGTGCGGCAAGTTTGGTCGGCAAAAGGCCGGGGGCCGCCGTGGGTGGCTGAGGGTGTCAGCAGGTGCGCGCCGGTCAATAGAGACTGGCACCAGTTTTCCTCCCCCGTAAACCGGGGGTTCTTAGGGGGTGGCCGACTATGAGCATGGAGCGCCCTTGGCTCCATGTCGAATCGGAGGCCGACCCCCTATGCCGCCCTTTGGTTCCTTTCGGGCGGTGCCGAAAGGAACTCGGCCCTCAGGCCGAAACCTCGTCGTCGCAAAGTCTGCTTTGCTTCGTTTCCGCCCAAGGACGGCGAAAACTCCACCCGCTCCCTTGCTCCTCCTCTCCCCGCGTCGCCACAAGCTCCATATCCTTTGCTTCCGCCTCTGGCGAAAGCTCATCCACTCCGCTGCGGCTCCTTTCCCCACAAAAGCCCTGCTTTTGTGGGGGCCCCAATTATCCGCTGACGCTGGGTTTCGGCGGGGGCCCCGAAAAAGGATTTGCCGGCACTTCCCGGCAGAGGGACAGAGAACCACAGAAGGAATCTCTTCACTCTCCACTCTCCACTCTCCACTCTTCACCCTTCACTCTCCACTCTCCACTCAGAGCTTTCATTGTACCACTTCTCACCCAAACTCACAAGAGGGAGGCAATCACCATGGATCAACTTCTGCTCACGCTGCCCCCGGGGCCGGAGGGATGCGGCAATCCCCACGGCCTGCTCCCGGCCTACATGGCCTACCGGGTGGGCCCCGGCCCGAAGCTGCTGGGGGCACGGCTGCCCCCGGCCCTGCGGGGCGGGCTGATGGCGGTGGACTGCCGGGACTTTGACGCCCAGGGAGACCCCCTCCCCTGCTGCCGCCAGATCCTGGCCGAGTGCCGCCGCCGGGGCTTCCGGGGGGTGGTG
The DNA here is from genome assembly GCA_944385465.1 of uncultured Oscillospiraceae bacterium. GTDB lineage: Bacteria > Bacillota > Clostridia > Oscillospirales > Oscillospiraceae > Enterenecus. The sequence continues at coordinate 6,694 of CALWXH010000060.1, read as the reverse complement.
TGCGACTTTGAGGCCCCCCCGGTGGGCTGCCTGCCCAAGCTCACCGACCTGCTCTCCCGGGGCTGCGCCGACCAGGGCTGGACCCTCTATGTCCCGGAATCCTACGCCCCCCACGCCCCCTCCGCCCGGCTGCTCATCCCCTCCCGGCTCACCGCTGGCACCCTGGAGCGGCGGCTGCGCTCCCTGCTGGGGCACTACCCCCCGGAGCGGCTGGCCCTGGCGGTGGAATGGGTGCGGGAGGACTTCCCCCTCCCCGCCGGCGGACGGGGACAGGCCCTGAGCCAGGAGGAGCTGGCCGAACAGCTGCGGCGGCTGGAGCCGGCAGTGTTCTTCGACCGGGGGCTGTGCGCCCACTACTACACCTACATGGCCGCCGGAGGGCAGGCCCACTTCGTCCTCTTTGACAGCCCCCGCTCCCTCCGGGAAAAGCTGGCCGTGGCCCGGCGGCTGGGGCTGGCCGCCGCCCTGCTCCCCGGCCCGGAGGTGGCCGGCTGCCTGGAGGAACTGCTCCTTCCTGAGTGAGTTGCACACATCCGTGCATCATTCCCCCTGCGTCCTTCCCCTTGTAAAAGGGAACAGGAGGCGTTTGCCATGGAGAAAAACCGTTCCGGGCGGCCCGGCGTCATACTCTACTTTGAGATCAGCCCCTGCCTGGAGGAGCTGAGCCTGCCGGACAAGGGCCGGCTGCTGGAGGGCATCCTGCGCTACGGCGAATTTGGCGTGGAGCCTGCGTTTTCCGGGAAATTGAAGGTGGCCTGGGCGCTCATCCGCCCCCGGCTGGACCGGGACCGGGAGCGGTATGAGACGGTGTGCCTGAACCGCCAGCAGGCCGCCCAGAACCGCTGGGACCGCTATCACCGGGAACAGGCCGCCCTGCTGGAGGAGCTGGGAGAGATGCCCCGGAGTACAAGTGCATACCACTCACTGCAACACGTGCCAGACACAAAAAGAAACAAAAACACAAACACAACCCCACCCACAAGAGCAAAGGGGAACACCCCCTACCCGCTGGGGCCGGCGCTGGAGCGGGAGCTGGCCTTCGAATGCCGGCGGCAGGCCTCTCTGGACCTGCTGTCCACCTACGCCCAGTCCCAGGAGCGGAAGGGGGAGGGCGCGGACCAGGCCTGAGGACACAAAAACAGCGCCCCGTGAGCCTTCACGGGGCGCTGCTTTCTGCACTTAATAGAACTTCTTGCGGTTCTTCCGGGCAGCCTCGCTCTTCTTGCGGCGCTTGACGCTGGGGCTGTCGTAATACTCACGCTTGCGCACCTCGGCCAGCACGCCGGACTTGGCGCAGCTGCGCTTGAAGCGCTTCAGCGCGTTCTCCAGAGACTCGCCCTCGCGGACATGAATTTCGGACATCTATATTTCCCTCCCTCCGAGGCATCCGGCTTCATCCAGGATGCTTAAGGGCCATGAGTATGGCGTTAACAGTAGTATTATATGAAAGTTTGGCCTGGTTGTCAATCGGAAATTTTGCAGGCGGGGAGAAATCCTCTGCCGGCGGGTGCCGGCAGGCCCTCAAGATTGCCGGTTCTCGCACCGGCGGGCGAGGTACTTTCTCTTGCACCAGAGAAAGTACCCAAAGAGCGTGTCCAGGGGGAGCGCCCCCTGGATACCCCCCGCTCAGTTGGGGTGCGCTCCTCTCTTTCCGGCGTCCTGAACCCGCGGTTGCGCCGGTTCCCCCGACGGCCTCCGGCCTCCTGCATCCGTATGCTTCGGCTGTCCCACCCCATCGGGGCGCCTAAATTGGCAGGGCCCTCCGGCGTGTGCGCCGTTAGAGGGACAGACCCGCAGGCTTGAACACCCGCACCAGGCGCCCAAAGGCAGCGCAGAAGTGGGCAAGGTTAGTCGGCAAAAGGCCGGGGGCCGCCGTGCGTCGCCGAGGGTGTCAGCAGGTGTGCGCCGGTCGTTAGAGGGACGCACCGATTTTACGCCTCCCGTAAACCGGGGGTTCTTAGGGGGTGGCCGACTGTGAGCATGGAGCGCCCTTGGCTCCATGCGAATCGGAGGCACACCCCCTATGCGCGTCTTTGCCTACTTTCTGCGCGGGCAGAAAGTAGGTCGCCCTTCCGGGCGAAACTCGTCGTCGCAAAGTCCGCTTTGCTTCGTTTCCGCCCAAGGACGGCGAAAACTGCGCTTCACTTCCTTGCTCCTCCTCTCCCCACCGAAACCGCTTCGCTGGGTTTCGGCGGGGGCCCCAACAAACTATAGTGCCTGCCGGCACTCTCCGGCAAGAAAAAAGCACGGCAGCGGTTTCCCACCGCTGCCGCGCCGCAGATATCCTGGGGTGAGGCTCACCGCCGGCCGCCGCCCCGGCCGCCGCCGAAGCCGCCCCGTCCGCCGCCGCCAAAGGAGCGTCCGCCGCCAAAACCGCCCCGGGGACGGCCGCCTCCGCCAAAGGGCCGTCCGCCCCCAAAGGAGCCGCCGGGACGCCGGCCGCCGCCCCCGAAGGGCCGACCGCCGCCAAACCCGCCGGGCCGAGGGCCGGGACCAGGCCGTGGACCAGGGCCAAATCCGCCGGGGCGGGGACCCCGGGGCGGCCTGGGAGGCCTGGGCCTGGGAGGCCGGGGCCGGAAGATGAAGAAGGGCCGGTAGATGTAGTTGGGTCCATAGTAGCCGCTGTGGTAGCGGCGGCGGTGGGAGCCCTCCATCAGGGCCAGCACCACGATGACCAGTACGAGAATGATAAATAATTCTGCCATGGACGGACCTCCTTTTCCGTGAGATCAGGTGAGGTAGTGGCCGGCATACCAGTCCGCCAGAGCCTGGGTGAGGTTGAGCAGGGCCGAGGCCCAGTCGCCCCGGGCGAAGGGCTGCTCCATGTACTGCCAGGCGTAGGCGGAGCAGTCGTCGTCGGTGAACAGGTCCACCAGCCCGCTGCCCTGGATGAGCCAGTAGTTCTCCCCGGAGATGTCCAGCACCACGATGAAGTCGTACTGGCCCAGGCCGATGCTCCCGGCGTAGTCCATGGCGAAGTCGTACAGGTCGTCCCGGCCGTAGTCGGTGGTGACGCAGGCGACCACCACGTCCATGCTCTCATAGAGCTGCCGGTTGCGCTCCCGCAGGGTGCGCTCGGTGCTGGCCGAGAGCACGTCGGCGTCGTCGTAGACATACCAGCTGTCCGACCCGTCGGAGTAGCTGCCGCCGGGCCCCTCGGGCGTGGAGATGGCGGGGGCCTTGGTCAGGCCGATGACGATGGCGGCTACGACCATCACCGCTGTGATGACCCAGGCCACGCTCTGTTTTTTCAGGATGTTCATGGGGAGAGACCTCCAGTCGTTTGGGGCGCTTGGGGGCTGCGCCCCCTTTCCCCCGGCCCTTTTGCCGGAGGGTTCCGGCAAGCCCTATGGCTTTTGCCGGTTCCCGCACCGGCGGGCGGTTTCCGTTTTCGCCCGGAAGGGCGACCTACTTTTCTCACGGGAGAAAAGTAGGCAAAAGCCCGCTTAGGGGCGCAAGCCCGGCTTAACTCGGGACAAAGGGCGTCCCTCGTACGCAGGGCTTGCCCCCTAAGAACCCCCGTTTTACGGGGGCGTAAAATCGGTGCAGCGTTCTCTTACCGGCGTGCGCCTGCTGACACTCCCAGCGACGCAAGGCGGCCCCCGGCCTTTTGCCGTCTTGCCCTGCAATCTTCTTCGCCGCCTACGGGCGCCTGTTTCGGGTGTTCAAGCCTTCGGCCTGCTTCTCTAACGGCGCAGGCACCGAAGTGCCCCCGCCCGGCCAGGCGCGTACCCTGGGCCGCAGGCACCAAAGCGTAGGTACGCAGAAGCCCGGAGGGCGTCGGGGGAAGCTGCGCAACCGCGAGTCAAGAACGCCGGAAAGAGAAGAGTGCACCCCAACTGAGCGGGGGGTATCCAGGGGGCCCTCCCCCTGGACACGCTCTTTGGGTACTTTCTCTGGTGCAAGAGAAAGTACCTCGTCTGCCGGGACGAGACCCGGCAAACTTTAGGGCTTGCCGGCACCCTCCGGCGAAACCTGGAACGCAGCTGACAAAAGGGGTGGAATTGAGAGGCTCAGCCTCTCAATTCCAGCAGCTTCTGCTTCAGCTCGCCCTCAATGCGGCCCAGCTCCAGCTCGGCCTCCTTGCGCTTCTGGGCGCCGTCCTTCTGGATCTGCATGACCTCGTCCAGGGTGGAGATGAGCTGCTGGTTGGTGTGCTGGAGGGTTTCAATGTCCACCACGCTGCGCTCGGCCTCCTTGGCGGTCTCGATGGTGCCCATCTTGAGCATCTCCGCGTTCTTCTGCAGCAGCTGGTTGGTCATGTTGGTCACCGCCGACTGGGCCGCCGTGGCCTGGCGGGAGTGCTCCAGCCCCAGGGCCAGCACCATCTGGCTCTTCCACAGGGGGATGGTGTTCACCAGGGAGGACTGGATCTTCTCCAGCATGAGGGTGTCGTTGTTCTGGATCAGCCGGGTCTGGGGGCCCATCTGGATGGAGATCATCCGGGTCAGCTCCAGGTCGTGGAGCTTCTTCTCAAAGCGGTTGCACAGGTTGGCGTAGTCGTTGTACTTCTGGGCGTCCTCCTGGGAGCCGGTCTCGGCGGCCTTCTTGCGCAGCTCCTCCAGCGTCTCGGACCGGGCCTTGTTCAGCGCCTTCTTGCCCGCCAGGATATACATGGTCAGTTCCTTGTAGTACTTGGTGTTCAGATCGTACATCTGGTCCAGCATGGCGATGTCCTTCATCAGGGTGACCTGGTGGTTCTCCAGGATGGCGGCGATCTTGTCCACGTTCACCTCCGCCTTGTCATAGCTGGCCTTCAGGGCCAGGGCCTCGTTCTTCCTCTTCTGGAAGAAGCCGAAGATGCCGCTCTTCTCCTCCTGGCCGAAGGTCTTCAGCTCCACCACCAGGGAGGACAGGGCCTCGCCCACCTCGCCCAGGTCCTTGGTGCGCACGTTGTTCAGGGCGTTCTCCGAGAAGGAGGCGATGTTCTTCTGGGCGGCGGCGCCGTACTGGAGCACCACGGTGGAGTCGGTGATATCGATCTTCTGGGCGAAGTCGTCCACCATTTTCCGCTCCGCCTCGCTCAGCTGGCTCTCGTCCAGCTGCACCGCCTGGGCGTCCCGGGCGGCCTGGGCGGCGGCCACGTCGGCGGGGGTCAGGCTGTTCTCCAGGGTGAGGGTGGGGGCTTCGGGGGCGGCGGGGGCCTGGGCGGCGGCGCCGCCGGAGGGGTCTAAGGTGAGTTCCGGGGTCATGTCGATTTTGTCAGCCATTTGGGGATTCCTCCTATATCATTTCCTCTTGATCTTGTGTGGGAGATTTCGTCTGCTTCCAGGTGCTCCAGCACTTCCAGCCGAGGTAGAGGGCCACGGCCAGCATCACAACCAGCGCCGTCCACCAGAGCAACTGGTCAAAGCCGCCGGCCGCCATCAGGGGATAGATGACCGTCCACCCCACGAGGAGCGCCGCCATGAGGAGCAGCCTGACCAGCCAGGTGGCGGGCTTTTTCTGGTCCATCCGCCAGGTGAGAAAAGCGACCAGCCAGAGCACCACGATCAGCCCGGCGATGATGCAGTCGAACCGCGCGCGGGCCAGCTGCTCCGGGGGGACGCCCCGGCCCAGCCGCTGAAGGTAATTGGACAGCCGGACGGCCAGATTGACCAGCCAGATCACCGCGCAGGCCAGATACAGCCACCGTACCCAGGGCTTGTCTTTCTTCTGACTCATGGCCGCGCTCCTTTCCGTCCGGCCGCCTCAGCGCCCTGCCTGTCTGTGTCGGCGCCGTCCCGCCGCGCTCAGGAGCCGGAGGACTGGAAGGGGTTGTCCCCCAGGCCCTCCTGGGAGAGCATATTCTCCAGCACGGTGATGTCGGTGGAGATGTCCAGGGCCTCCTCGCCGTACAGGCCGTCCAGCTGCTTGTCAAAGGCCTTGCAGATGGTGCCCATGATGTCCTCGATCTTGCCCTTGGCCCCGTCCACGTTGGCCCCCGACACCCCGGAGGCGTCCATCCGGTCATAGGCGTTGAGCAGCTTCAGGGTGGTGGGCAGGTAGTAGTTGAGAAAGCGCCGCAGCTGGGGCAGCTTGGCGGGCTTTTCCACCACGGCGGCGATGATCTTCTCCGTCACGTCCTCCAGATGGTCGATCTGGCCGGAGACCACCTCGTCGGCGATGGAGTCGTTGAGCCGGCGCATCTCCCCCAGGGCCCGGTCCCGCTCGGCGATGAGCTTGTCGATCTCCGGGTTGCCGGTGGATTTGCTCTCCTGCTTGGCCTGGGCCTGGGGTTCCGGCTGGGGGGAAGCCTTCTCCTCGTCGGGGATTTCATAGCCCCGGTCGGGGAAGAGGATCTTGCCCAGGAAATAGGCGGCGATGGACACCAGGGCGGCCATGATATAGTCAGTGGGGCGGTGCAGGGAGCCGAAGACGGCCCACAGCAGCCACACGATGCCGATGAAGTAGATGGGCAGCACGCTTTTTTTCTTCACATGGGTCATGGGGCGATCCCTCCCGGGGACGGGCCGCGGGGCGGCCGGAGATAGATACCTTATTTTACCCCACGGGGTGCCGGGGTGTCAAGCGGGGGGAAGGGGCGCTGCCCCTGTTCCCCCGTTCCTTTTGCCGGCGGGTGCCGGCAAATTCTTTGGCTTTTGGGGTTTCGCCCCCAGGGCGACCTACTTTCTGCTCGCGCAGAAAGTAGGCAAAGACGCGCATAGGGGGACAAATCCATCGGACAAAGGTCGTCCTCCAGGATTTGCCCCCT
>CALWXH010000059.1 GCA_944385465.1 uncultured Oscillospiraceae bacterium | reverse complement strand
CCTGGCGGATCCACCAGGTGGCGTAGGTGGAGAACTTGTAGCCCTTGGTGTAGTCGAACTTCTCCACCGCCTTGATCAGGCCCAGGTTGCCCTCCTGGATCAGGTCCAGGAACAGCATTCCCCGGCCCACATACCGCTTGGCGATGGACACCACCAGGCGCAGGTTGGCCTCGGCCAGCTGCTGCTCGGCCTTCTTGCCCGCCTTCACCAGCTTGTCCAGCTCGGCGCGCACCTCCTCGGGCACCTCTTCACCGGACTTCTCCATCTCCTCCAGCTGCTCCTTGGCCTCATTGCCCTGGCCCATGACCTGGGCCAGCTCCACCTCCCGCTCCGGGGTGAGCAGGTCCACCTTGCCGATCTCCTTCAGGTACATGCGCACCGGGTCGTCGATGGCGAAGGCGTCCACCAGGGTGTTGGGGTCCACCAGCTCCTCCTCGGGCAGCTCCTCCAGGTCGTTGCCCGGGGGGAGCAGGGCGTCGTCGTCCATGCCGGCCAGATAGTCCTCCCCGGCGGTGTCCACCCCCAGGTTCTCCAGCACGTCGTAGATCTTGTCCAGCTGCTCGCTCTCCAGGCTCAGGGACTCCAGCACCTCCATCATCTCGCTGGAGGACAGCTTTCCCTTCTTATAGCCGGCGTCCACCAGCTCCAGCAGCTTCTCGCCCCCCTGGATCCCGGTGATCATCTTGGCCAGGTCGGCCTTGGCGGCCTCGAATTTCTCCTTGCTCACCAGCGTGGAGATGGGCGTCTCATTCTTCTTGGTGTTTTTCTTCTTATCGGCCATCGGTCTTCATCCTCCATAGCGTTTTTTCTGTCTCAGCGCGTCCCTGAGCTGTGCCAGGTCCTCGCCGGTGTGTATCTCACCTCTGCGCTGCCGCGCGAGTAGGATCTGTTTGTAGTCCAGCAGGGCCTGCTGGGCGGTGTGGGCGCTCTGGGGCTGCTGGGCAATGGCGGACAGGTGGTCCGCCTCCCGGGGCTCGAACCGCCCGTCCAGCGCCGCCAGGCTGGGCTGCCGCCCCTGCTGCCACTGCTGGCGCAGCATGGCAAAGGCCCTGCCCAGCAGCGGGGAGGAGAAGTCCTCCTCCCGCAGCTCCTCCAGCTGCCGGAAGTAGTCTCCGTCCAGCAGCACCACCCGCAGGATGCCCTCCTCCGCCCGGGCCGAGCGCACGTCCTTGTAGCGCAGGGAACGCTCCTTGGGCTGCAGCTGCTGGGCGGGGGCCAGGTCTTTCCGCTCCTGTCTGCGCCGGTCCTCCCAGCCCTTTTTCTTCCGCAGCCGCTCCACCTCCTGGGCCATGGCCTGGTGGGAGATGCCGGCGGCGTCCGCCGCCCGGTTGCCGTAGATCTCCCGCTCCACCGGGCTGCTCAGCCCCGCCACCATCTGGGCGGCGGCCAGCAGGTACTGGGCCTTCTGGTCGTCCCGCTCCAGGTCAAAGTCCCGGCGCAGCAGGCTCAGGCGGTACTCCGCCGGACTGGACCCCCGCTCCTCCAGCAGCTGCTCAAAGGCCTCGCCGCCGTAGCGCCGGATGTACTCGTCCGGGTCCTGCTTGAGCAGGTTGCCCTCCTCGTCCCGGCGCTGGGGGAGGCGGAGGATGCGCACCTCGATGCCGGAGTTGCGCAGCTGGCCGATGGCCCGCTGGGTGGCGTCCTCCCCGGCGGCGTCGCTGTCCAGGCACACCACCAGCTCCTTGGTGTAGCGGCCCAGCTGGCGGATGTGCTCCTCGGTGAGGGCGGTGCCCATGGTGGCCACGGTGTTGTCAAAGCCCGCCTGGTGCATGGTGATGACGTCGATGTTGCCCTCCACCAGGATGAAGTAGGGCCGCTTGGTCTTCTTGGCGTAGTTGATGCCGTATAGAATACTTCGCTTTTTGAAAATAGGAGTCTCGGGGGTGTTCATGTACTTGGGCTGGGAGTTGTCCATCACCCGGCTGGTGAAGCCGATCACGTCCCCCCGGGCGTCGATCACCGGCAGCATGAGCCGGTTGCGGAACTTGTCGTAGATGCCGCCGTTTTTCCCCGCCACCGCCAGCCCGGCCTCCAGCAGTTCGGCCTTGTCGTAGCCCTGCTCCCCCATGGCCCGGATGAGGGCGTCCCAGCTGTCCGGCGCGGCCCCCAGGCCAAACCGGGCGGAGAATTTCGGGCTGATGCGCCGCTTCTCCCGGATATACTCCGCCACCGCCTCCCCCTCCGGCCGGGAGAGCTGCTCCCGGTAGAACCGGGCGGCCTGCTTGTTCAGCTCCAGGATGCGCCGGCGGCGCTCCTGCCAGTTCTGCCCGCCCCGGCCCTGGTCCGGAACGGTCATCCCCTCCTGTTGGGCCAGCTTCTGCACCGCCTCCGGGAAGGACAGGCTCTCCATCTCCATGAGGAAGCGGTACACCCCGCCCCCTTTGCCGCAGCCGAAGCAGTGGAATATCTGCTTGTCCTCGTTGACGGAAAAGGAGGGGGTCTTTTCGTGGTGGAAGGGGCACAGCCCCCAGTAGTTGGTCCCCTTCTTGGTGAGGGGGACGTAGGCGGACACCACCTCCACAATATTCACCCGGTCGCTGAGCTCCTCCAGAAACCGCTCGGGTATGGCCATGGCGTTCACCTCCCTGATGATAGCCAGAATCTGTGGGTTTTAGTAGGCGGGGGGACGCTCCGCCCCAGCGCGTCCCAGGTTTCGGCCTGAGGGCCGACCTACTTTTCCCGCGGGGGAAAAGTAGGCAAAAGCCCGCTTAGGGGCGCAACCCCGGCTTAACTCGGGACAAAGGGCGTCCCTCGTACACAGGGCTTGCCCCCTAAGAACCCCCGTTTTACGGGGGAGCAGAATCGGTGCGTCCCTCTAACGACCGGCGTGCGCCTGCTGACACTTCCAGCGACGCACGGCGGCCTCCGGCCTTTTGCGCAGGTGACCTGTCACTTTGTTCCCCGCCTATGGGCGCCTGATCTTGGTGTTCAAGCCTGCGGGTCTGCGTCTCTAACGGCGCGCCATGCCAAAGGGCCGTACCAGGCCAGGCGCCCCGATGGGGTGTAGGTACCAAAGGATAGGTACGCACAAGGCCGCAGGCCGTCGGGGGAACCGGCGCAGCCGCGAGTCAAAGACGCCGGAAAGAGAGAGGCGCAGTCCAACTGATCGGGGGGTACATAGGGGGGTCGTCCCCTATGCGCACTCTTTGGGTACTTTCTCTTGCGTAAGAGAAAGTACCCCGCCTGTCGGGGCGGGACCCGACAAACCAGAGGATTTGCCGGAACCCTCCGTCAAAAGAAATGCAATCCCAGCGGCGCGCCCCGCCGCCCGCAGGCGGCGGAACCCTCCGGGGTGTGGGGGCTCCGCCCCCTACTTCACCATCCACCCCTTGGGAATGAACAGATTCCCGAAGGTCTCCACGGCGTAGCTGTCCGTCATGCCGGCAATGTAGTCCACCACCGCCCGCTGGGCCCCCTCCCGCACCAGGATGTCCTGATACTCCGGGGGCAGCTTGTCCGTGTGCCGGACGTAGTAGTCAAAGAGCAGGCAGACCATATCCTCCGCCTTGCCCTCCTCCCCCTTGGCCAGGGGGTTGAAGTACACCGCCTCGAACATGAACTGCTTCAGCTCCGCCATGGCCTGGGCGACGGGCTCCGACTGGCGGATGAGCTCCCCCTCCCGGCTGTGCTGGATGATGTCCAGGGTGAGGCGTTCAATGCGCTCCCCGTGGGTGAAGCCCAGGGCCTCGGAGATGTGCACCGGGATGTCGGTGGGGAAGATGATGCCCCCCCGCATGGCGTCGTCGATGTCGTGGTTGATGTAGGCGATCTTGTCGGCAAAGCGCACCAGCTGGCCCTCCAGGGTCTCGGCCAGCTCGCCGGCGGTGTGGCACAGGATGCCCCGGCGCACCTCGTAGCACAGGTTGAGCCCCTCGCCGTCCTTCTCCAGCCGGTCCACCACCCGCAGGGACTGCTCATAGTGGCGGAAGCCCCCCTCCACCACCCGGCTCAGGGCCCGCTCCCCGGCGTGGCCGAAGGGGGTGTGGCCCAGGTCGTGGCCCAGGGCGGCGGCCTCGGTGAGATCCTCGTTGAGGCGCAGGGCCCGGGCCATGGTCCGGGCGATGCGGGACACCTCTAAGGTGTGGGTCATGCGGGTGCGGTAGTGGTCCCCCTCCGGCTGCAAAAACACCTGGGTCTTGTGCTTCAGCCGCCGGAAGGCCTTGCAGTGCACCACCCGGTCCACATCCCGCTGGAAGCAGGTGCGCATGGGACAGGGCGGAATGTCCACCAGGCGGCCCCTGCTCTGGGTGGACAGGCAGGCCCGGGACGACAGCGTGGCGCGCTCCAGCTCTTCGGTGCGCTGGCGGATATTCATGGCGGTCCCTCCCCTGTGGGATTCTTCTGTATTCCTATACTCTTTTCACCGGGGAAAACCCTTTTTTCCCGGGAAACTTTCCGTCGAACTTTTCATTTTCGTCATTTTTGTCCTCATATGCCGGACAAGGCCCCCATATATCTGTACGGAATCCACCAAGGGAGGCCCCGTTATGACCGCTGCCGTCGCTCTGCTCTACCTGTTGGTGCTGGCCGTCCTCTTTGTCAACGGCTGGACCGACGCCCCCAACGCCATCGCCTCCGCCGTGGGCTCCGGCGCCATGGACTTCCGGAAGGCCGCCGCCCTGGCCGCGGGGTGCAACTTCGCCGGCTCCGCCCTGGCCTGCCTGCTCTTCCCCGCCGTGGCCGCCACCATGGGCGGCCTAGTCTCCTTTTCCGACGCCCCGGCCGCCGTCACCGCCCTGTGTGCGGCCATGCTGTCCGTGGTGCTCTGGGCAGTGCTGGCCTGGCGGTTCGGCCTGCCCACCAGCGAGAGCCACGCCCTGCTCTCCGGCCTGTCCGGGGCGGCACTGGCCCTGGGCCCCCACCAGGCGGAGCTGCAGGCCGGCCCCTGGCTGTGGACCCTGGCGGGGCTGGCCCTGTCCCTGCCCGCGGGGGCCCTGGCCGCCCGGCTGTTCCGCCGCTGGCTGACCGGGCGCACGCGCTCCGCCGCCGCCTGGCAGCGCCGGGCCGCCGCCGCCATGGCCCTGCTCCACGGCGCCCAGGACTCTCAGAAATTCCTGGCCCTGCTCCTGCTGGCCGGCGGCCTGGGAGGGCTGCACTTCGCCCCCTCCCTCCCCCTGCTCCTGCTCATCTCGGGCACCATGGCCGCGGGCACCGCCCTGGGGGGACGGCCCATCGTGGAAAAGGTGGGCACCCAGCTGGCCGCCCTCACCCCCGGGGACGGCCTAGCGGCCGACGCCGGCGCCGGCCTGGTGCTGGCGGTGTGCTCCCTGCTGGGCCTACCCGTCTCCACCACCCACACCAAGGTGGCCGCCGTCCTGGGGGCGGGCCGGCACCCCTCTCCCGCTGCCGCCCTGGAGATCGCCCTGGCCTGGCTGCTCACCTTTCCCTGCTGCGCCGGCCTGGCCTTTCTCTTCGCCCGGCTGCTGCCCCTGGGATAGCCCGGCCCGTGCCATATGCCCCAGGTTATAGATGCCGTCTAAAAAATTTATCAGTATTTCGCAAATTTCTGCGTTGACAAATGCCTCTGAGTTGACTAACCTTAATCTTAGAATACGACACTGAGGAGGTATACTATGTCCATTCCCTTCTACGCCAAGAGCGAGCATAACCAGGGCTACATCAAGAACATGGAAGTGGTCGGCTTCTCCGACCTCAACGGCATCAACGCCTTCCAGATGGCCCTGTACAAGACCGACGAGGGCAAGTACTACATGTACTGCGGCTCCTTCAAGGGCAACGGGGTGAACATCGTGGACGTCACCGACCCCGCCCACCCCGTGGTGGCGGGCATCGTCTACGTCAGCGACCCCAATATCTACTTCGCCCAGTCCACCCCCAAGGTCCAGGTGGCCGACGGCCTGCTCATCGTGGCCCTGGGCGGCGGCGTGCCCTTCCTCCACGGCATCAAGCCCGGGGATCCCGCCCTGGGCGGCCTGCAGATCTACGATCTGAAGAAGGACCCCCTGCACCCCGAGCTGCTCTCCCACTGGGACACCGGCGTGCCCAACGGCATGGGCGTCCACCGCTTCGCCTACAACGGCGGCAAGTATGTGTACATGCCCGCCGAGTGCCCGGGCTTCGTGGGCTTCATCGTGCGCATCCTGGACATCTCCGACCCCCGCAACCCGGTGGAGGCCGGCCGCTGGTGGCTGCCCAAGCAGTTCAAGGACGGCATGGTGGAGGGCACCTACGCCGTGGGCCACGACGCGGAGAAGTTCTGGGGCATGTGCCACGCCTGCAACATCTGCCCCGACCGGCCCAATGAGCTGTACATGGGCTACTTCGGCGGCGGCGCCATCATCCTGGACATCTCCGACCCCACCCGGCCCAAGCTCATCTCCCAGCTGATGGTGCAGCCCCCCTTCGCCGGCAAGTTCGACGGCGCCCAGTGCCACACCTATATGCGCCTCACCGGCCGCAACTTCGCCGTGCTCACCAACGAAGGCGAGCGCTTCCCCTTCTTCACCAAGGACAAGATCCTCAACGGGGTGCACAAGGGCGCCCAGCCCATGAACAACCTGCACATGATCGACGTGTCCGACCCCGCCGATCCCACCCTGGTGGCCGAGTTCCCCTATCCCGAGGTGCCCGCCGACTTCCCCTACCCCAACTTCAACGACTGCGGCATCGGCGCCCCCGGCCCCTTCGGCCCCCACAACATCCACGAGCCCATGGGCAAGCCCTGGCTCCAGGACAACCCCAACCTGGTGTACTGCTGCTACTTCCACGCCGGTATGCGGGTGTTTGACGTGTCCGACCCCTACTACATCAAGGAGCTGGCCTACTTCATCCCCCCCAACCCGGAGAAGCTGCTCTTCCAGGTCCCCGTCCCCGGCCCCATGATCGCCACCACCGAGGACTGCGTGGTGGACGACCGCGGCTACATCTACATGGACACCTGGCACGACGGCATGTACATCCTGCGTCTGGCCCTGCCCGAGAAAGAGAAGTAAATCCTCTGTCCATCCCCACAGGGAGCGCCCCCCGGCGCTCCCTGTTTTTTGTCCCGGATGTTCTCCCGGATGCGGGACGAGAGGGTTCCCCGCGGCCGTTCGCGGAAAGACAAACCGCCCGGCCCGCTGCCCTACGCCTGGGGTGGGTTGCGCTGCGCCCGGCGGCGGTCTTTCTCCTCCGTCTCGCTCTCCTCATAGGCCTGCCGCAGCTTTTCCAGGGCCTTTTTCTCAATCCGGGAGACATAGGACCGGGAGATGCTGAACAGCGCCGCCACCTCCCGCTGGGTCAGGGGCTGGCGCCCGCCCAGGCCGTACCGCAGGCGGATGATGTGGGCCTCCCGGCGGGTGAGGCAGCTGTCCACGCAGCGGCTCACCCGCCGGCACGCGTCCCGCAGGTCCAGCTCCTCCAGCATGTTGTCGTCCACCTTCACCACGTCGATGAGGGACAGGGAGCTGCCGTCCCCCTCCCCGTCCAGGCTGTCGGAGAGGGAGAGCTCCCCCTGGAGCTTCCGCTGGGAGCGGAAGTACATCAGGATCTCATTTTCAATGCACCGGGACGCGTAGGTGGCCAGGCGGACATTCTTCTCCGGGTTGAAGGTGGACACCCCCTTGATCAGCCCGATGGTGCCGATGGAAATCAGGTCGTCCTGGTCCCCGTTCTGAGTGTAGTATTTCTTGATGATGTGAGCCACCAGCCTCAGATTGTGCTCGATCAGCTGGTCCCGGGCCTCCTGGTCCCCCTGGGCCATGCGCCTGAGGCACTCCCGCTCCTCCTCCTTGGTCAGGGCCCGGGGAAAGGAGCCGGTATTTCCCGCCAGCCGCAGGGTAAAAAACAGCCCGTTGAGCATCAACAGCAGCCATGCCGTCCACACGGCGATCACCTCCTGGGAGCAATGTATGCCCCCGGTGCGTGTCCCTATCCCCCGGGAAACTCCCCGCAGAACCGCGCGGAGCCCGCCGGCACTCAGCCGGCGGGCTCCGTTTCAAATCCGAAAAAATCAGGCGCGTTCCTACCAGGGGGGTGTCTCACACTCCGCCGGGCAGGTCGGCCAGGGTGAGGGAGCAGTCAAAGCGCTCGCCGCCGTCCTCCCCCTCCCCCCGGGCGAAGAGCACATCCCCCCGGGCGGCGGTGTCCACCCAGACGGTCTCCCCCGCCCGGCACTCGCTCACATAGCCCAGCTGGAAGGAGCGCACGAACTTGCCCTGGCACAGCCGCTCCAGATGGAGGGCGTCGCAGGCGAAGTCGGCGTAGTGGATGTTGTTCACATGGCCGTTGATGTCGGTGTCGGAGTAGCGCATGTCCCGGCGGTGCCGGCCGTCAAACGCCTCCGGCATGGCCAGCTTGTGCAGCCGGATGTCCTTGTTCAGCTCCCCCCCGTCGGTGCCCTGGAACTCCGTCAGGTTCTTCATGCGGAACAGCCTGTGCTCCTTGGGGTCCACCAGCACCCAGATGGTCACCCCCTGGCCCACGGCCTTCCCCTCCCGGAAGATGTCAAAGTCCCGGTAGGTGGAGGCGCCGGAGGCCCCCCGGTGCCAGGTGCGGATGGTGAGCTGGTCATTCCAGCGTAGGGGGGCGTCCAGCTCCACCCAGTTGCGGGTGACCATCCACAGGCAGCCGTACTTTTCATACACCTCCGGCCCGGACACCCCCAGGGCCAGGGCCGCCCGGGTGGCCGCCTCCTGCAGCAGGCCCAGCACCGCCGAGGGGCGGCACTGGTTGAACAGATCCACGTCCCGGGAGTCCACCCGGCACTCCATCTCATAGTAAACGCTCATAGTGTTACAGCTCCTTCTTGCCGGGAATGGTGAGGGACATCTGGGCGCACAGCCGGTCCAGGTCGTCCGGGGTGGCGGCGTTCAGCCGCAGGGTGGCCCCGCACCGGGCGCACACCAGATCCACCGCGGAGTAGCCCACCTTGATACCGTAGTCGGCGCTGCCGCAGCCGCAGCGGATGGCCTTCCGGGCCGCCAGATCCTTGAGCTCGGAGAGCACCTCGCCCATCACCACCTCGTCCAGAAAGACCCCCCGGGTCTCCATGGCGTCGTCCAGCCGCAGCTTGTCCACGACGGCCTCCAGCTCCTCCATGGCCTGGAACACCGCGTCCTCCTCCCCGATGTAACAGCAGGCCAGCCCCGAAGCGGAACAGGACAGGGCCAGCAGCCGCTGGTGGAGCAGCGCGTCGTTGGAGCAGGCCGCCACATGGTCCTTGGCGCAGAACAGGCAGGGCACGGTGAGCTCGCACCGGTCCCCCAGCTGGGTGATGGTCAGCTCCGACTTCCCGCAGGGACAGGGCAGCACGCTGTCCCCCGCCGCCAGCTGAAATTCCGTGCGGCTGACAATCACCGCCTTGCCGCACACCGGGCAGATATATCCTATGGTTCTGGTGGTCTCTCCCATGTCAGTTCCTCCACAATTGAGTCCGAATCAAGCGGTCAGCCCCCTCTCTCTGGGGCCTTCCGCCGTCAGCGAAAGGTATTATACCACCTTTTCTCCTCTTTTTCCACGGTGAAATTCTCCGCCGTCATAAAAAGGCCCTCCGGCGGGCAAACTACCTCCACTCTTCAGGAAAGGGGGCGCGGCGATGGAACAGGGAAGCGCACGGGGACAGACCTTTTATCCAGCCTGTCCCCCCGCCGTCATCGGCTACGGCTCCGCCGCCGGCGGCAAGGAGGGGGACGGTCCCCTGGGACCGTCCTTTGACCGGGTGAGCGGTGACGACACCTTCGGGGAGAAGAGCTGGGAGGCGGCGGAGAGCCGGATGCAGCAGCTGGCCCTGGACGCCGCCCTGGGCCGGGCGGGGCTGCACACGGGGGACCTGGATCTGCTGCTGGCGGGGGACCTGCTCAACCAGTGCATCTCCTCCTCCTTTGCCGCCCGGGCCGCCGCCGTCCCCTACCTGGGGCTGTACGGGGCCTGCTCCACCATGGGGGAGAGCCTGGCCCTGGCCGCCCTGCTGCTGGGGGCCGGGTACGGGGCATACGCCGCCGCCGTCACCTCCTCCCACTTCTGCTCCGCCGAGCGGCAGTACCGCACCCCCCTGGAGTACGGCTCCCAGCGCGCCCCCACCGCCCAGTGGACGGCCACCGCCGCCGGGGCGGTGGTGCTGTCCGCCCGGGGGACCGGGGTGCGGGTCACCGCCGTCACCATCGGCCGGGTGGCGGACAAGGGCATCCGGGACGCGGCCAACATGGGGGCGGCCATGGCCCCCGCCGCCTATGACACCCTGCGCGCCCACTTTTCCGACACCGGCCGGGGCCCGGAGTGGTACGATCTCATCCTCACCGGCGACCTGGGCCATCTGGGCCACCGGATCGTCACCGACTTTTTCGCCCGGGACGGGCTCAAGCTCACAAACTATACCGACTGCGGCCTGCTGCTCTTCCGGCGGCAGGAGCAGGACGTCCACGCCGGGGCCTCCGGCTGCGGCTGTTCGGCGGCGGTGCTCACCGCCTGGCTGCTGCCCGGGCTGGAGCGGGGGCTGTGGCGGCGGGTGCTGTTCTGCCCCACCGGGGCGCTGCTCTCCCCCACCTCCACCCTCCAGGGGGAGTCCATCCCCGGCATCTGCCACGCCGTGGTGCTGGAAGGAGGGGATTGAATGGAATATCTGAAGGCCTTTCTGGTGGGGGGCGCCCTGTGCGCCCTGGGCCAGATCCTCATCGACAAGACCAGCCTCACCCCCGCCCGCATCCTCACCACCTACGTGGTGGCCGGGGTGGCCCTCAGCGCCCTGGGGCTGTACCAGCCCCTGGCGGACTGGGCGGGGGCCGGGGCCACCGTCCCCCTCACCGGCTTCGGCCACGCCCTGGCCAGCGGCGTGCGGAAGGCGGTGGCGGAGCGGGGGCTGCTGGGGGCCCTCACCGGAGGGCTCACCGCCTGCGCCGGGGGGATCGCCGCGGCCATCGTCCTGGGCATCCTGGTGTCCCTTTTGTTCCGGGCCCGGCGGAAGGGGAAATAAGGGCCCGGTTTGCCCGGGATTTCTTGACCATTTGTCCAATCTGTCATTGACAACCGGCCCCCGCGCGGATATAATGTCTTTCGCAATTGAACATTGCCTTATCAAGAGTGGTTGAGGGATCGGCCCGATGATACCACGGCAACCTGCATTGCAAGGTGCCAATTCCGGCGGAAACGCAAGATGAGGATTCCAAACACCCATTGCCCCGCCGCCGGCGGGGTTTTTCTTGTCTCTCCGCGCACACAACAGAAAGGATTGAATGACCCATGGCCAAGCGACTGTTTACCTCTGAATCGGTGACGGAAGGTCACCCTGACAAAATCTGCGACCAGATCTCCGACGCCATTCTGGACGCCATCCTGGAGCAGGACCCCAACGCCCGGGTGGCCTGTGAGACCACCGCCTCCACCGGCCTGATCCACATCATGGGGGAGATCACCACCAGCTGCTATGTGGACATCCCCAGAATCGCCCGGAACGTGGTGCGGGACATCGGCTACAACCGGGCCAAGTACGGCTTTGACTGCGACACCTGCGGCGTCATCACCAACATCGACGAGCAGTCCCCCGACATCGCCATGGGGGTGGACAAGGCCCTGGAGGCCAAGGAGGGCGAGATGACCGACGAGCTGGACGGCGGCGCCGGCGACCAGGGCATGATGTTCGGCTACGCCTGCCGGGAGACCGAGGAGCTCATGCCCCTGCCCATCTCCCTGGCCCACAAGCTGGCCCAGCGGCTCACCGCCGTGCGCAAGGAGGGGCTGGTGAACTACCTGCGCCCCGACGGCAAGAGCCAGGTCACCGTGGAGTATGACGACGCCGGCAAGCCCGTGCGCATCGACGCGGTGGTGCTCTCCACCCAGCACAACCCCGACGTGAGCCTGGAGCAGATCCGGGAGGACATGATCAAGCTGGTCATTGCGCCCACCCTGCCCGCCCATCTGATGGATAAGAACACCAAGATCTACGTCAACCCCACCGGCCGCTTCGTGGTGGGCGGCCCC
>CALWXH010000058.1 GCA_944385465.1 uncultured Oscillospiraceae bacterium | reverse complement strand
GACCCGGACCGGCTGGAGGGGGCCGCGGCGGACGGGGTGCGGGTGATCACCCTCACCTGGAATCACGCCAACGCCCTGTCCGGTTCCCACTGCGACCAGCCGGAACGGGGGCTGACCCCCCTGGGCAGGCGGTTTCTGGCCCGGATGGAGGAGCTGGGCATCTTCGCCGACGTGTCCCACCTGTCTGAGGCCGGGTTCTGGGACGTGGCGGAGCAGGCCCGCCGGCCGGTGCTGGCCACCCATTCCAACGCAAAATCCGTCTGGGGCCACACAAGGAACTTGACGGATGGGCAAATAACTGCGATAATAAAACTTCAAGGTATCATCGGTCTCAATTTCTACCGGGAGTTTGTGGGGCTGGGCCGGGATCTGGACGCGGTCCGGGCCCACCTGGACCACATCCTGGAGCTGGGCGGCGCCCGGAACGTGGCCCTGGGCGGCGACTGGGACGGGTGCGACACCATTGCCCAGGCGCCGGACATCGCGGCGCTGGGGCAGTTTTATGAATACCTGCTGCGCCGCCGCTACGACGAGGCGGTGGTGCGCGGCCTGTTTTACAATAACCTGATGAGAGTGGTGAGCTGTTCATGAATTATGTAAGCACGAGAAACAAACGCCTGCGGATGACCGCCTCTCAGGCCATTATCCAGGGCCTGGCCCCCGACGGCGGGCTCATGACCCCCGAGGTGCTGCCCCGCCTGCCGGGCAACGCCCTGGAGAGCATGAAGGACATGTCCTATCAGCAGCGGGTGGTGTATATCCTGGGGCGGTTCCTGGACGAGTTCTCCGCCCGGGAGCTGAGCAGCTTTGCCGGCGCCGCCTACGGGAGGAATTTTGACACCCCCTCCATCGCCCCGGTACACCCCCTGGGCAGCGGCGTGTCCTGCCTGGAGCTGTGGCATGGCCCCACCTGCGCCTTCAAGGACATGGCGCTGCAGATGCTGCCCCACCTGCTCTCCGCCTCTCTGGACAAGATGGACGAGGAGAAGACGGCCTGCATCCTGGTGGCCACCTCCGGCGACACGGGCAAGGCGGCGCTGGAGGGCTTCAAGGACGTGGCCAGGACCAAGATCTTGGTGTTCTACCCCAAGGACGGGGTGTCCGACATCCAGCAGCTGCAGATGGTCACCCAGAACGGCGGCAATGTGGGTGTGTGCGCCGTGGCGGGCAACTTTGACGACGCCCAGGCCGGGGTGAAGCGGCTGTTTTCCGACCGCGCCCTGGCGGAGGCCCTGGCGGAGCGGGGGTACTTCCTGTCCTCGGCCAACTCCATCAACTGGGGGCGGGTGCTGCCCCAGATCGTCTACTATATCTCCGCCTACTGCGACCTGCTGCGGGACGGGGCCGTCTCCGGCGGGCAGCCCATCAACGTGTGCGTGCCCACCGGCAACTTCGGCAACATCCTGGCGGCCTATTACGCCAAGCAGATGGGGGTGCCCATCAAGACCCTGATCTGCGCCTCCAATGAGAACAATGTGCTCACCGACTTCATCCGCACCGGCGTCTATGATCGGAACCGGCCCTTCCACAACACCCTGTCCCCCTCCATGGACATCCTGGTGTCCAGCAACCTGGAGCGGCTGCTCTTTGAGCTGTCCGACCGGGACGAGGAGCAGGTGTGCCGCTATATGGACCAGCTGGCCCAGACCGGCCGGTATCAGGTGAGCCCCGCCATCCTCACCCGGCTTCAGGCCACCTTCAGCGCCGGCTACTGCGACGACAGGCAGACCAAGCAGACCATCGCCCAGGTGTGGAAGCAGTTCGGCTACCTCATCGACCCTCACACCGCCGTGGCCTTCCACGTGCTGGACGAGTACCGGAAGAACTCCGGGGATGACACCCCGGCCCTGGCGGTGTCCACCGCCAGCCCCTTCAAATTCTGCACCAGCGTCCTCTCCGCCCTGGGGATTGAGGAGCACGCCGACGGCGTGGCGGTGCTGGATCAGCTCAGCGAGGCCACCGGCGTGCCGGTGCCCGCTCCGCTGGCCGCCCTGAAGGGCAAGGAGCGGCGCTTCAGCGACTGGACGGAGAAGTCCGGCATGCTGGAGCGGATGCTGAATTTCCTCAGATAAGGCAGGTGACGGGATGGCTGTGTACGCCATCGGCGATACCCACCTCTCCCTGAGCGGGAACAAGTCCATGGAGGTGTTCGGCGGCGGTTGGACCGGCTATGTGGACAGGCTCCGGGAGGGGTTTGCCCAGGTCAGGGAGGAGGACACGGTGGTGCTGTGCGGCGACCTGTCCTGGGGCATGAGCCTTCCGGAGGCGCTGGAGGATTTCCGCTTCCTGGACCAGGAGCTGCCGGGGGAGAAGTGGCTGGTGAAGGGGAACCACGACTACTGGTGGACCACCGCGGCTAAGATGAACGCCTTTTTCCTGGAACACGGCCTGACCCGGCTGCACATCCTCCACAACAACTGCGCCCTTTACGGCGACGTGGCCCTGTGCGGCACCCGGGGCTGGTTTTACGAGGAGAACGCCGGGGCGCACACGGAGAAGGTGTTCCGCCGGGAGCTGATCCGGCTGGAGGCCTCCCTGCGGGCCGCCGGGGACCGGCCGCGGTACTGCTTTCTCCACTACCCGCCCCTGTACAAGGGCTACCGCTGCCAGGAGATCCTGGACCTGCTGGAGCGCTATGAGGTGAAGGGCTGTTATTACGGCCACCTCCACGGCCCCAGCCACCGCCTGGCGGTGGAGGGGAGAGTGGGAACGGTGGACTACCGGCTGGTGTCCGCCGACTATCTGGGGTTCACGCCGAAAAAAATTTTGGATTCCTGAAAAAAAGAGTGGAAATATTCCAGGCCATCTGGTAGAATGGATTGGATTTATCAGAAAGAAGGCCCCGTCCCCGGACGCAGGGGCCAAGTTGGAGGAACGGAAACCATGAACATCAAAAGCAACGAGAAAAAAGAAAACAGCGCCATCGAGCTGGTCATCCAGGTGAGCGCCGAGGAGTTTGAGGCCGCCATCAACAAGGTGTACAACCGGCAGAAGAAGAACATCACGCTGCCCGGCTTCCGCAAGGGCAAGGCCCCCCGGAAGATGGTGGAGACCATGTACGGCGCCCAGGTGTTCTATGAGGACGCCATCGAGGAGTCCTATCCCGCCGCCTATGAGAAGGCGCTGGAGGAGACCGGCATTGAGCCTGTGGCCTACCCCAAGCTGGAGATCCAGGAAGTGGGCAAGGACGGCTATACCTTCAAGGCCCTGGTGACCGTGCGGCCCGAGGTGTCCATCAAGGACTACAAGGGCATGGCCATCGCCAAGAACGAGGTGAAGGTCACCGCCGCCGACATCAAGAATGAGCTCAAGCCCTACATCGACCGGGCTTCCCGCCTGGTGAGCGTGGAGCGCAAGGCCAAGAAGGGCGACACCGCCGTCATCGATTTCGAGGGCTTCAAGGACGGCGTGCCCTTCGAGGGCGGCAAGGGCGAGAACTACAGCCTGGAACTGGGCTCCGGCAGCTTCGTCCCCGGCTTTGAGGACCAGGTCATCGGCATGAAGGCCGGCGACGAGAAGGACATCGACATCACCTTCCCCGAGGACTACACCCCTGAGCTGGCCGGCGCCGCCGTGGTGTTCAAGGTCAAGGTCCACGAGGTGAAGGAGAAGCAGGAGCCCGAGGTGGACGATGAGTTCGCCAAGGACGTGTCCGAGTTCGATACCCTGGAGGAGTTCAAGAAGGACCTGGGCGAGAAGCTCAAGGAGCGCCGCCAGGCCCAGGCCGACCGGGACTTCGAGACCGCCGTGGTGGACGCCCTCATCGAGAAGCTGGAGTGCGACGTGCCCGAGGCCATGGTGGACTACCGCGCCGACAAGATGATGGAGGACTACGCCGCCCGGATGCAGAACTCCGGCATCCCCATGGAGGACTATCTGCGCATCATGGGCATGACCATGGACGACCTGCGCGCCCAGGCCAAGACCGCCGCCGACCGCGCCGTGCGCAGCAGCCTGGCCCTGGAGGCCGTGGCCGAGGCGGAGAAGATCGAGGTCACCGACGCCGACGTGGACGCCGAGGTGGCCCGCCTGGCCAAGGAGTACAGCCTGCCCGAGGAGAAGGTCCGGGAGAGCGTGGATGTGAAGGACATCATGAAGGACCTGGCCAGCCAGAAGGCGCTGGAGCTGGTGAAGGACAGCGTGAAGAAGCCCGCCAAGAAGGCGGCCGCCAAGAAGGGCGAGGAAGGGGAGAGCGGCGAGGAGAAGAAGCCCGCCAAGAAGACCGCTTCCAAGAAGGCTGCCCAGGAGAAAGAGACCGAGGAGAAGCAGGAGCAGACCCAGGCGGAGTGAGCCTGCCTGCTCCCGCGGGGAGAGTGGAGGAATAAGGGCGCCCGCCCTGTGGGCATAATGGAGGGGCGGCCCTGATATTTCCACGGTTAAAGGAGCGTTTTTTCATGAGTTTGGTACCTTATGTTGTGGAGCAGACCAGCCGGGGGGAGCGGTCGTACGACATCTTTTCCCGCCTGCTCAATGACCGCATCGTCTTTCTTGGGGAAGAGGTGAACGCCACCACTGCCTCCCTGGTGGTGGCCCAGCTCCTCTATCTGGAGGCCCAGGACCCCGACAAGGACATCCAGTTCTATATCAACAGCCCCGGCGGGTCCGTCACCGACGGCATGGCCATCTACGACACCATGCAGTACATCAAGTGTGATGTGTCCACCATCTGCATCGGTATGGCCGCCTCCATGGGCGCCTTCCTGCTGTCCGCAGGGACCAAGGGCAAGCGCCTGGCCCTGCCCAACGCGGAGGTGATGATCCACCAGCCCTCCGCCGGGACCAAGGGCAAAGTGACCGATATGGAGATCGACATCGAGCACTTCCTGCGCATCAAGCAGAACCTGAACCAGATTCTCGCGGAGAATACGGGCAGGACCCCGGAGGAGGTCAAGGCCGCCTCCGAGCGGGATCACTGGATGAGCGCCCAGGAGGCCCTGGACTTCGGAATCATCGATAAAATCATCAAAAACCGCTGACGGCACAGGAAGAGCGGGGGCGTGTCCTCCGCTCTTTCCGACGCTTTATTGAAGGGACGTGTAACCATGGCTCGAGACGACTACAGATCGGTCCGCTGCTCTTTCTGCGGCAAGCACCAGGAGCAGGTGGAGCGCATCATCGCAGGCCCGGGCGCCTATATCTGCAACGAATGCGTCAAGCTGTGCATGAATATCCTTGACGAGGAGCACCTGGAGGCATCGGAGGCCCGTGTGGAGGATATCCCCGACGTGATCCCCACCCCCCAGGAGATCTGCCAGGTGCTCAATGAGTATATCATCGGGCAGGAGGAGGCCAAGGTGGCCCTGTCTGTGGCGGTGTACAACCACTACAAGCGCATCTACTTCGGCGGCGGGGACGATGTGGAGCTGCAAAAGAGCAACATCCTGTTGGTGGGCCCCACCGGCTGCGGCAAGACCCTCTTTGCCCAGACCCTGGCCCGGGTGCTGAAGGTGCCCTTCGCCATTGCCGACGCCACCACCCTCACCGAGGCCGGCTACGTGGGCGACGATGTGGAGAACATCCTGCTGCGCCTGGTGCAGGCGGCGGACTACGACATTGAGCTGGCCCAGCGGGGCATCATTTACGTGGACGAGATCGACAAGATCGCCCGGAAGAGCGAGAACACCTCCATCACCCGGGACGTGTCCGGCGAGGGGGTGCAGCAGGCCCTGCTGAAGATCCTGGAGGGCACCGTGGCCAATGTCCCGCCCCAGGGCGGCCGCAAGCACCCCCACCAGGAGTTCTTGCAGATTGACACCAGGAACATCCTCTTCATCTGCGGCGGCGCCTTCGACGGGCTGGAGAAGATCATCGAGCGGCGGCTGGACCGGAAGAGCATGGGCTTCGGCGCCGACATCCGCACCATGGCCGAGCAGGAGAAGGCCGACCTCTTCAAGCACGTCCAGCCCCACGACCTGCTGAAGTTCGGCATCATCCCCGAGCTGGTGGGCCGCCTGCCGGTGATCACGGCGCTGAAGGCCCTGGGCCGGGATCAGCTGGTGCAGATCCTCACCGAGCCCAAGAACGCCCTGGTGAAGCAGTATCAGAAGCTGCTGGAGTATGACAATGTGGAGCTGGTGTTCACCCCCGAGGCCCTGGACGCCGCCGCGGACAAGGCGGTGGAGCGCAAGATCGGCGCCCGGGGACTGCGGGCTGTGCTGGAGGAGGTCATGACCCCCGTCATGTACGACGTGCCCTCCGATCCCAGCATCGCCAAGGTGACCATCACCGCCGAGGCCATCCGGGGTGAGGGGCAGCCTATTCTGGAGCGGCAGGAGGGCCGCTCCCCCCGGCCGAGGCTGGGCGCCGCGGCGCTGCGAGCCCAGCGGGGCGGCCGGGCCGGACAGGATAAGAACGTATCCTGAACAAAACAGACAGAGGGGCGGGCCTGGCTCGCCCCTTCCTGTGTTTTCCGTGATTCTGATTGAAGGAGGCGATCACCATGACAGAACAGAACAGACCGGCGGAGACGGTGCAGACCATGCCCGCCCTGGCTCTGCGGGGGATCACCGTATTCCCCAACTTGCTGATGCACTTTGACGTGGGCCGGGAGGTCTCCATCCGGGCCCTGGAGACCGCCATGGCCGGCGCCCGGGAGATTTTCCTGGTGACCCAGCGGGACCCCACGCTGGAAAAGCCCCGGCAGGCCGACCTGTACAAGGTGGGCACCATCGCTTCGGTGAAGCAGATCCTGCGCCTGCCGGACAACAACGTGCGGGTGATGGTGGAGGGGCTCAGCCGGGGCCGGCTGCTGGAGCTGACCCAGGAGCAGCCCAGCCTGGCCGCCCGGGTGGAGCTGCTGCCCCCGGTCCAGGTGGCCCGGAACAACTCCCCCAGGACAGAGGCCATGATCCGCCAGGTCTATGAGCTGATGGAGCACTATACCGAGCTGACCGACCGGGTGCCGCCGGAGGTCTACCTGAAGATGCTGGCCAGCAGCGACCCGTCCTACATCTCCGACTATGCTGCCCAGAACCTGCCCCTGCGCCTGGAGGACAAACAGGCGGTGCTGGAGGAGCTGCGGCCGGTGCGGCGGCTGGAGAAGCTGTGCCGCATCCTCACCCGGGAAGTGGAGATCCTGGAGGTGGAAAACGAGCTGGAGGGCAAGATCCACGAGCAGATCTCGGCCAACCAGCGGGACTATGTGCTGCGGGAGCAGCTGCGCATCATCCAGCGGGAGCTGGGGGAGCAGAATGAGAACGACGAGATCCAGGAATACCGGAACAAGGTGGCCGGGGCAGACCTGCCCGACGAGGTGCGGGAGAAGCTGAACAAGGAGATCAACCACCTGGAAAAGCAGCCCTTCGGCTCTTCGGAGGCGTCGGTGCTCCGGGGGTATCTGGACACCTGCCTGGAGCTGCCCTGGCGCCAGAAGACCAAGGAGCGGGTGAGCGTCAGCGCGGTGCGCAAGGTGCTGGACGCGGACCACTTCGGCCTGGACAAGGTGAAGGAGCGCATCCTGGAATTTGTGGCGGTGAAGCAGCTGGCTCCGGAGCTGAAGAGCCAGGTGCTGTGCCTGGTGGGCCCTCCCGGCGTGGGCAAGACCTCGGTGGCCATGAGCGTGGCCCGGGCCATGAACCGGAAGCTGGCCCGCATCTCCCTGGGGGGCGTCCACGACGAGGCGGAGATCCGGGGCCACCGGAAGACCTATGTGGGCGCCATGCCCGGGCGCATCGTCGCCGGCATCCGCCAGGCGGGCAGCGCCAACCCGGTGCTGCTGCTGGACGAGATCGACAAGCTGGGCAGCGACTACCGGGGGGACCCCGCCTCGGCGCTGCTGGAGGTGCTGGACGTGGAACAGAACAGCACCTTCCGGGACCACTATCTGGAGCTGCCCTTCGACCTGTCCGACGTGATGTTCATCACCACGGCCAACACCACCGAGAGCATCCCCCGGCCCCTGCTGGACCGGATGGAGGTCATTGAGCTGCCCAGCTACACCGACGAGGAGAAGGTGCAGATCGCCAAGCGGCACCTGCTGCCCCGGGAGATGAAGCGCCACGGCCTGTCCCGCGCCCAGCTGAAGGTGTCCGACGGGGCGCTGCGGAAGATCATCTCCGACTACACCAAGGAGTCCGGCGTGCGCGTGCTGGAGCGGCGGCTGGCCACTGTGTGCCGCAAGACGGCGATGAAAGTGGTCTCAGATGGGGTCAAGCAGGTGAAACTGACACAGGAGAACCTGGAGGACTATCTGGGCGTGCGCCGCTACCACGAGGACCAGGTCACCGGAGAGCCCCTGGTGGGAGTGGTGAACGGCCTGGCCTGGACCGCCGTGGGCGGGGAGATCCTGGAGGTGGAGGTCAACGTGGTGGAGGGCACCGGAAAGGTGGAGCTCACCGGCAACCTGGGGGACGTGATGAAGGAGTCCGCCCGGGCGGCCCTGACCTACATCCGCAGCCGGGCGGACCGGCTGGGGATCGCCGCTGACTTCTACAAGAGCAAGGACATCCATGTCCACTTCCCGGAGGGGGCCGTGCCCAAGGACGGGCCCTCCGCCGGCGTGGCCATTGTCACCGCCATGGTGTCCGCCCTCACCGGCGTCCCGGTGCGCCGGGATGTGGCCATGACCGGGGAGGTCACCCTGCGGGGCAGGGTGCTGCCCATTGGCGGCCTGCGGGAGAAGACCATGGCCGCCCTCCGGGGCGGGGTGACCAAGGTGTTCATCCCGGAGGAGAACCAGCGGGACCTGGAGGAGATCGACCAGACTGTCCGGGCCCGGCTGACCTTTGTCCCGGTGTCCCAGGCGGACGAGGTGATCTCCGGCGCCCTGGCCAGCGAGCCCAACCGGGCCCTGGCGGCCGGGCCCGGGGTGCTGCCGGAATTCTGCCAGCCCAAGGCGGGGACGGGCGCGGCCCTGCGCCAGTGACGGCGGGGGGATCGGCCATGAAGGTGAATCTGAATCGGGCGGAGTTTGTCCGCTCCGCCGCCAAGCCGGCGGATTTCCCCCGGGACACCCTGCCCCAGGTGGTGTTTGCCGGCCGCTCCAACGTGGGCAAGTCGTCGGTGATCAACCGGCTGCTGAACCGGAAGAACTTTGCCCGGGTGGGCTCCGCGCCGGGCAAGACCACCCACATCAATTACTTCCGCATTGACGGGCAGTTCTACCTCATCGACCTGCCCGGATACGGCTATGCCAAGGTGTCCAAGCAGGAGCGGGACCGCTGGGGCAAGCTCATTGAGGCCTGGTTTGCCGACACCGGCCTGATGAGTCTGGGGGTGCTCATTGTGGACGCCCGGCACAAGCCCACGGCGGACGACCGGACCATGTCCGACTTCTTCCTGTCCACCGGCAAGCCCTTCGCGGTGGTGGCCAACAAGCTGGACAAGGTGAAAAAAAGCGAGCTGCAGGAGAACCTGCTGCGGGTGGCGCAGACGCTGGAGCTGCCGTCCACCGTGCCGGTCATCCCCTTTTCCGCGGAGAAGGGGGACGGCCGCCAGGAGCTTCTGGGGCTGATTCTGGATCATGTGGACGGAGGAGACGGAGTATGCGGTATGTCAGAGTCTCAGTGAACGGCGCGCCCCGCTGGGGCGTGGTGCGGGAGGGGGAGGTGCTCACCCTCCGGGGCGACCCCTACGGGGAGCAGCTGGTCTACGACGGCGAGGTGTTCCCCCTGGCGCAGTGTGCGCTGCTGGCCCCCTGCACCCCCGGGAAAATTGTCTGCGTGGGCAAGAACTACGCCGAGCACGCCCGGGAGCTGGGGAGCGAGCCGCCCGGCTTCCCCGTCCTGTTCCTCAAGGGGCCCAACACCCTGAACCACCCGGAGGGCACCCTGCACGCGCCGGCCTTTGTGACCCGGCTGGACTATGAGGGGGAGCTGGCGGTGGTCATCCGCCGCCGGGCCAAGGACGTCCGGGCGGAGCACTTCGCGGACTATGTGCTGGGCTACACCTGTCTCAACGACGTCACGGCCCGGGACATCCAGCAGCACGACGGGCAGTGGACCCGGGGCAAGTCCATGGACGGGTTCTGCCCCATCGGCCCCTGGGTGACCGACGAGGTGGACCCCGGCCACCTCAGCCTGGAGACCCGGCTCAACGGCCGGGTGGTCCAGCGGGGGAACACAGAGCAGTTCCTCACCGACGTCCCGGCGCTGCTGGAGTTCATCACCGCCGCCATGACCCTGGAGCCGGGGGACGTGGTGGCCACCGGGACGCCGGCGGGCATCGGCCCCATGGCGCCCGGAGACGTGGTGGAGGTGGACATCGCCGGCATCGGCGTGCTGAAAAACCGGGTGATTTGATTCCGGAACAAAAAACAGAGACATGGCAGATGCCGGACACAGGCGTCTGCCATGTCTTTTTTGATCCCCTTTGCGCGTTTTGAACCAAAAAATCCCGCCTGTGTGTAAAAAATCAGCAAGAAAACACGAAAGTTCCTTGCGTTGCAAAGAAAAAAGGCGTATACTTATTTTGCGATACTATACATATTAGGAGGTGGGAACGTGTATCAGATCGGGGATAAGGTCGTCCATCCTATGCACGGGGCCGGGGTCATTGACTCCATTGTCCAGCGCAAGGTGAACGGTGTGGTAAAGGACTATTATCTGCTGAAGCTGTTTGGCGGCAATATGATGGTCATGATTCCCACCGACAACACCAGCGAGATCGGCGTGCGGCCGGTGGTGTCCGGGCAGGAGGCGAACAGGCTGCTTCAGGCCATGGAGGACATCCAGGTGGAGATGACCCAGAACTGGAACCGGAGGTACCGGGAGAACATGTCCCGGATCAAGAGCGGGGATCTGCTGGAGGTGGCCCGGGTGGTCAAGGGGCTGACCCTGCGGGATCACCAGCGGGGGTTGTCCACCGGGGAGCGGAAAATGCTCCACGCCGCCCGGCAGATCCTGATCTCCGAGCTGGTACTGGCCCAGAGCCAGCCCTATGAGGCGGTGGAGGCAAAGGTGGACCGCATCCTGGATCACTAAAGGCAATCAAAGCGAGCTGAAAGGGAGCCGGCCGGCTCCTTTTTCGCCGAGATCAGGCTGCGCTGGGGCAGCAGATGGAGGAATGACATGGGTCTGTTCAGAAAAAAGCGCGCCCGGGAGAGGGCGTATTGCAGCGCCGTGGTGGTGGCTGCCGGCGCCTCCACCCGGATGGGGGAGGACAAGATCCTGCTGGAGCTGGGGGAGGAACCGGTGATCCTCCGCACCCTGCGGGCCTTTGAGCAGGCCCCGGAGGTGGACGAGATCATCGTGGTCACCCGGGAGGAGCTGGTGCCCCATGTGGCGGCCCTGTGCCGGGATGCGGGGCTGAGCAAGGTGCGCAAGGTCATCCGGGGCGGGCAGTCCCGCACCCACTCCGCCCGCCTGGGCACCCTGGAGGCGGATCGGGACGCCCAGCTCATCGCCATCCACGACGGGGCCAGGCCCTTTGTCACCGGGGCGGTCATTTCCGCCGCCGTTGAGAAGGCGGCCCAGACCGGGGCGGCGGTGCCCGCCGTGCCGGTGAAGGACACCGTGAAGGAGGCCTCCGGCGGGCTGGTGGAGCGCACGCTGGACCGCTCCCGGCTCTACGCGGTCCAGACCCCCCAGGTCTTTGAGGCGTCCCTCATCCGGGCGGCGCTGCAAAAGGCGCTGGAGGACGGCGCGGCCCTCACCGACGACTGCGCCGCGGTGGAGCGGCTGGGCATGCGGGTGTCCCTCACCCCGGGGGATGAGCGGAATATCAAGCTCACCACGCCGGCGGACCTGCTGTGGGGGCAGGCCCTGCTGGAGAGCGGGGAGGTGCTGTGATGCGCATCGGACACGGCTATGACGTACATCGCCTGGTCCAGGGGCGCAGGCTGATCCTGGGCGGGGTGGAGGTGCCCTGGGAGATGGGGCTGCTGGGCCACTCCGACGCCGACGTGCTCACCCACGCGGTGATGGACGCCCTGCTGGGCGCGGCCGGGCTGTGGGACATCGGCCACGCCTTCCCGGATACCGACCCGGCCTATGAGGGGATCTCCAGCCTGATCCTGCTGGAGCGGGTCATGGAGCAGCTTGGGCGGCGGGGCCTGCGGGTGGGCAACGTGGACGCGACCATCCTGGCCCAGCGTCCCAAACTGG
>CALWXH010000057.1 GCA_944385465.1 uncultured Oscillospiraceae bacterium | reverse complement strand
GCCCCCTATGCGCACTCTTTGGGTACTTTCTCTTGCGCAAGAGAAAGTACCTCGTCTGCCGGGACGAGACCCGGCAAACTTATAGGGCCTGCCGGCACCCGCCGGCAAAAGAAAAGGGTTCCAGGGCTCCGCCCTGGGGGTTTTGGGGGCCTACCCCCCAAAGTCCCCCCGCCGGAAGGCCTCCAGCTGCGCGGAGTCCTTGTGCTCCAGGCTGCGCTCCCCCGCCAGCCCCTCCACGTGGTGGGTGAGCTCGTGGCGCAGGGTGAAGCGCAGCTCCTCCTCCCACACTTCCCGGGGCTCGTCCGCCAGCAGGGCCACGAAGGAGCCGTAGTACAGGTTGATGTACCGCCCCATCTCGTCCCAGCAGTACTCCCCCATGATGTAGATGTCCTCCCCGGCCTCCGGGTCGGCCACCTCGTCCTCCAGCAGCAGGATGCCCCCGTTGAGCTCCTGGAAGAGCTCCTCCGGGTAGTCCTCCACCGCTGCGTCTAAGATGTCGTTCACTTCGTCAATGGATAAGATCATGGGCGTTCCCCTTCATTCCAACGATATGGTCACCGTGCGCTCTACCTTCTGCTCCCCGGTCCCCAGGGCCTCATACCAGCCGCCGTAGTCCAGGCTGTAGCCCTCCCGCTCCACCTGTTGGCAGAAGCTCAGCCCCCGGTAGTCCTCCTGAAAGCTCTGGAACCGCTCCTCCCAGAAGGCGGTCCAGCCCGGATAGCCAAAGGTGAAGCAGTTCAGCTCTCTCTGGGCCCCCGCCAGGGCCAGGGTGACCGCGGCGGTATAGGTCTGATCCAGCTGCACCTCGTCCTCCCAATAGACGTCCCGGAGGGTGACGGCGGTCACCTGATCCCCCGTCAGCTCCAGCTCCAGGGGAAAGCGGGTGTAGGGCTCCTGGAACACCAGGACCGCCCCCGCCGCCAGGTCATCCCGGTACTTCCACTGCCCGTTTTCTCCCAGCTCCCACAGGCCGCCCGGGGCCAGCCGCTCCAGGTAGTAGTTGCAGTTCTCCGAAAACTCCTCCGCCGTCAGCCCGCCCCGGTTGGGGGGCAGGAACCACTCCAGGGCGATGACCAGCGCCAGGAACATCACCGCCGCCGTGGCCCCCGCAAAGGGCAAGGCCACCCACTACCGCTCCTCCCGGGTGTATTCCACGTCCTTCCCGTAGTCCCAGGGGCAGTCCTCCCCGTCCTTGCAGCAGCGGTAGCACCTGTAGTTCCGCCACAGGTTGTAGAGGGGGATGTTCAGGCCATCGCCCCTGAGAAAGACGCCCCACACCCGGCGCCACGCCGCCCGGAGGGACAGTTTGTTCCCCTGAGCGTCCCGCAGCTTCAGCCCGAAGATCCACTTCCCCGGCGTCCAGCCCCAGAAGTGGAGCAGCAGGGCCTCCATCACGGCCATCACCGCCACCGAGGCCAGGGCCAGCACCCAGTCCAGCAGGAGGTTGTCCGCCAGCAGGTCCAGCCGCAGCCCCAGATAGGCCGCGGCGCTCACCGGCAGGTTCCACAGGCTCAGGTCCAGCCACCGGGCCAGGTACCGGCGCCAGGGGTGGCTGGCGGCCTGGCGCCGCTTGGCCTCCACCTCGTCCCATAGGGCGGGGATCTGGGCGGCGGCCTCCAGTCCCTCCAGCTCCCGCAGCAGGGGCTCCGGCTCCAGGGCGGCGTACTCCACCCCGGAGTCCTGGATGGCCCGGCACACCCGGGCCGCCCGCTCCAGGCCGGCCCGGTCCCCCTCCAGCCGGGTGAGCTGGTTGAACATGGCCTGCTCCAGGGTGAGCGTTCCCCCGCTGGAGCTGGCGGATGGTGTCGATGTCCAGCTGGAGGGAGCGCAGCAGCTTGATCTTCTCCAGAGTGCGCACGTCCTCCTCGGTGTAGTCCCGGTAGCCGTTTTCCAGCCGCCGGGGGGAGAGCAGCCCCTCCTCTTCATAATAGCGGATGTTGGCCCGCACCATCCCCGTGCGTGCCTCCAGCTCTTTGATGGTCATGGCAAGCGCTCCTTTCGCCGCCCACAGGTTCAGGCGGGAGGGCCCCGGCCGTGGCCGGCGGCCCCTCTTCCCTCTCAGGGTAAGGCATCAAGAGGCTTGACAGTCAAGCCCTTTTCTCAATTTTTTTGCAGGGAAAGGGTCACCCTGCGGGAAAAGACCTGCTCCTCCCCCGCCGCTGGCTCCAGCACACCGTATTCCTCCCGGTAACCAGTATAGGAGACAATCCACTCCCCCCGCAGACCGGCGTACTCCCATGTTCCCTCCTGCTCCTGCAGCCCCCGTTGGGTCGGCCCCATCAGGAGGGAGCGCTCCCGCTGGAAGGAGAACAGGTCGGTCTCATGCCGCGAGCCGGCCAGGGCCAGGGCCGCCAGGTAGAACTCCGTGGAGGTGGCATCCATCAGTTCCCCCTGATTCAGGCTGGTCTCGGTGAAGGTGACGCCGGTCACCGTCCCGTCCGCCCCGGTGTGGTAGGTCACGCTGCGTACGCACCGGGCGGTGGTGCCGCTCCAGTCCAGGCTGTACGCCCACTGTCCCCGCTCGTCCATGGGTACCGTGCCCATGGTATAGCCGGCAAAGCGCCGGTAGAAGTTGTAGTTCTCCGCGAACTCCGCCACGCTCAGTCCGCCCCGGTTGGGAGGCAGCCAGGCCTGGAGGAAGATGAGCGCCCCGGCGGTCAGGGCCGCCCCCTGGATCAGAATAAACCACAGCCCGGACCACTCCCGCTCCCGGCAGAGGTAGCAGTACTGCCGCTGCTCATCCCAGGGACAGTCCTTCCCGTCCTGGCACCAGTACCAGCACCGGATCAGCCGCCACAGGCTCACCAGGGGAATACCCAGACCGCAGCCGGACACAACCACCCAGGCGGTGCGGGCAAATCCCTCCCCCAGGGACAGCCTGCCCCCTTTTTCGCTCCAGAGCAACTTCAGTCCGAACAGCCATTTCCCCGGCGTCCATCCCCAGAAGTGGAGCAGGAAGGGCTCGCACAGAAACATCAGCAGCAGGGGCAGCAGGACGATTGCGTACCAGGCATAGAAGTGATCCAACCCTGTCAGGCCGTTGCCCGCCCTCTGCCAGTTCCACCCCAGGCCCAGCAGCAGCACCCCCTGCACCGCCACTCCATAGAGGGTCAGGTCGGTCAGACGGGCGAAAAACCGCCGGAAGGGGTGGAGCCTAGCCCAGGCCGTCCCCTCCTCCGGAACCGGCACATGCATGGTCCTGGCGGCATTCTCCCCGGAGGCAAGGCCGGGGAAAGGCCGCCGGGGAAAGGCCAGCTCCCGGAGGAAGGGCTCCGGGTCCAAGGCGGCATACTCCACCCCGGAGGCCTGGATCTTCCGGCAGACCTCCGCCGCCCGCTCCAACCCGGCCCGGTCCCCCTCCAGCTTGGTCAGCAGGGGGAACAGCGCCCGATCCAGGGGCAGCTCCCCCTGCTGCACCAGGCGGATGGTGTCCAGGTCCAGGCGCAGCCCCCGCAGCAGCTTGATCTTCTCTAAGGTCCGCACGTCCTCCTCGGTGTAGTCCCGGTAGCCGTTGTCCAGCCGCCGGGGGGAGAGCAGTCCCTCCCGCTCATAGTAGCGGATGTTGGCCCGGGAGATCCCGGTGCGCGTCTCCAGCTCCTTAATGGTCATGGCAAAAGCCTCCTTCAGCCGCCCACAGGTTCAGGCGAAGCCCTCCGTCCTCCACGGGGGCCTTCTGCTTTGAGGATAAGGCATGAAGGGACTTCACAGTCAAGGGGTTTCCCAAATTTCCCCGCAAAATTTTCTCACAGCACGATTAGCCCGTATTTTCGGCTCAGCCGGTCCAGCTCCTCCGGCTCCAGCGCCCCGGTGCCGTCGTAGAAGGCCCGGCCCTGGTACACCCGCAGCGCCCCCTCCAGCAGCTCGGGCACGTCGGACCACAGGCACAGGGCCTTGCGGATGGCGTACTGGTGCTGAGCGAAGATGTCCACGTCGTCCCGCTCCAGGATGGCGATCTTCACCGCCCCCACCGGGTCGTCCTCCGCCTCAATGATGTCCTCCAGCAGGTCGGGGGTGCACTCCAGCTCCTCCCCCACGTCCACGGTGCGGGTGAGAAAGCAGGGGGCGGTGGGGCTGGCGCAGGGGATCACGTCCGGGTCCCGGGGCTGGGGGGTATAGGGCCAGAGGGTGAGCGCCCCGTCCCAGGTGTAGAACAGGGGGATGTGGGCATAGGGGGCCAGCCCGGCCAGGATTTCCTCCGCCAGGGCCCGGCGGCAGTTCAGCCCGAAGGCCGCCGCCCCCATGCCCTCCGCCACAAACAGGGCGGCCAGCATCTCCACCCGGGTGGCCGACTCCCCGTCCTCGTCGCAGGCCCAGGACACCCAGGGGGCGCCCAGCCCCGCCTCCCCCACCGCCAGCATGGCGGCCCGGCACTCGGCCATGGTCATCATGCAGTTGATGTGCACCGGGTCGGGCCGGGTGGGGTCCAGCCTGGCCCGGTAGGCCTCCACCAGCTCCTCAAAGGTGTGCTCCTGGGCGGGCTCCACGTCCAGCCCCAGGGGGCCCAGTACCTGGCGGGCAAGAGGTACAACAGCTTCCTTCATTCCATTCGCTCCTGTGTGTCAGATGATTTCCGGTAAAGTATACCAGAGGCGCGGCCGGATGGCAAGTTGGGACATGTCCGGCTCTCCTGTCTCATACCTTCAAAGGGGGGGCATCCGGCGGCCAGCTGCCCCAGCAGGGGCTCAAAGCGCACGCCCTCCCGGGATGGCGTCCCCGCCTGCAGGGTGAAGCGGACACAGGCGCCCACAAAGTCCGCCGCCCGGGCGGCGGCGCCCTCCAGGCCCTCCCCCCGCACCAGACTGCCGGTGAGCACCGCGGCAAACAGATCACCGGTGCCGGGGAACTCCCCCGGTTCCCGGTCCACCGCGCAGATCCCGCTGCGGCCGCTCTCCCGGTCAAACCAGGCCGCGCCGGTGCGCCCGGGGCCGTCCCCCGCCCCGGTGACCACCACGCTGCGCGCCCCGCCCCGGGACAGCAGCCGGGCCAGAGCCACCCCGTCCCGGGGCAGCTCCTCCAGCTTCCTGCCCAGCAGGGCGGCCGCCTCGGTGCGGTTGGGGGTGATGACGTCCGCCCTGCCGCACAGCTCCACCATGGCCGCCACCAGCTCCGGCGTGACGGAGGCGTACAGCCGGCCGTGGTCCCCCAGCACCGGGTCGGCCACCGCCAGGCCGCCGGGGCCCTTCAGCCCCTCCACGGCCTTTAGGGCCAGGGCGGCCTGCTCCGGGGAGGAGAGGTAACCGGTGTACACCCCGTCAAAGGCCAGGCCCAGCCGGGCCCAGTGCGCCAGGGTGTCGGCCAGCTGGCCGGCCAGCTCGGTGCGCGCCACCGGCCCGAAGCCCCCGGTGTGGGCGGAGAGCACCGCCGTAGGCAAAGGGGCGCACTGCACCCCCATCACCGAGAGCACCGGGGCGATCACCGCCAGGGAGCACCGGCCAAAGCAGGACAGATCGTGGATGGCCGCCACCCGTTTTCCCTGTTCCATGCGCATCTCTCCTCTCCGCACATCTGTGCCGGGTCCTGTCCCGGCATGTCTTTCGCATAGGCATTATATCCGACCGGGGCGCGGATTGCAACGAGGAAAATCCTGCCCCGGTATTTACAGGCCCCCACGAACTTGGTATACTGAATCTGTCGAAACCGGGCGGGGCGGTCTGCCGCGATCCCCCGCCCGCCACTGACCGAAATCCACAGGAGGCGATTTCCCATGAGACGAGTGCTCTGCCTGCTCAGCGCCATCGCGCTGCTTCTGCTGCTGCCCGCCTGCCATTCCACGGTGGACAGGCCGCTGCCCACCGCCGCGCCCACCCCTTCCCCCTCCGCCACGCCGGAGCCCACCCCGGAGCCCACGCCGGAACCCGCCCCTGAGTTCGTCAACCCCCTCACCGGCCTGGCCATGGAGACAGACCCGGCGGGCCGGCGGCCGGTGGCCATTATGCTCAACAACCTGAAGCAGGCCCTGCCCCAGCAGGGCAACAGCCAGGCGGATATCATCTATGAGGTGCTGGCGGAGGGGGGCATCACCCGGATGCTGGCCCTGTACCAGGACCCCGCCCAGGTGGGCCTCATCGGCTCGGTGCGCTCGGCCCGGCTGTATTACTGGCAGCTGGCCCAGGGTCACGACGCGGTGTACGTCCACGCCGGGGGCAGCCCGGAGTTCTACACCGCCCAGCAGCAACAGGGCGCCGTCACCGTGGACGGGGTCAACGGCGTCTACGCCTATGCCGACGCGGGCCTGTTCTGGCGGGACCGGGAGCGCATCGAGGGCCACTATTACGCCTATGAGCACTCCCTGCTCACCTCCGGCCAGGTGATCTCCGAGCTGCTGGCGGAGGAGCCGGAGCTGGCCGCCCATGAGGCGGGCTACGTCTCTGAGATGACCTTCGCCGCCGACGGCACCCCCGCCGGCGGCCAGGACGCCAGCGCGGTCACCGTCCCCTTCTCCAACTACAAGACCGGGGTGTTCCGCTACGACGGGGACACCGGGCTGTACCTGGTGGAGGAATACGGCGAGCCCTATCTGGACGGCAACGACAACACCCAGGTGGCCGTCACCAACCTGCTGGTGCTCCAGACCACCTGCACCGTGGTGGACGACGCCGGACGGCTGAAGGTGGATCTGTCCCAGGGGGAGGGCTGGTACGCCTGCGGCGGCAAGCTCATCCCCATCACCTGGGCCAAGGGGGGCGCGGAGGAGCAGCTGCGCTACTTCACCCAGGACGGCCAGCCCCTCACCCTGGGGGCGGGCAAGAGCTATGTGTGCATCATCCCCACCAGCCGGGAGATCAGCGTGGAGTGACGCGCCCCGCCCCTCCCGCCCCATCCGCCAAAAGAGAAACAGCCCCCGCCGGCGCAGCGCCGGCGGGGGCTGTTTCTGTTTTCCGCTTATGTCACGTCGTACTTCTTCACAAAGGCGGGCACGTCGTTGAACTCCTTCAGCCGCTCCTTCAGCTGAGCGTGGTTCCAGTCCCACCAGCGGATGCGCAGCAGGGCGGCGATGGTGTCCTCATCGTACCGCCAGCCGATGTGCCGGGCGGGCACGCCTCCCACGATCTCATAGGGGGCCACGTCGTGGGTGACCACCGCCCCGGCGGCCACCACCGCCCCGTCCCCCAGGGTGACGCCCCCCATGAGGATGGCGTTGTGGCCCAGCCACACGTCGTTGCCCGTCACCACCCGGCGCTCCCGCCGCCACTGGATGAGGCCGGCGTCGTCCTCCCCCAGGCCGTAGTGGGCGGCGCGGTAGGTGAGGTGGTGGGCCGCCACCCGGTCATGGATGGGGTGGTTCACCGGGTTGATGCGCACGCCGGTGGCGATGGAGTTGAACTTGCCCAGGGTGGCAAAGATCACGTCGTTGAAGCCGAACAGATAGGTGTAGGCCCCGAACTGCGTCTCCTCCGCCAGGCAGTGGTCCCCCAGCTCCACATAGGGGCCGAAGGTGCAGTTCTTCACGATGCAGGTGGGGTGGATCAGCGGCCCGTCCGCCGTTAAGGTTTTGGTAAAGTCCAGCATCTCACTTACTCCAATTCAAAACGTCCTTGTTTTTCACAAAGTACTCCACGCCGGAGTACAGGGTGGTGACGGCGATGACGGCCACGCACACCCAGTCCAGCCAGCCGGGGATGGGCAGGTGCATCAGGCACAGGCACACCATGGTGGAGAAGGTCTTGACCTTGCCCGACCAGCCGGCGGCAATCACCCGGCCGTTGTCCACCGCCACCAGCCGCAGGCCGGACACGGCAAACTCCCGGGCCACCACGATGGCCACCGCCCAGGCGGGCAGCCGCCCCACAGAGCAGAACCACAGCATGGAGGAAAGCACCAGGATCTTGTCCGCCAGGGGGTCCATGAACTTGCCGAAGTCGGTGGTCTGGTTGTAGTGCCGGGCGATGTAGCCGTCCACGAAGTCGGTGAGGCTGGCCACGATGAAGATGGCCAGGGCCACATAGGTGGCCCCGGCAAAGCCCCAGTACAGCACGATGAGGTACACCGGGATGAGGGCCACCCGCAGCATGGTGAGTTTGTTTGCCGTGTTCATTGTCCTATCTCTCCTTCTCCCGCGCCTGGGCCAGGGCCCAGCTGTCCGGGTAGTGCTCCCGCAGGTAGCGGGCAAAGGGATCGTCCCGGTGGACGTGGAGCAGCTCTTTCTCTAAAATAGTCTGGGCCTCCGCCTCCCGCACCCAGGCCAGCCGTCTCTCCGTCATATCCTGATAGCGCACGATGGTCAGCGCCCCCAGCCCCTCCTGCTCCAGCAGGGCCGCATACACGTCGGGAATGGGGATCTCCTCCAGCACCGGCACCGGGCTGGGGGTGACGTACTCGTTGGGGATGGCGGTGGTCTCCATATCCTCCCGCCAGGCGCAGCGGTACAGGCTGGCGGGCTTGCCGCCGTAGACCTCCCGGAGGGCATCGGGAAAATACTCCTCGTAGTAGATCCGGCCCTCCCGGGTGTAGCCGTAGGGGTATTCAAAATGGCGCACCCCGTACAGCAGGGCCATGGGCAGGCAGGCGGTCAGGCACACCTGCTTTGGTTTCCCAAAGTATTTGGTGACGCTGGGCCGCAGCTCCCTCAGCCCCTTCACGGGGGAGGCGTGGTAGAGGATCTCCGGTCTCATATTCACCCCTCGATCTCCCCGGTGAGGTCGCCGTCGGACACGCCGGTGAGGCGCACCCACACAAACTCCCCGGCGGGGATGAGGCCGGCGGCGGTGAACAGCACCCGGCCGTCGATGTCCACCGAATCGGCGTAGGTGCGGCCCACATAGCAGCCCTCGTTGGAGTCATAGCCCTCGCACAGCACCTCCACACAGGTGCCCAGGCGGCTTTCGTTGTACTCATCCATGATCCGGGACTGGAGGTCCACCACCAGCTCCACCCGCCGGGCGGCCACCTCCGGGTCCACCTGGTGGTCCATGGCGGCGGCCAGGGTGCCCTCCTCCGGGGAGAACTGGAACACCCCCGCCCGCTGGAGCTTCTGCTCCTTCAAAAACTCGCACAGCTCCTCAAACTCCGCCTCCCCCTCTCCCGGCAGGCCGCAGATGAGGGAGGTGCGGATGACCACGTCGGGCATGGCGGCGCGCAGCCTGGCGAAGAGCGCTTCGATCTCCGCCCTGGTGTTCCGGCGGCGCATGGCCTTGAGGATGCCGTCGTTGGCGTGCTGGATGGGGATGTCCAGGTAGTGGACGATCTTCTTCTCCCGGGCGATGACGTCGATGAGCTCGTCGGTCACCGCCTCGGGGTAGAGGTAGTGCAGCCGGATCCAGTGGAAGGGCAGCTTGCACAGCTCACGGAGCAGCCCCGCCAGGCTGGTGCCGTCCTTCCGGTCCCAGCCGTACCGGGTGATGTCCTGGGCGATGACGATGAGCTCCTTCACCCCCCGCCGGGCCAGGCCCTCCGCCTCGGCCAGCAGGGCGTCCATGGACCGGCTGCGGTACCGGCCCCGGAGTCTGGGGATGACGCAGAAGGCGCAGCCGTTGCTGCACCCCTCGGCGATCTTCAGGTAGGCGGTGTAGGGAGGGGTGGTCACCATCCGCACCCCGTCCTCATAGGTGTGGTGGATGTCCCCGAAGAACTCCGGCCGCCCTCCGGCCATGAGCTGGCGCACGGCGGTGACCACGTCGGTGTAGCTGCCGGTGCCCAGCAGGCCGTCCACCTCGGGCAGCTCGGCGCGGATGTCGTCGGGATAGCGCTGGGACAGGCAGCCCGCCA
This sequence comes from uncultured Oscillospiraceae bacterium, assembly GCA_944385465.1. Classification (GTDB taxonomy): domain Bacteria; phylum Bacillota; class Clostridia; order Oscillospirales; family Oscillospiraceae; genus Enterenecus. The sequence goes on along the minus strand of CALWXH010000057.1, from coordinate 2,581 downwards.
CCAGCAGCTTCTTCAGTTTGCCCGCCTGCTTCAGCTCCGCCAGCTCCAGGATGTTGTCGATGGCCTCGCTCTTGGCCGACTCGATGAAGCCGCAGGTGTTGAGCACCGCCACGTCCGCCCCCTCCGGGTCGGCGGTGACGGTAAAGCCGGCATCCCGGCACAGGGCCATCATCTGCTCGGTGTTCACCAGGTTCTTGGCGCACCCCAGGGAGACAAAGGCCACGGTATAGCTGTTCAACTCGGATCCCTCCGTTTTTTCTCACACAATGGCCCAGCGGCCCTCCCGGCGGGGGGGCATCTTGGGCGCCTCGTCCGGATAGCCCAGGGTGATGGCGGCCACGAACTCCCCCTTGTCGGGGGCGAAGCGGGCCCGGAGCTCCTCCCCGAAGCCCATGCGCTGGGGGGCGGACATCCAGCAGGAGCCGATCCCCTTCTCCCAGGCCGCCAGCAGCAGGTTCTCAATGGCGGCGGACACCGACTGCATGGCCCCGTCCCGGTCGGGGTAGCTCTCCTTCAGGAAGAAGGCCAGCACGCACACCGGGGCGCCCCCCAGGCTGGTGAGGAAGGACTCGGTCTGGCGCACCGTCTCCGGGTGTTTGGCAAAGCGGTCGGTGAGCACCGGGTGGAACTTCTCCGTCACCCGGCCCATGATCTCCCGCAGGGCGGCCATCCCCTCCGGGCTGGTCACCGCGGCGAAGTACCAGTGCTGCAGGTTGATGGCGGAGGGGGCATGGCAGGCCGCCTCCAGGATCTCCACCAGATCCGCCTCCGGAATGGGCTCACTCTTGTATTTGCGCACGCTGCGCCGGGTGAGCAGAGCCTGTCTTGTCTCCATGGTTCACTCCTCCGTTTCCCATTGATACCGCTCCAGCGCGCCGGCGATCTCCTCCCAGGAGAAGCCCCGGCGGGCCAGATAGTCCGATGTCTTTTTCAGGTTTTCCCGGCTGGGCTCCAGCCCTCTCATGCGCCGGGCCACTAGCTGGGCCAGCTGGCCGGTCTGGGCGGGGCACTGCTCCAGGGCCTCCTCCCAGAACTGCCGGGGCACCCCCCGGCGGTAGAGCTCGTCCCGGAGCTTTCGGGGGCCGTAGCCCTTGGCGGCGTAGTGGCGGACCACGGCGCCGGCGTACTGCTCATCGCTGAGCAGCCCCAGCTCCTCCATGCGGTCGGCCGCCCGGGCGGCCAGCCGGGCCAGCTCCTCCCGCTCCCGCTCCAGCTGCTCCGGGTCGGGTTCAGGGCCGTCCTCCCCCGCCGGCTTTCTTCGGCGGCGGGTGGGGGCGGACAGCTTGTCCACCAGCTCCTTCCGGGACATGGGCCGCCGGGAGAGCAGCTCCACCGCCCGCTGGTCCATCCGGCCCTGCCGGGCGGCGGCGGCCAGCGCCTCCCCCTCTTCCTCCGACAGCTCCTTGCCGGTGTACAGGCCCAGGGAGACCACCTCTCCCTCCCCCAGCCGGACCAGGCAGCCGTCCTCCAGCCACACCAGCCATCGGCCCTGCCTGTGCTGGGAGGGCTCCAGTTTCACGATTTTCATCCCGGCCCCTCCCCTGTCCTTTCCGGCGCCCGCGGGCGCGAAACAGCCCCGCAGAGTTCGCAGCTCCCCAGCGGGCAAGCCCGCCGGGGGCCCCATGGGATTCAAATGCTCGGGCGAAATGAATTCGCCCTGCGCCTCGTCCTCGCAAAGTTCATTTCGCTTGGGTTCTGCCTTGCGGCAAAACCACCGCTACATTTCCTTGCTCGTCCTCTCCCAGAAAAAGCAGACGCCTTTTCCGGGTCCCCATATCAGGCGAAAACACTTGTACGCGCCACCCGGCGCGGGCGCGAAACGCCTCGCAGAGTTCGCGCCCGCAGGCGCGAAACATTCAAATCCGTTTTTCCCGGGGACATGCGCCTCGGGAAAAACACTTCTCAGCCCGTGAGCGTGCGAGCCCTCAAAAAGCCTCGCAGAGTTTCGCCGCCGCAGCGGCGAAATAACTTAAAATTCATTTTTCGCCGCGACATGCGCGTGGCGAAAAATACTTCTCGGCTGTCAAGCGTGCGAGCGCAGCGAGTGCGACGCAGACAGCCGCAACCCCTTCGTTTGAAACGATCCCATCGTTTCAAACGAGGCGTCAGCCCTCAAAGTCCTCGGCGGACACATCCACCGCCCGGCCCGCGGCCTTGGCGGCGATCTGGGACTGGCGGCTCATGAGCTTGAAGGAGTTGGCCCGGATCTCCGCCTCGATCTGGTCGGCCAGCTCCGGGTTGTCCTGGAAGTACTTCTTCACCGCGTCCTTGCCCTGGCCCAGGCGGGTCTCCCCCATGGAGAACCAGGAGCCGGACTTCTGGAGGATGTCCAGCCGGACGGCCAGGTCCACCAGCTCGCCCAGCTTGGAGATGCCCTCGCCGTACATGATCTCAAACTCCGCCTCCCGGAAGGGGGGGGCCACCTTGTTCTTCACGATCTTGGCCCGGGTGCGGCTGCCCACCACCTCGGTGCCGTTCTTGATGGCCTCGATGCGGCGCACCTCAATGCGCACCGAGGAGTAGAACTTCAGCGCCCGGCCGCCGGTGGTGACCTCGGGGTTGCCGTAGACCACCCCCACCT
>CALWXH010000056.1 GCA_944385465.1 uncultured Oscillospiraceae bacterium | reverse complement strand
TCTTTTTGTCTTCATCATCGCCTTTAGGCTTCTCTTGAACCACTCGCCTAGCGAGTGGTTTTCTTTAGTACAAAAAGGCTCTGCGGAATCTGTGATCCGCAGAGCCTTTTCTCTGTTTTCTCTGTCCCGCCCACAGCGCGTCTCAGGTTTCGGCCTGAGGGCCGACCACCTTTCGCCGGAGGGTTCCGGCAAACCCTTTGGATTGCCGGTTCCCGCACCGGCGGGCGGATAACGCACCACTGATGGTGCGTCCCAGGTTTCGCCTGAGGGCGAGTTCCTTTCGGCACCGCCCGAAAGGAACCAAAGGGCGGCTTAGGGGGTGCGCCTCCGGTTCGACTTCGGCCCCAAGGGCGGGCCTCGCTCACAGTCGGCCCACCCCCTAAGAACCCCCAAAAGGGCTACGGGGGCGTCAGTAGAGGTGCACAGCTCGCCTTCCGGCGTGCGTGACTCGCGGTTGCGCCAATTCCCACGACGGCCTCCGGCCTCCTGCGTCCCTACGCTTTGGTCCCTACTCCCCCATGAGGCGCCTAAATTGGCAGGGCACTTCGGCGCCTGCGCCGTTAGAGGTGCAGGCCCGCAGGCTTGAACGCCAAGATTAGGCGCCCATAGGCGGCGCAGAAGTGAGGCAAGTTTGCTGCGCAAAAGGCCGGGGGCCGCCTTGCGTCGCTGGGAGTGTCAGCAGACGCACGCCGGAAAAAGGACACAGCACCAATTCCGCTCCCCCGTAAAAACGGGGGTACATAGGGGGTGGCCGACTATGAGCATGGAGCGCCCTTGGCTCCTTGCGAATCGGAGGCACACCCCCTATGCGGGCTTTTGGTTACTTTTGGCCCGTGCCAAAAGGAACTCGGCCCTCAGGCCGAAATCTGAGGAACGTCTGCCGGGACGAGACCCGGCAAACCAGAGTGCCTGCCGGCACCCTCCGGCAAAAGAAAAAAGAGGGCGCTACTTGTGGTAGCTCCCTCTGTCCAAACCGCCTCGCAGAGTTCGCGCCCGCAGGCGCGAAGAAGATCGAATCTGTTTTTCCGGGGACATGCGCCTCGGGAAAAACTCTTCTCGGCCTGCAAACGTGCGAGCCCGTCCTTTGGGCGAGTGCGCTGCGGCAGGCCGCAGCTTTTTGGCCAAAAAAGGCTCCGCCTTTTTCGGCCAGTTCAGGGTGCTACTTGTGGTAGCTCCCTCCCTCCTGAATCTTGAAGGCCCGGTACAGCTGCTCCAGCACCATCACCCGGGCCAGGTGGTGGGGAAAGGTCATGGGGGACATGGACAGGCGCAGCCAGGCCAGTTCCTTCACCGAGGGGTGCAGGCCGTAGGACCCGCCGATGACCAGGGCCAGCCCCTTGCTCCCCGTCTGGGCCCAGCGGGCCAGGGTGGCCGACAGCTCTTCGCTGGACAGCAGCTTCCCCTCCACGCACAGGGCGATCACCGTGTAGCCCGCCGGGATCTTCCCCCGGATGGCCGCCCCCTCCTTCTCCAGGGCGGCGGAGATCTCCCCGGGGCTGGGGTTCTTGGACAGGCGCTGCTCGGGCAGCTCCACAATGTCCAGCTTGCAGTAGACCCCCAGCCGCTTGACGTACTCCGCCGCGGCCTGCGTATAGAATTTCTCCTTCAGCTTGCCCACGCAGATCAGGCTCACGTTCATCTTTCCTCACACCTCCAGCCAGCCGGAATTCTCACTTCTGGGGGCCACGGACACCGACACGTCCGCCCCCACCCGGGCCCCCACGTCCTCCACCGCCTGGTGGGCCGTCCGGCGGGCCAGCTCCGGGCGGTTGTTCTCCTGGGACAGGTGGGCCAGCACCAGCCGCCGGGTCCCCTGCTCCACCGCCCAGGCGGCCAGCTTGCCCCCCATCTCGTTGGACAGGTGGCCCCGCTCCCCCAGGATGCGCTCCTTCAGCCGGGCGGGGTAGGGGCCGGCGCGGAGCAGGTCGGGGTCGTAGTTGAACTCCCCGATGAGCAGGTCTGCGCCCCGGACAGCCAGGGCGGCCTGCCTGGTCACCCGGCCGGTGTCGGTACACAGGGCCATGCGGCGCTTGCCGTCGGTGACGGTGTAGCCCACGGGGCAGGCGCAGTCGTGGCTGGTGGGAAAACTGCCCACCACTAGATCGCCGATGGCGAAGGCCTCCCCCGGCTCAAACACCCGGAAGCGCTCCTCCAGCCCCGCCGCCCGGTAGCAGATCTGCCGGGCGGTGGCGTCGGTGGCGTACAGCTCCACCTCCAGCTGCCGGCACAGCACCGCCAGCCCTCCGATGTGGTCGGCGTGCTCGTGGGTGATGAGGATGCCCGCCAGCTCGCTGCCCTGGATGTCCAGCTCCCGCAGGCCCTGGAGGATGCGCCGGGCGGAGATGCCCGCGTCCAGCAGGATATGTACCCGCCCGTCGGACACCACGGCGCAGTTGCCCGAGGAGCCGCTGGCCAGGGTGGCCACTTTCAGCATGAGGATCCCTCCAAACTTGATGCGGGGTTACCCTCAACCCCCCGGACAAAATTCTGAAACTGCTTTCTTCTGCCGGAGGATTCCGGCAAGCCCTTTGGATTGCCGGTTCCCGCACCGGCGGGCGAATGACGCACCACTGATGATGCGTCCTCAGTTTCGCCTGAGGGCGAGTTACTTTTGGCACGGGCCAAAAGTAACCAAAAGCCCGCATAGGGGGTCGGCCTCCGATTCGCAAGGAGCCAAGGTCGCTCCATGCTCATAGTCGGCCACCCCCTAAGAACCCCCGATTTACGGGAGAGCAGAATCGGTGCGGTGTCCTCTTTCCGGCGTGCGCCTGCTGACACTCCCTACCACGCCCGGCGGCCTCCGGCCTTTTGCGCAGATGACCTGTAAAACCCCTGCCACGCCTATGGGCGCCTGGTGCGGGCGAACAGACTGGGGGTCTGCGCCGCTACCGGCGCACCGAAGTACATTGCCGGTTTAGGCGCCCCAAGGGGGCGCAGAGGCCAAAGCGTAAGGACGCAGGAGGCCGCAGGCCGCCGGGGGAATTGCCGCACCGTCATGTCCAGGACGCCGGAAAGAGATGGACGCAGTGCAACTGAGCGGGGGGTGCATAGGGGGTTCGCCCCCTATGCGCACTCTTTGGGTACTTTCTCTTGCGCAAGAGAAAGTACCCCGCCTGTCGGGGCGGGACCCGACAAACTGTAGGGTCTGCCGGCCCCCGCCGACGAACGAGCAAAGACAGGGGGGACGGGGCGGCAGCCCCGCAAAAAACCCCGGGGGCAAATCCCCCGGGGTCGGTGTGTCAAAAGCTCTCGCGGAAGGGCTGCGCCCTTTCCGGCAGGTTTTATCCCGCCACCGCCTGCTTTTCCGGGTCAGGCGCCTCCACCACCCGGATGTCGGCGCCCAGGCCGGACAGCTTGCCGATGATGTCCTCGTAGCCCCGCTCGATGTGCTTGACGTTGGTGACCTCGCTGGTCCCCTGGGCCGCCAGGCCGGCGATGATCATGGCCGCCCCCGCCCGCAGGTCGCAGGCCTCCATGGGCGCGCCGGTGAGGTGGTCCACCCCTTCGATGATGGCGATCTTGCCGTCCACCTGGATCTTGGCCCCCAGGCGGCGGAACTCCTCAGTGTAGCGGTAACGGTTGTCCCACACGCCCTCGGTGAGCACACTGGTGCCCTGGGCCAGGCAGAGCACCGCGGCGATCTGGGGCTGCATGTCCGTGGGGAAGCCGGGGTAGGGCATGGTCTTGATATTGGTGCGCTGCAGGGGGCCATTGCGGGTGATGATGAGGCTGTCCCCGTCCTCCTCCACCTGGACGCCCATCTCCACCAGCTTGGCGGTGATGCACTCCATGTGCTTGGGGATGATGTTATTCACCCGGATCTCGCCGCCGGCGGCGGCCACGGCGGCCATATAGGTGCCCGCCTCGATCTGGTCGGGGATGATGGAGTACTCCCCGCCGGCCAGGCGATCCACCCCCCGCACCTTGATCACGTCGGTGCCGGCGCCGGAGATATCCGCCCCCATGGAGTTGAGGAAGTTGGCCAGATCCACGATGTGGGGCTCCTTGGCGGCGTTTTCAATGACGGTCATGCCCTCGGCCAGGGTGGCGGCCAACATCAGGTTCATGGTGGCCCCCACGGTGACCACGTCCAGATAGATCTGGGTGCCCTTGAGCCGGCCCTCCCGGGCCTTGGCCACCATGAAGCCGTTCTTGACCTCCACGTCCGCCCCCAGGGCAGTGAGGCCCTTGATATGTTGGTCGATGGGACGGCCGCCGAAGTCGCAGCCCCCAGGCAGGGGCACCTCCGCCTGGCCGAAGCGGCCCAGCAGGGCCCCCAGCAGATAGTAGCTGGCCCGGATTTTCCGCCCGGCCTCATAGGACACGGGGCGGTTACAGATGGCGCTGGCGTCCACCTCCACAGTGGTGCGGTTGATGGTGCGCACATTGGTCCCCAGCTCCTGGAGGATGTTGAGCATCAGCGTCACATCACTGATCTGGGGGATATTCTCAATCCGGCAGCGGCCCTGCACCAGCAGAGCGGCGGGAATGATGCCCACCGCGGCGTTCTTGGCGCCGCTGATCTCCACCTTTCCATACAGGGGCTTTCCGCCGTGAATCACGTATTTTTTCAATCTTCTGCACCTCGGCTCCCGGCCTGCCGCCGGTTATTCATTGGCTATCCATGGATCCATCCTGTGGGGAAGTGCTGTTTTATGGGTGCATTGCCCCGAAAAAAGGCGGCTGCACCCAATAGACCGCAAATATTATAGCATTCTGACATGGGAAAGGCAACCAGCATTTTCGCTCAAACACCACCCTGAAAGCTGTGCATATTCATCATCCCCATATATCCCCGCGCTCATTCCATCCGCCGGGGCACTGCAATTGTGAATTTTCTGTAACTCCCCTTGCAAAATCGCCGGGTTCGTATTATAGTTGAGTTAGCACTCAAAGTAGCAGAGTGCTAAAACAACCAAATCGGGGGCGGTGCCCCCTGTTCCCCCCGTTCCTTTTGCCGGAAAGTTCCGGCAGGCACTTTGGTTTGCCGGGTCTCGTCCCGGCGGACGGTTTCCGTTTTCGCCCGGAAGGGCGAGTTCCTTTTGGCACGGGCCAAAAGGAACCAAAAGCCCGCATAGGGGGACAAATCCACCGGACAAAGGGCGTCCTCCAGGATTTATCCCCCTATGTACCCCCGTTTTTACGGGAGAGTAGAATTGGTGCGGTGTCCTCTTTCCGGCGTGCGCCTGCTGACACTCCCAGCCACCCACGGCGGCCCCCGGCCTTTTGCGCAAGTGACTTGTCACTCGGTTCCCCGCCTATGGGCGCCTAATCTTGGTGTTCCAGCCTGCGGGCCTGTTTCTCTAACGGCGCACCATACCGGAAGGCCGCACCGGGCCAGGCGCCCCAGTGGGATGCGATAGCCGAAGCATACGGATGCACAAGGCCGCAGGCCGCCGGGGGAACCGGCGCAGCCGCGAGTCAAGCACGCCGGAAGGCGAGGTTGGCAGGTCTACTGACGCCCCCGTAGCCCTTTTGGGGGTTCTTAGGGGGTGGGCCGACTGTGAGCGAGGCCCCGCCCTTGGGGGCCGAAGCCGAACCGGAGGCCGACCCCCTGAGCGTGTCTTTGGTTTCTTTCTGCACGAGCAGAAAGAAACTCGCCCTCAGGCGAAACTGAGGACGCATTGCCGGGGCGAGACCCGGCACTCCAAGGGCTTGCCGGAACTTTCCGGCGAAAGTCCAGCCCAAAGAATCTGTGAATTTCACATAAGAGGTGTTTTCAGTATGTCCAAAAAGCAGTTCAAAGCAGAATCCAAACGGCTGATGGATCTGATGATCCACTCCATCTACACCCACCGGGAGATCTTCCTGCGGGAGATCCTCTCCAACGCCAGCGACGCCATCGACAAGCTGGCCTACCTCTCCCTCACCGACGACTCGGTGAAGGTCAAGCGGGGCGATCTGAAGATCACCGTCACCCCGGACAAGGAGAAGCGCACCCTCACCGTGTCCGACAACGGCATCGGCATGACGGCCCAGGAGCTGGAGCAGAACCTGGGCACCATCGCCCGCAGCGGCTCCCTCCAGTTCAAGGGGGAGATGGAGGCGGACAAGGCCGCCGACATCATCGGCCAGTTCGGCGTGGGCTTCTACTCCGCCTTCATGGTGGCCGACAAGGTCACCGTGCTCACCCGCCGCCAGGGGGAGGAGCAGGCCTGGCAGTGGCAGTCCGAGGGGGCGGACGGCTACACCGTCACCCCCGCCCAGCGGGACGGGGTGGGCACCGACGTCATCATGCACCTGAAGCCGGACACCGAGGAGGACAAATACAGCCAGTACCTGGAGACGGACACCCTGCGGGAGCTCATCCGCAAGTACTCCGACTACATCCGCCACCCCATCCGCATGACGGTGGAGGTGCACCGTCAGAAGGAGAAGCCCGAGAACGCCCCGGAGGACTACCAGCCCGAGTGGGAGACCGTTTCGGAGGAGCAGACCATCAACTCCATGGTCCCCCTGTGGCAGCGGCCCCGCTCCAAGGTGAAACAGGAGGAGTACGACCGCTTCTACCAGGACAAGTTTCTGGACTGGCAGGCCCCCCTGGCCACCATCACCACCTCCTCCGAGGGCACCGTGACCTTCAAGGCCCTGCTGTTCATCCCCGCCGCCACCCCCTACGACTTCTACACCCGGGAGTATGAGAAGGGCCTGCAGCTCTACTCCTCCGGGGTGCTCATCATGGACAAGTGCGCCGACCTGCTCCCCGACTGCTTCCGCTTCGTCAAGGGCGTGGTGGACTCCCCCGACTTCTCCCTGAACATCTCCCGGGAGATGCTCCAGCACACCGGCCAGCTGAAGATTATCGCCAACGCCCTGGAGAAGAAGATCAAGAACGAGCTTGCCAAGCTCTTGAAGGACGACCAGGAGAAGTACAACAAGTTCTACGCCGCCTTCGGCCGCCAGCTGAAGTACAGCGTGGTGGACCAGTACGGGGCCAAGAAGGAGCTGCTGCGGGATCTGCTGCTCTTCCCCTCCTCCCAGGGGGAGGGGCTGGTCACCCTGAAGGAGTACGCCCAGGGCATGGCGGAGGGTCAGCCCTTCGCCTACTACGTGGCCGCCGACTCCGTGGCCCAGGCCGCCCGGCTGCCCCAGGTGGAGCGCATCACCGACCAGGGCTACTCCATCCTCTACCTCACCGACGAGGTGGACGAGTTTGTCATCCAGGCCCTGGGTGATGCGGAGGGCAAGACCTTCAAGAGCGTGTCCGACCCGGACGCCCTGCCCGAGAGCGACGAGGAGAAGGCCCGGCAGGAAGAGCAGGAGGAGCAGGCCAAGCCGGTGCTGGACTTTGTGAAGGAGCGCCTGGGGGACAAGGTCTCCGCCGTGCGGGTGTCCAAAATCCTCAAGTCCGACCCGGTGTGCATGACCGCCGACGGCCCCGTGAGCCTGGAGATGGAGAAGTACTTCAGCCGTCTGGAGGGGGGCATGCCCATGAGGGCCCAGCGGGTGCTGGAGCTCAACGCCGCCTCCGCCCCTTACGCCGCTTTGAAGGCCGCCCTGGACGCCGGGGACAGGGACAAGGCGGGCAAGTACGCCGAGATTTTGTATCAGCAGGCCCTGCTCATCGCCGGGCTGCCCATTGACGACCCGGCGGAGTACACCCGGTTGGTGTGCTCGCTGATGCAGTAAGGAATAGAACAGCGCCGCCGGGGTGCCGGCGGCGCTGTCGTTTTTTCTATCTTTTCCGTTTGCCGGGGGTGCCGGCAAGCCCTATACGTGCCGGTTCCCGCACCGGCGGGCGGGGTACTTTCTCTTGCGCAAGAGAAAGTACCCAAAGAGTGCGCCGGGGGTTGGGCGCGGAGTACTTCGAGCGCCCAGGGCGCGCTCTCGTCCAAGCGCCTGCACCCCCGGACCCCCGTTAAGGGCACGGGGGCGTCAGTAGAAGTGCCTACCTCGCTTACCGGCGTCCGAAACCCGCGGTTGCCCAGCTTCCCCCGACGGCCTGCGGCCTCCTGCATGGCGTATGCTTCGCCTGTCGCACCCCTCAGGCCGCCTGGCCCGGGCATGTCCCTGGGAGGTGGCACACCGTTAGAGGCACAGACCGAAGGCTTGAACATCAGGTGTAGGCGCCCATAGGCGGCGTAGAAGTGCGGCAAGTCAGGTCGGCAAAAGGCCGGGGGCCGCCGGGCGTGGCAGGGAGTGTCAGCAGGCGCACGCCGGTAAGAGAACACTGCACCGATTTTGCGCCCCCGTAAACCGGGGGTACATAGGGGGTGGCCGACTATGAGCATGGAGCGCCCTTGGCTCCATGTCGAATCGGAGGCTCACCCCCTATGCGGGCTTTTGCCTACTTTTCTCCCGTGAGAAAAGTAGGTCGGCCCTCAGGCCGAAACCTGGGACGCACCGGGGCGGAGCGTCGCTCCCGCCGCCCACAGGCGGCGAAATCCCCGGGGGCTTGGGGGCGCAGCCTCCAACCCAAAAGCCCTGCCGGAACCCTCCGGCGAAAGGAGAAAAGGAAAAACCAGAACCGGCACTTGGCCGGTTCTGGTTTTCTCTTTATCCCATGGAGCCGATCTGCTCCTCCAGCTTGGCAATGAGGGCGCGCAGCTTGTCCGCCCGGTCCTTTTCGGCGGCCACCACCGCCTCCGGGGCCTTGTTCAAAAAGCCGGGGTTGGACAGCTTGGCCTCCAGTCCCTTCAGCTCGCCCTGCTTCTTGCCCAGGTCTTTCTGGAGCCGGGCCTTCTCCTTCTCGATGTCCACCAGCTGGGCCAGGGGCAGGTAGGCCTTGGCCAGGTGGGTGACGTCGCACACCATGCCGGCGGTGTCAGTGAGGTCGTCGGCCTGGATGGTCACCTGGTCGCACCAGGCCAGCCGTTTCAGGTGGGCCACCCCGGCGGCGAAGATGTCCTGCTCGTGGGTGACCAGGGTGAGGTGGGCCTTCTTGGAGGGGGGCACGTTCATCTCCGCCCTTCTCGCCCGGATGGCCCGGATCACGTCCATGACGGCCTCCATGGCCTCTTTGACCTTCATGTCCGCCCAGGCGGGGTCGGCCACCGGCCAGGACTCCAGCATCAGGTAGTCCCCCGCCCCTTCGCTGTGGGGCAGGGCCTGCCAGATCTCCTCGGTGATAAAGGGCATGAAGGGGTGGAGCAGCTTCAGCGTCTCGGTGAGGACATACACCAGCACGTGCTGGGCGTTCTCCTTGGCCTGCTGGTCCTCCCCCTGGAGGCGGGCCTTGGTCAGCTCGATATACCAGTCGCAGAAATCGCTCCAGATGAAGTCGTACACCTTGGCGCTGGCCACCCCCAGCTCAAAGGCCTCCATGTTCTCGGTGACCTCGCCGATGACCTCTCCCAGGCGGCACAGGATCCACTTGTCCTCCAGCTCCAGGGTGTCGGGCAGGCGGTTGTCCTCCACGGTGAGGTTCATCTGGACGAACCGGCTGGCGTTCCAGATCTTGTTGGCGAAGTTGCGCATGGCCTCGCACTTCTCCACGTAGAAGCGCATGTCGTTGCCGGGGCTGTTGCCGGTGATGAGGTTGAAGCGCAGGGCGTCGGCGCCGTACTTCTCCGCCATCTCCAGGGGGTCGATGCCGTTGCCCAGGCTCTTGGACATCTTGCGGCCCTTGTCGTCCCGCACCAGGCCGTGGATGAACACGGTGTGGAAGGGGGGCTTGCCGGTGTGCTCGCAGCCGGAGAAGATCATCCGGGCCACCCAGAAGAAGATGATGTCGTAGCCGGTGACCAGCACGTCGGTGGGGTAGAAATACTTGAGATCCTCGGTCTCCTCCGGCCAGCCCAGGGTGGAGAAGGGCCACAGAGCGGAGGAGAACCAGGTGTCCAGCACGTCCTCCTCCTGGACGATGTGCTTGGAGTGGCAGTGCTCACACTCCGTGGGGTCGGTCTCGGACACGGTGATGTGGCCGCAGTCCTGGCAGGTCCAGGCGGGGATCTGGTGGCCCCACCACAGCTGCCGGGAGATGCACCAGTCGTGGACGTTCTCCATCCAGTTGGTGTAGGTCTTGGCGAAGCGGTCGGGGACGAACTTCACCTCGCCGTCGTTGACCACCCGCAGGGCCTCCTGGGCCAGGGGCTTCATCTTCACGAACCACTGGGCGGAGATCAGGGGCTCCACGTCGCTGTGGCAGCGGTAGCAGGTGCCCACGTTGTGCTGGTGGGGCTCCACCTTCACCAGGTAGCCCTGCTCCTCCAGGTCGGCCACGATGGCCTTCCGGGCCTCATACCGGTCCATGCCGGAGTACTTGCCGTAGCCCTCCACCACCTTGCCGTTGTCGTCCAGGACGCGGATGGTCTCCAGGTTGTGGCGCAGGCCCACCTCGAAGTCGTTGGGGTCGTGGGCGGGGGTCATCTTCACGCAGCCGGTGCCGAACTCCATGTCCACGTACTCGTCGGCCACGATGGGCATCTCCCGGCCCACCAGGGGCAGGATGCAGCGCTTGCCCACGATGTCCTGGTAGCGCTCGTCCTGGGGGTTGACGGCCACGCCGGTGTCCCCCAGCATGGTCTCCGGCCGGGTGGTGGCCACGATGACATAGCGGCCGGGCTCGCCCTGGATGGGGTAGCGGATGTGCCAGAAGGAGCCGGGCTTGTCCTTGTACTCCACCTCGGCGTCGCTTAGTGCGGTGACGCAGTGGGGACACCAGTTGATGATGCGGCTGCCCTTGTAGATGAGGCCCTTCTTGTAGAGGGAGACGAACACATGGCGGACAGCCTTGCTCAGCCCCTCGTCCATGGTGAACCGGGCCCGGTCCCAGTCGCAGGAGGCCCCCAGCTTCTTCTGCTGCTGGACGATGCGGCCGCCGTACTGCCGCTTCCAGTCCCACACCCGCTCCAGGAACTTCTCCCGGCCCAGGTCGTAGCGGGTGAGCCCCTCCTTGGTGCGCAGCTCCTCCTCCACCTTGATCTGGGTGGCGATGCCGGCGTGGTCGGTGCCGGGCACCCACAGCGCGGCGTACCCCTGCATCCGCTTGAAGCGGATGAGGATGTCCTGGAGGGTGGAGTCCATGGCGTGGCCCATGTGCAGCTGCCCTGTGACGTTGGGGGGCGGCATGACGATGGTGAAGGGCTTCTTGTCTGGGTCCCGGTGGCCGGCAAAGCAGCCGTTTTGTTCCCACATCTCGTAGACGCGGCCCTCCACCTCCCGGGGCTCGTAGACCTTGGGCAGTTCTTTCTTCAACATAAACACTCCTTTTCGGGGCAGAAAAAAGGCCCGCCCCAAACCAAATTGGTTCAGGGCGAACCTCACCTTGCATGAAATCCGCGGTACCACCTGAATTTCCCCTGGGGGGACACTCGTTGCCTCGATAACGGGAGAACCCGCTGTCCCCTACTCATCCGTTCAGGGGCAGAGCTCCGGGACCACCTTCCGCGCCGGCCTGAAACGCCTTGCACCAAACCGGCGTCTCTCTGCATCAGGGGGCGGCGCGTACTGCTTCCCTTCCCAGCCTTTCACCCTGACAGTATAGGCAAAAGGACGGGGTTTGTCAAGGGGGATCCGGCTCAGTCCTCCGCTCCCCGGGCCAGGGCCAAGAAAGCCCGGAACAGGGCCCCGCCGTCCACGGTGTCCGGGCGGGTCAGCGCCCCGGTCATCCGCTCCGGGTGGAACTGGACGCAGATCAGGGGCAGCCTGTCATGCTCCAGGGCCTCCACCACCCCGTCGCCGCTGCGGGCGGCCACCCGCAGCCCCGTCCCCACCCGGCCCGCCGCCTGGTGGTGGTTGCTGTTGACGGAAAACCGGGGGCCGTACAGCCGGAAGAGCAGGCTGCCCGGCGCGGCCTGCACCGGGTGGACCGCGTCCCCCTCCCGCTGGTGGGCGGCGTTCCCCTCCGGCCCCAGATCCTGGATCAGGTCGCCCCCGGCCCACACGTTGGCCACCTGGCAGCCCCGGCAGATGGCCAGCACCGGCCGCCCCGCCCCCAGAAAGGCGTCCAGCAGGGCCAGCTCCGCCCCGTCCCGGGCCCGGTCAATCCCCCGGGAGCCCCGGTTGGGCTGGCCGTACCGGGCGGGGTCCATGTCCTCCCCGCCGGCCAGGACGAGCCCCCCGTACCCGGCGGGGTGGGCGCCGGGCAGGTAGGCCGGGCAGGGCTCACCCCCCGCCGCGGCCACGGCATTGACATAATTTTTCGGGTCTCCCCCGCCGGTGGAAATCAAAATCTTCATGGTCATCCTCCCTCTTTCGGTTTTTCTCCCCGCCCCGCCGGTTGCCGGTTTCCGCACCGGCAGACATTTGGGGCCCCCGCCGAAGCCCAGCGAAGCGGGTTCGGTGGGGAGAGGAGGAGCAAGGAAGCGAAGCGCAGTTTTCGCCGCCCTTGGGCGGAAACGAAGCAAAGCGGACTTTGCGACGACGAGTTTCGCCCGGAAGGGCGACCTACTTTCTGCACGCGCAGAAAGTAGGCAAAGACGCGCATAGGGGGACAAATCCATCG
>CALWXH010000055.1 GCA_944385465.1 uncultured Oscillospiraceae bacterium | reverse complement strand
TGGGTACTTTCTCTGGTGCAAGAGAAAGTACCTCGTCTGCCGGGACGAGACCCGGCAATCCATAGGGCTTGCCGGAATCTTCCGGCAAAAGAACGGGCTTTTGGTGACTTTTCTTGCGTGAGAAAAGTCACCCCAGCGGAGCGTCCCGCCGCCCGCAGGCGGCGGAATTCTCCGCCCTGCAATCACTGAATCTCTTTCCTGCGGAAGCCCGCAATGCCCACGGCGGTGAACACCGCCAGCCAGATGGCCCCCACGATCCACGCCTGGCCGCAGGCGGCCCAGTCCCCGGCGATGTAGGGGGCGTTCTCCAGCATGACAGTGGGCATGTGCTGATGGAGAAAGTCCAGAACCGGTCTCAGCCCCGTATCTCCCACAAACAAACCTGCCACCCCAATCACGGTGGGGAGAATCATAAAAACGCACAGGCTGGCCAGGCAGGCCCACAGGTTGCTGCGCACCAGGAAATAGAAGGCGCAGGTGCAGGAGAGCACCCCGATCCACAACGGCAGGGCGGTGAGCAGGCTGTAGCCCACCAGCTCCATGGCCACGGCGTCCTGGCCCGGGTCCCGGTACAGGAAGAACCAGCACAGGGCCAGGTAGAAGCCCGCCATCACCGCCATGAACAGCAGGGACACCGCCAGCTCCACCACAAACTTGCCCAGGTAGATGCGGCTGCGGGGCAGGCCGAAGGCCACCTCGTTCTTCATGGTGCTGTTCTTGTACTGGTCGGCGAACACCATGTCGCAGGTGAGCAGGGTGGCGTAGAAGCCCAGGGACAGCATGGTGCACAGCATGGCCGCCCCGGTGTAGAAGTCCACGTGGTTGCCGTTGGCGTTGGTGAACACCCAGCCCGCCACCAGCAGCCCCTCCAGGGCCAACAGGACGATGAGGGCAACCCAGGTGTATTTTCTGCGGAACACTTTGTAAAACTCCGCCCGGATGTAGCGCATCATTGCCGCCCACCTCCGATCAGGTTGAGGAAGTAGGCCTCCAGGTCGGCGCTCTTCTGCTCCATGCCCAGGATGGCCGCCCCACCGGCGGCCAGGGCGCCGGACACCTCCTGGGGCCGGTCCAGGCAGGCGTACAGCTCGATGACGTTGCCGGGGAGCACCTGGAAGTTGTCGGTGCCCAGCCTGGTCTGAAGGAGCATGGCCGCCTTGGCCGCGTCGTCCACGCTCAGGCGCAGGCAGGTGCGGCACTTGTCGTGCAGGGTCTGGGCGGTGATCTCCTCCAGCAGCCGCCCCTGCTCCAAAAAGCCGTAGCAGGTGGCCACAGTGGACAGCTCGGTGAGGATGTGGCTGGAGATGAGAATGGTGGTCTGCCGCTCCTGGTTGAGCCGGCGCAGCAGGGCGCGGAACTCCGCCACCCCCTCCGGGTCCAGGCCGTTGATGGGCTCGTCCAGGATGAGGAAGTCCGGGTGGTTCATCAGGGCCAGGGCCAGGCCCAGCCGCTGCTTCATGCCCAGGGAGAAGGTCTTGAACTTCTTCTTGCCCGTGTCCTTCAGGTCCACCTGCTCCAGCACCTCGTCCACCACCCGCTTTCCGGGGACGCCCCGCTGGAGGCGGTAGTACTCCAAGTTCTCCCGGGCGGTGAGGAAGGGGGCGAAGGAGGGGGTCTCGATCATGGCCCCCGTCCTGCTCCGGGCCGGGAGCAGCTCTCGCCCCGTCTGGCCGAACAGCTCCACCGACCCCTGGGTGGGGGTGGACTGGCCGGTGACCAGCCGCATCAAGGTGGTCTTCCCCGCCCCATTGCGGCCCACCAGGCCGTAGATTTCTCCTTTGCGCACCGTGACGCTCACCCCGTCCAGCGCCCTGCTGGAACCGTAGGCCCGGCTGAGGCCGTGGGTGGCCAGTACGATCTCGTCGCTCATGTTGATTCCTGCCTTTCTTTGAAGGTTGCCCCCATTGTAGGGGCAAAACCTCAAAGGCTCTCAAAGAAAGTGTGAAGAAAGTCTTAACTTTTTCACTGGGGGCTTCGCCCTCCACCCCCGGGTCCGTCGCCGGCGGATGCCGGCGGGCCCTCTGGTTTTGCCGGGTCTCGTCCCGGCGGGCATTTGGGGCCCCCACCGAAACCCAGCGTCAGCGGTTTCGGTGGGGAGAGGAGGAGCAAGGGAGCGGGCGGAGTTTTCGCCGCCCTTGGGCGGAAACGAAGCAAAGCGGACTTTGCGACGACGAGGTTTCGCCTGAGGGCGACCTACTTTTCTCACGGGAGAAAAGTAGGCAAAAGCCCGCTTAGGGGCGCAAGCCCGGCTTAACTTCGGGACAAAGGGCGTCCCTCGTACGCAGGGCTTGCCCCCTAAGAACCCCCGGTTTACGGGGGCGCAGAATCGGTGCCAGTCTCTATTGACCGGCGCACGCCTGCTGACACCATCAGCGACGCAAGGCGGCCCCCGGCCTTTTGCCGACTTACCCTGCAATCTTCTACGCCGCCTACAGGCGCCTGGTCTTGGTGTTCAAGCCTGCGGGTCTGCACCTCTAACGCTGCACCGCACTTCAGGGCCATGATATTCCAGGCGCGTTACCTGGGCCGCAGGCACCGAAGCGTAAGTAGGCAGAAGGCCATAGGCCGTCGGAGGAACCGGCGCAACCGCGGGTCAAGGACGCCGGGAAAAGACGGTCGCAGTGCAACTGAGCGGGGGGATACCCAAGGGGGGCGCTCCCCCTTGGGCGCACTTTTGGTGACTTTTCTTGCGTGAGAAAAGTCACCCCAGCGGAGCGTCCCGCCGCCCGCAGGCGGCGGAATCCCCTCCTCTTTGGCCCGTGAGAAAAGTAGGTTGCCCTGGGGGCGAAACCCCAAACCAAAGGGCTTGCCGGCACCCCCGGCAAGGGGACAGAGAACCCCAGACGGAATATCTCCTATCTCCTATCTCCACTCTTCACTCTTCACTCTTCACTCTCCACTCTCAGCTCGTGCCGTCCAGCTCCCCCAGCTTGAAGCCGATCCCCCACACAGTTTTAATGTACTCCCGGCCGGGGGCGGCCTTGGCCAGCTTAGCGCGCAGGTTGCTCACGTGGACGTTCACCGTGTTGTCGTCCCCCATGAACTCCTCTCCCCACACCGCCTCATAGATCTGCGCCCGGGAAAAGGCCCGCTTGGGGTGCTCCATGAGCAGGGCCAGGATGGCAAACTCCCGGCTGGTGAGGGACACCTGCACTCCGTCCGCCGTTACCGTGTGATTTTCCCGGCTCAGCCGCAGGGGACCGCAGGACAGCTCCTGCCCCGCCCCGGGGGCGGAAAAGCGCCGGCTGCGGCGCAGCTGGGCCTCCACCCGGGCCAGCACTTCCCGGTTGTCAAAGGGCTTGGTGATGTAGTCGTCCGCCCCCAGGCCCAGGGCGTTCACCCGGTCCTCCACCGCCACCTTGGCGGACAGGACGATGATGGGCATGGTGCGCCCCGCCCGAATCCGGGCGATGAACTCCTCCCCGGTGAGCCCCGGCAGCATCAGGTCCAGCAGCACCAGGTCGTAGTCGTATTTCTCCGCCCACAGCATGGCCTCGCTGCCGGAGAAGGCGGAGCGGCAGGTGTAGCCCGCCCCCTCTAAAATGGTGCACAGCAGGCGGTTGATGTCGGTGTCGTCCTCCACCACCAGGATGTGGATGTTGTCCATGGCGCGTTCACCTCGTGTTTCATGGTTATGCCGGCAGTATAACACAACAGCCCGCCCCGGCGCAACGGGGCAGGCTGTGGGAAAATAAAACGGGCGCAATTCAGTTCGCCGGACTTTGGTCCGCCGCAGGGCGGAGCCTCTCTCCCGGCGGCGGAATGTGAAAAACCATCGCCCGCAGGGGCGGAGCCGCGGCCGGGCAGCCGCCGGTTCATCCCCCCTCCTGCTGGGGGGTCATACCGTAACATTCATACTGGGCCTGCTGCTCCGCCTCATAGGCGGCGAGGTTGTCCGCCCAGATCCGGTCCAGCTGGGGGTCGCCCCGGCGGTCCGGGACGCCGTATTCCTCACGCAGAATCTTCCCCATATAGTCAGACAGCTTTTCCGCCCCGGACAGGTTCATGTGCAGTCCGGCGTCATACGTGTCGGTGCTGTAGTCGATGCCGGTCTCCTCCGTCAGCTCCAGAAAGTTGAGGTAGGGCAGATCCCGCTCCCGCGCGAAGTCCTCGATCTGGGCCTCCCACTCCGGATACCAGTAGGGGTAGAGGCTGGGCGCCTTGATGAGGATGAGCTGGATATCGTGCGCCTGGCACAGCTGCACCATCCGCTCCAGATAGTCCCACGCCCGCTCCCCGAAGGAGTAGTCAGCCAGGATCTGTCCGCCGGGGACGTTCTCAGCCGGCTTGACATCCACCCGCATATAGTAGCCGTTGTGGCTCACCGGCCTGCTCTGGAAGAGATACCGGACGTCATCCCCCGTGAGCTCGCTCCACCGGGTGTGATAGCGCAGGATGGGAAACACATAGTCCAGGAACTGCTCCTCTTCCGTCATGGAAGCCAGGATGGACTTCACCTTGGACCCGGACCACTCCATCCCCTCCAGCGTCATGCGGTTGTAGGCCTCGTTCTGGGCCTGGCTGAACTGCATGGACTGGACGTTGAAGATGACCACCTGGGGCGTGTGGTACCGCAGGGTATCTTCCAGCAGATAATAGGACTGCCAGATATACTGCTGGGCGCTGCCCCGGATGTAGCTGTGGATGCCGTACTCCTCCCAGAGCGTGACCGGGGAAAAGTTCTCGTATACCTCGCAGTCCCCCACAAAGATCACATCGAAGTCCTTGTTTTCCTCCTGGTAGTATTCCGCCACCAGCGCCCCCTCCACCACGTCTGCCGCGTATTTGGGCACCAGCAGCCGCTGGAGCAGCCAGAGCGTGAGAAGGACGATGAGCGCGGAGAGGAAAAAGGTGATCAGGGACCGGGTTCTCTTTGTTTCCTTCATGCGAATCACGCCCCCCTCAGAACCGATTGTAAATGAACTGGCTGGCATCGTATCCGATGCCGTAGGCCCCCATCAGCAGCACCGCCAGAAACAGCGCGTACCACAGCGCGAAGCGCACCGGGTAGGGCCTGCTGTGGATGGCGTCCCGCACGCTGCCTGCGCGCTGCGCCAGGCTCACGCACACCACCAGCAGCGTGGACGCGGCCAGCACCCCATAGTCCGTCAGCGTCAGCCCCAACCCCAGCAGGGAGCCGTCCCAGAAAATGTGCCAGTTGCCCGCGGTGAAGATGGAGCCGAAGGCCCGGAAGGTCTCCCCGACGCAGGCGTAGCAGTCAAAGAGCTTCAGCGCCGAGACCAGCAGGAAGGTGCGCCCCACCTGGAACACCTTGTACCACAGGGCGCCGTCCACATAGAAGCGGCGGTGGAACCGCGCGTAGAGGGGCTCCAGCTCTTCGGAGATCATGAGGATTGCAAAATTCCCCAGCCCCCACACGATGAAATTCCAGCTGGCCCCATGCCATACGCCTGTGGCCAGCCACACCAGGAAGCTGGACAGGTAGACCGGCACCCGCCGCCCCACCTGGCTGCCCAGCCTGCTCCGGCAGAACTTGGTGAGCTTCCACATGAAGGAGGAGGTGGAGACGGGGTAGAACACATAGTCCCGGAACCAGAAGGACATGGTCATGTGCCAGCGCCGCCAGTACTCCTTGAGGGACTTGGAGAAATAGGGCCGGTGGAAGTTCTCCGGCAGGGTGATCCCCATGGCCTCGGCGATGCCGATGGTGATGTCAATGCCCCCGGTGAAGTCGGCGTACAGGTTCACGGTGTAAAAGAACATCCCCACCAGGACGTAGGCGCCGGAGTAAGCGGCGCTGTCCCCGGTCAGCACCAGGATGGCCGGCAGGAGCCGGTCGGCGATCACCAGCTTTTTGAAGTAGCCCCAGAGCATCCGCTGCAATCCCCGGGCCACCCGGCGGGCGGAAAAGGGATGGGGGGCGTAGAGCGTCTGGGACAGCTCGCCGTACCGGCTGATGGGGCCCTGCACCAGCTGGGGGAAAAAGGCCAGGAACAAGGCCACGCGGAAGGGATTTTTCTCGGCGGTCACGGTGCCCCGGTACACATCTACCAGGTAGCCCACCGCCTGAAAGGTGTAGAAGGAGATCCCCATGGGCATGGCCAGCGTCACGAAGGACAGCGGCTCCCCCTGCCCCAGGGCGCTCAGGATGCCGTTGAGGTTGGAGATGACGAAGTTGGTGTACTTCACCACCGCCAGGTTCCCCAGGCCGATCAGCAGCCCGCCCACCAGCCAGCGCCGGCGGATGGCCTTCTGCCTGGCCTTGTACGCCTGCTGCTCCTCCCGGCTCAGCGCCTGCTTGTGCGCCTTGAGATAGGCTCTCTGCCGGTCGGCGTTCTTCTGGATGAACCGGGCGGCGCCGTAGGTGGTGCCGGTGGTGGCCAGGATGTAAAGGAGATAGCTGGGGTCGGCGCACCCGTAAAACAGATAGCTGGCCGCCAGCAGCAGGGGCCACTGGGCCCTGGAGGGCAGCGCGTAGTAGAGGATGAACAGGACCACCAGGAATCCGAGGAATTCATAGGATGTAAAGAGCATGCCGGCTCCCCCCTCTCAAAGCGGCCGGACCGCGGATCAGTCTTCGTCGGCCAGCCGCTGGATGAGCCGGTAGAGCGCGGCGGCGGAGTTGAAGTGCTCGGGCACAATGTCCCGGGCGGTGATGGACACGTCATAGACGTCCTTGATGGCGGCAATGAGGCTGACAATGTCCATGGAGTCCAGAATGGCGTCGTCCACCAGCCCCTCCTGGCAGGTGAAGTCCACGTCCGGGTGCAGCTCGCTCAGAATGTTCAGCAGTTCTTCCATGATACCCCTTCTTTCTTCAGTCCTGTGGGATGTAACGCTGTTTCAGGGCCAGGCGGTCTATCTTCCCGTTGGCGGTAAAGGGCATGGCGTCCAGGGGGATGAGCCGCGCGGGAAGCATGTACCGGGGCAGCCTGGCGCGCAGGCGCCGGGCCAGCTCCCCCTGGACAATCTCCCCCACATAGCAGAGGATGATTCTGGACTTCGCCCCGTCGTACAGGCAGGCGCACAGCCTGATCTCAGGCAGCGCCGCCGCGGCGGTCTCGATCTCCCCCAGCTCCACCCGGTGGCCCATATGCTTGATCTGGGCGTCCCGCCGGGAGACAAAGACCAGCTCCCCCCGCTCGTTGTACCGCCCGATGTCCCCCGTGCGGTAGATGATCTCCGGGTAGGCGTGGTTCAGCGGGTTCTGCACGAAGGCCCGGGCGGTGCGCTCCGGGTCGTTGTAGTACCCCAGGGTAACGCTGGTGCCCCGGATGCACAGCTCGCCCGCCTCCCCCGGCTTGGCCGGGGCGCCCTCCGGCGTGAGCAGGAGGATCTCCCGGTTGGGGAAGGGCCGGCCGATGGGGATGGGCTCTCCGTCCTCAAACTCCCGGTCCACCCGGTAAAAGCAGCACATGCCGGTCCCCTCGGTGGGGCCGTACAGATTGACAAAGTCGGCCTGGGGCAGGGCCTGCCGCCACAGCCGGAACTGCTGGAGGGGGAACACCTCGCTGCCGAAGGCCACGGTGCGCAGGTACCGGGGCTTCACCTCCTGAAAGGTGCCGAAGGCGCTGACCATGCTCAGCGCGGACACCACCCAGCAGATGGTGTTGATCTGATGACAGTTCAGATAGTCCACCAGGGCCACCGGCATGGAAAACAGCTTCTTCGGGATGAGATAGGTGGTGGCCCCGTAGCGCAGCGTGGGGTAGAGCTCCTTCAGGCAGGCGTCAAAGTACAGGGGCGACTGGTTGCCGAAGACGGTGTCCCCGTCAAAGCCCAGCACCTCGGACAGCTGGGTGATGTAGTCCAGCACCGAGCGGTGGCAGGCGGCCACCCCCTTGGGGACGCCGGTGGAGCCGGAGGTGAAGACGATGTAAATGGGGTCGGTGTCGATGGCCCGGGCGTGGATGGCCGCCAGGGCCTCCCCGTCCACCGGCGTATCCAGCAGCGCCCCGTACCGGACCGCCCGGCCGCCGCCCAGCTGAAGCTCCTGCCCGGCCTCCCAGGTGGTGTCGTCGCAGATCACCAGCGGGGCCTGCACGTTGTCCAGGATGAGCTGGACCCGGCTCTGGGGCATCTCCACGTCCACGGGGACGTAGAAGCACCCGCCCGCCACCACCCCGAAGAAGGCGGCCACCTCCTCCGGAGAGCGGCGCATGAACACCACCACCGGCCGCTTGTAGATCCCCGCCCGGTGGAGATAGGAGCCGACGCGCCGGCTGTGGTCATACACCTGGGCGAAGGTGAGGCCGTGCTCCCCGTCGGAATAGGCCAGCTTGTCCGGGCAGCGGCGCACCACGGCGTACAGATCGTTGAGCACATGGTTTTGCATAGAGCGCTCTCCTCCTTTTCCGCCGGGCTCAGGCCGGGATGTACTCAATGGAGAGCACCGTCCCGCCCTCCAGGATGAAGTTCAGCGTGGTGTTGTCCAGGGTGTACTGGATGACGTTGTAGGCCACCTCGGTGTCCCCATAGGCGGCCAGCACGTCGGCCTGGGACGAGCCGATGTAGATCCCCTCGGCGGTGGCCACGCTGTCATCGGTGAGGAGGATGGAGTTGACCAGATCCCGGTCCCCGTCGGGGCGGGTGGTGATGACAAAGCCGGAGTAGGTGTAGGTCTTGTCCAGCCCGTCAAAGGCGCAGGAGGCCGCCTCAAAGTAGCTGTTCGCCTCCCCCAAGGCTTCCAGCACCTCCGCCATGTCCTGGTCGATGGCCACTTCCGTCCCCCGGACCTGGAACACATAGGCCTCGGGGTACGGGGAGAGGGGCGTGCCGCCGGGGGTGGCCGCGGGAGAAGTTGTGGCCGGGGCATCGGGCCCGGCGCAGGCGGCCAGCACCAGGGCCAGGGCCGCGGCGGCAAATGCTATACAGGATTTTCTCATATCACAGGACCTCCGTTTCCATGGGTGCGGGCTGGGCGCTGTCTGTGGGCTCCGGCGTGGACTCAGGTTCCGGCGTCGGGGTGGGTTCGGGCGTCGGGGTGGGTTTCGGCGTCGGGGTGGGCTCCGGTGTCGGAGTAGGTTCCGGCGTGGGAGTGGGTTCCGGCGTCGGGCTGGGTTCCGGCGTCGGGCTGGGTTCCGGCGACGGACTGGGCTCTGGCGACGGGCTGGGTTCCGGCGACGGGCTGGGCTCCGGCGTGGGGCTGGGCTCCGGCGTGGGGCTGGGCTCCGGGTCCTCGGGCGTGCCCACCGCCACCACGGGGCAGGCGTCGTAGTCATAGACGTAGTAGTTCTTCCACGTCCCGGTGCACTGCTCCGAGTAGGCCCGCACCTGGGCCTCGGTGAGCATGAAGCACTCCAGCGGCCACTGGGAGGGGTGGGGACAGGCGTCAAAATGGTAGTACCCGCTCCCGGTGTTCACCAGCTGCCAGTAGTGGGACGAGTTGCCGCCCACCCGGTAGAGATCCACGTTGGCAATGCCGGCCCGGGTGAGGAGGATCTTGGAGGCGGCGAAGTAGTTGTAGCAGTCGCCCCGCCCCTGGGTCAGGGCCGTGTAGGCCGCGGAGATCCAGCTGGACTTGTCGCCGTAGCTCACGTAGCGGATGCGGGTGCTGACATAGTTGTAGATGGCCCGGGCCTTGTGGTACTGGCTCATGCCCGAGTTGGTGATCTGGGCCAGGATCTGGTCGGCCAGGGCGTTGAGCCGGTCGCTGATGGACACGGCGCCGCCGTCATCCTTGCTGGGCTCCGGCTCGGGGTCCTGGGTGGGGGCGGCGGAACTCCCCGGCTGGGTGGCCTGGGCCGGGGGCTGGCTGGGCTCCTCCCGGGAGGGCGAGGGGCTGGGGTCGGCCTCCCCCGCCGTCACCGTGACGGTGATGGTGACGGAGGACTCATTCCCGCTGCCGTCCCGGGCGGTGTAGGTCACGGGGTATACCCCCGGGACGGCCAGGTTCACCCGGCTGCTGTCAATGGTCAGCTCCGGGGGGACGCCGCTGTTGTCGGTGACGGTCACGCCCCGCCGGTAGGAGATGGTCTCCCCTGCCTCCACCTCCAGGTCCCGCGCCCCTAAAATCACCGGGGGCTCCTGGTCGGCGGAGGGCGTGGGCGGCGTGGACACGTCCGCGCCCCCCGGGGTACACCCGGCCGGCAGGACCAGGCAGATCAGCACCAGCCCGCCCGCGGCAAACCGCCGGAACCGCTTTGGGCGTCCATGGCCCCGGCAAGCCTGTTTTTCTTTCATAACCCCTCAGCTCCTTTTTGTGTCAAGTGGTGTGGGCAGCCCCCTTGGGGCGGCTCTTATTCTATAAGACCCGGCAGAGGCCGGCGTGCAACATGCTATCGAAAAAAAGTTTTTCCGCCGCCGGAAGTCTATTTTTATAGACCTCCCTCTGATGGTGAGTCTATCATAGTAGACTCATCCTGTCAAGGGGGAAGTTTACATTTTTCGACCACTTTTTTCTCCCGGCGGGCCGGCCTCTGGATTTACGGTATCAGCTGCCGCTGAAACGCGCCACCATCCCGCCGTTTCCCCCTGTCACCCCGCCGTGACGGCGGGGGGCAGCGGCGCGTTGACAGACCCCCGTCCCGCCCCGCGGGCAGCAAAAAAGCGGCCCTGCGCATGGCTCAGAGCCGCCGGGCCGGGCAAGAGGGGCTCCCCCCTCCCCGGCCGCCGCCAGACCTGCGATGGTCTATCAAACCTTGCCAAAGCTGCAAGGTTGTAGTATGGTTAAGGGGACAGCATCCGCCAGTTCCGCCCCGCGGGGCGGGCGCGGAAAAAATTTTTCCGGATTTCGTGAAAAACCCGGTTGCGTTTTTCCGCCGGGCGGGTCTGTTGTGTATGGAGGCCTTGCGCGTACCGGTCCCCGCCCGGCGGGGCGCGGGGGCAAGGCCCCCCCTCTCAGAAAGACAAAGGAGGAGGTTGCGTATGATCGCAGGCATGGTAGCCAGGCTGGAGCGGGAAGAGGATCGGGACTTCGCCCTCCATCTATACCATCACTATAAACGGCTCATATTCCATATCGCCAAGAAGTGGACGGAGAACCTTGCCGAGCAGGAGGACATTGTCCAGGACGCTGTAGAAAAGCTCCTGGGCAAGCTTGACCTGCTCCAGTCCCTGAACGAGGGGCGCAGGGCAACTTACATCTCCCACACGGTGCGCAACACCGCCCTCAAGCACCTGGGGCGGAAGAGCAGGGACGAGCGCTACCTGGTCCACATGGACCTGTCCGAACAGGAGGACGGGGGCCTGCCCGTGGAGGAACAGCTGATCCGGAAGGAATGGCAAAGGGAGTTCGCGAAGATTTGGGATGAGCTTCCTGAACGGGAGCGTTTACTATTAGAGGGGAAATACATCTTTCATGAGAGCGATGAAAACATCGCCAGTTGGATGAATTGCAAACCCAGCAGTGTGCGGATGGCCCTGACCAGAGCCAGGCGAAAAGTACTGGCAGAACTCACAAGGAGGGAACACGATGGCGAATCGGAATCAGCTACAGGAACGATATGAAGAGGCCATGTTTGCCTTGCTGTTGGACGACGTGGCGGAGGAAGAGGGGCAGGAGCTGCTCAAACTGGCGGAAGAGCTGAACCACGATCCCGACGCAGCCGTGCCAGAGGAACTTGACCAAACCTGCAAGAAACTCATTTCCGACGCTGTAAGAAAGGAAAAACTGCGGCGCACCGGGCGGGTCACGATCAGGGTGCTGCGCAAAGTGGCAATTGTGGCCATTGCCGCGGTGATGCTGTTCGCCGTCGCTTACGCAACTATCCCAGAATTTCGCGTGGGATTCTTGAACCTGATGCTCTCGATCACTGACGACGGTACACACCTGACCCTGCAGCCAGATGAAAACGGATCCCTGCAAAACTCCAACAGTGTGGTTTCTCACTACACCATGCCCGAAATCCCAGCAGAGTACAAACTAATCACATGTGACGAAACCAAAACTGGCAGAGATTATTGGTATCAAACTGAAGACGGTAAGATCATTGCGATTGATGTGACGCTCAATAGAAATACGATATATTCCGTTGACACGGAAGATACCGTGGTCACGGACGTGAACATCAACGGCTATGCCGGTATCTGTGCAGAGAAGAAATATATAAAACAAGATATATCTGTAACCTGGGCAGATACGGACCACGCGGTTTTTCTTAATATCTGGAGCAATGCACTCGACAAAGAGGCCTTGCTGGATATGGCAGAAGCTATAAAATATGTGGATTAATTAAAATTCTTGTTGCATTTCTCATTCTCGCTGCGTCTACTGAGCGTAAGGAGATCGATCCCCCGAACATCTCAGAAGATTCAGGAGGAATCAACAACATGAAAACTCGGTTTCGTCCCGCTTGTATTGCTGCCCTTGTGCTTGCCGCTGTACTTTCGCTTTCCATCTGCGCGTCCGCCGCAACAGAGTGCAATGTAGAACCATATTATGTGAATTTTTCTATGCTGAACGCATCTCTGTCCATTTCAAAATCGGGCTGCTCCAATGTAGAAGTTAAGGCCCGCCTACGTGACTATACGCTGACTGTAAATCTTGAGTCATCGCTACAGCGGCTGGAAAACGGGCGCTGGGTGGACGTAAAGAGCTGGAGTACAACAGGTTCTACTGTAGTAACACTCACGGAGCAATGGTACGTAACGTCCGGGTACTCCTATCGGGTGGTGGCAACAGCAAAAGTATATGACGGAAACACCCTGATAGAAACTGCGAATCGGACATCGACAACGGTAACATACTAAACACGGCTTCAGAAAGGGCCACGGCATCAGAGGGAGGTCTGGTGCCGTGGCCCTTTCGCCCCTTCTGGGCCGCGCGCCGAGTGGCGCGTAAATTCCCGGCCTGCGGCCGGGAATTGCGCAGGGGCGGCTTTGCCGACCCCGAGCATGATAATCTCCGAAGGGCGGAGCCGCCCTCCCGGCGGCGGAACCCAGAAAAAAGGACATGACCTTTCTGATGATTCCCATAGGTACATTTTCTGAACCGGGTGAATTGTCAGGCACAGAGGCGGACGGCGGAAGCCGTCCGCCTGTCCGCCTCACCCGTTTCTTTACCTACATTTGACAAAGATTTGACATCCAGACGGTCGCGCCTCCGTTTCGCAACCGCTAAACTT
>CALWXH010000054.1 GCA_944385465.1 uncultured Oscillospiraceae bacterium | reverse complement strand
GGATAGCCCATGGCCTCGATGGCCATGGCGCACAGGGAGCAGGAGATCTGCTCCCCGGTGGACAGCAGCATATCCATCTCCCGCTTGGAGGGGTTGGGGTTGATCTCCTGGGCCTTCTCAATGAGATCGTCGGTGGTGTCCCCCTGGGCGGAGAGCACCGCCACCACGCTGTTGCCCTGTTTGTAGGTATCGGTGATGATGCGGGCCACGTTGCGCAGGCGCTGGGCGTCCGCCACCGAGGTGCCGCCGAATTTTTGTACGATGAGTGCCATGTTTCTTCAATCCTTCCGGACAGTATTCCTGGGTTATTGTATGCCGCCCCGCCGGGTCAGTTGAGTACCCGGAGGGCGCAGCGCACCTCCACCCCGCTCAGCTTTTCCTCCAGCTGGGCCTGGGTGAACTCCCCCTCGGTGAGGCAGGCCGCCTCCTCCGCCGGGGCGCCGGGGCGGGCCAGCAGCTTGACCTCCCCCAGGGCGGAGCGCAGCGCCTCGGCCCTGGCGTCGGCCCGGACATACCAGCGGCTGGCCAGCTGGCCGGTGCCGCAGGCGGCGTCCGGCCCGCCGGGCGCCCAGCACAGGGCCTTGCGGTGGCCCAGGTTCCGGGCGATGTCCATCACGTCGGCCACCACGGCGGAGGCGGTGGGCAGCTTGCCCGCTCCCCGGCCGTAGAACATCACGTCACCAATGGCGTCTCCCCGGACGGAGATGCCGTTGAACACGTCGTCCACCCCGGCCAGGGGATGGCTGACGTCGATGAGGTGGGGTGCCACATAGGCGCACACCGCGCCGTCGGGCATTTTGATGGCCCGGCCCAGCAGCTTGATCTTCTTCCCCGCCCCCTCGGCGTAGTCCACGTCCGCCAGGGTCACCCCGGTGATGCCCTGGGTGGGCACCTGCTCCGGATAGATGTGCCGGCCGAAGGCGATGGCGGACAGGATGCAGATCTTCCGGCAGGCGTCGTGCCCCTCCACGTCGGCGGAGGGGTCCCGCTCGGCGTATCCCTTCTCCTGGGCCTCTGCCAGGGCCTGCTCAAAGGACAGCCCCGCCTTGATCATCCGGGTGAGGATGTAGTTGGTGGTGCCGTTGAGGATGCCGTAGATCTCCAGGATCTCGTTGGCGGCCAGGCACTGGGACAGGGGGCGGATGATGGGGATGCCGCCCCCCACGCTGGCCTCGAAGAGATAGCACACGCCCTTTTCCCTGGCCAGCTGGGTCAGCTCATAGCCGTGGGTGGCCACCAGCTCCTTGTTGGAGGTGACCACGCTCTTGCCCGCCGCCAGGGCCCGCCGGGTGAAGTCCAGGGCCACCGTGGCCCCGCCGATGGTCTCCACCACGATGTCCACCTCCGGGTCGGACTCGATGACAGAAAAATCCTTGACAAACCGGTCCGCGAAGGGGCTTTCGGGGAATTCCCGCACATCCAGGATATATTTCAGCTTCACCAGGCCGTCGGCCTTCTGGGCGATGCTGCTCTCATGGCCGGTGAGCACCTCGGCCACACCGGAGCCCACCGTCCCGAATCCTAAAATCGCCACATTTACCATGTCAGTCTCCCACCTTATCGTTTTCTATCAGCCCGCCAGCACTTCGCAGCGGACCACCTCAGGCCGCTCCCGCAGCGCGGAGAGCAGCTCTTCCAGATCGCTGTCCAGGCCGGAGGTCTCCAGCCCCACCGTCACCGCGGCCGCGTCCCCGCCGGGGATGGCCTGATGAATGGTGAGCACGTTTCCCCCGCTGTGGGCCAGGGTGTTCAGCACCGCGGACAGGGCCCCCGGCTCGTTGCGCAGCAGGATCTGGATGG
Source organism: uncultured Oscillospiraceae bacterium (assembly GCA_944385465.1). Taxonomy (GTDB): domain Bacteria; phylum Bacillota; class Clostridia; order Oscillospirales; family Oscillospiraceae; genus Enterenecus. Next base: position 11,402 of record CALWXH010000054.1, on the reverse strand, counting down.
TGACAATCCGGCCGTGGAGCATGTCCCGGAAGGGGCGGATGGCGTCCTTATACTTGTAAAACGCGCTGCGGCTGATGCCGGCCCGCCGGGTGGCGGCGTTCACCGTCTGCTCCTCCCCGGTCTCCAGATAGCGCTTGGCGTCCGCCACCTTCAGGTAAATCTCCGGGAGGGCTGACGCCTCCACAATAAAATATCGCTGCTTCTGGGCCATTCTGCCCCCTCCTCCCGCCGGTTCTCCAGCATCTGTCCTTGTACTGCGGTCTATTGTATCACACACAAGGACAGTTCACAATTCAGAATTGGGCCCCGTTTTCACCAAACATTCGCCAAACCCCGCCGCCTTTTCCGGCAGGATGCAAAAAATCTCCGCGAAAGACCGGCTTTCGCGGAGATTTTTAGGTGGTCACCTATTCATCTGAATCCGGCGGGACCTCCGGTGTGGGTTCCACCGGGGGCTCGCTGGGCTCTATCGGCGGCTGGCTGGGATCCACCGGCGGGTCGCTGGGCTCCACCGGGGGCACATAGTTGGGCCAGGTGGTCTCGTCCTCCGGGTTGAAGCCGGGCCACTCGTCCTCGGTGGGCCAGGTGTCGGGGTTGTTGATGTCAAAGGCGCTGGGGTCATAGGGCTGACCGTCATGGACGTTGCAGTAGCGGTCCGTCTCAGAGAACCGGTCGTAGTAGGAGATCAGGGCATAGGAGTCGCCCACGGACACCGAGGCGCTCACCTGATCCCGGACATAGTCCACCATGGTGACGTAGCGCACCGTCTCCTCCGGGCAGTGCTCGCCGGCCAGTCGATAGACGCCGGTTGGCTCCCCATTGGCATCCAGAATGGGACAGTCGGTACACACCCGCACCGGCACATGGCAGGTGCAGTACTCTGTGGGGCCGTCCCCCGCGAAGAGGGAGAAGGTGCGGGCCCGGCTGCCCCGGATGTCGTCGGAGCAGTCGCTGGTGGCCAGCTTGCCGCAGTCCAGACAGATGGTGTAAGACTGCCGGTTGCCCGGCTCTGGGAACTCCACCCGCTCCAGACCGTCGTGGACCAGGGTCATGACCTCCCGCCACAGGGTGAGGGAGGGGTTGCCGTACCGGCTGGTCATGGCCTCGTCGTACTGGGGATACCCAGTCCACACCGCGGCGGTGTAGTGGCCGGTATAGCCCACGAAATAGTAGTTGTAGGCACTGTCCGAGGTACCGGTCTTGGCAGCCACCAGCTGGCCGGGAATCTGGGCGCCGTTGCCGGTGCCGGAGGACACGACGCCGGTGAGCATGTCGTTCATGTAAGCGGCAGTGGTGGGTTTGACCGCCTCCGGGTTGGTCTCTGGCGTGTGGTCCACCACCACGTTGCCCTCCCGATCCTCCACCAGCAGGAAGGTGGTGGGCTCGGTATAGGTGCCCCCTCTGGGGAAGGTGGCAAAGGCCGCGGCCATCTCAACAGTGGTCACGCCGTGGGTCAGGCCGCCCATGGCCAGAGGGCTGTAGTCGTAGTCGGTCTTCCAGTCCCCGGCGCTGTTGTAGTAGCCGGGTTCCAGGGTGGTGATGCCGAAGCGCTCCTCCATGAACTGATAGGAGCCCTCTATGGTCACCAGCTGGAGGGTACGGGTGGCGATGGTGTTCACCGAGCGGTACACACCATCCTGCACCGTGGTCAGGCCGCGGTAGCCCCGGGGCAGGTTCAGCGGCCAGACAGAGCCGTTGAGGATCTGGATGGGGCTGTCATCCAGCACCGAGGCCGGAGTGATCAGCCCCATGTCCAACGCGGGGGCGTACACCGACAGGGGCTTGATGGACGAGCCGGGCTGCCGGGTGGCCATGGCGTTGTTCCAGCCGCGGTTCACCGTCTTCTCCCCCAGACCGCCGGACATGGCCACCACATAGCCGGTGGAGTTGTCCACAATGGTGATGGCGGAGGAGATCTCCTGCCCGGTGTTGGAGGTGAAGTGGGAGCCGTCCCAGTTCTCGTAGATCTCGTCCACGTCTGCCTGGACCGCAGGGTCAAAGGGCGTGTAGATGCGCAGGCCGCCGGAGTAGATCATCTGGGTGGCGGCGGAGGAGGACATTCCCTCCTCGTTGACGAAGTAGTCCAGCAGCTCGCTGATCACCGCGTCCACATACCAGGAGTTGATGCTGCTGTTATCCTCTTCCTCCTGCTCCTCCCCCTCGGCGGGGGCGTCGTCATAGGCGTCATCCCAGGTGAACACCAGCGTCTGGGCGATGGCCTGCTCACACTGGGCCTGGGTAATGTAAGCCCCGTCGGGGCTGATCTCCGGATCCGCCATGGTCTGCAGGATCAGCTCCTGCCGGGCCTTGTTGTACTCCCGGCCGTTCCACACCTCCGCCGGGCCGTAGTGCTCCGCGCCGCACTCCTCATTGTCGCAGGGCTCGTCGTTGGTGAGGGAGTAGGTGCCGCACTCCAGGCACTTGTAGCGGGTGACGTTGAGCTGGGCGTTGGGGCTGTACAGGGAGGGGTTGTTGGTGATGCCCGCCAGGCTGGCGCACTCGGCCAGCGTCAGGTCGGACACGTCCTTGCCGAAGTAGTAGTTGGACGCCGCCTGCACCCCCCGGCAGCCGTTGCCCAGGTAGATCACGTTGAGATAGAGCTCCAGGATGTCGTCCTTGGAGTAGTTCTTCTCCACGTCCAGGGCGGTGAAGATCTCGCTGATCTTCCGGGTGACCGTCACATCGTCATACTGCGTGAGGTTCTTGATGAGCTGCTGGGTCAGGGTGGAGCCGCCAAAAGTGTTGCGCATGCCCAGGAACATGTTCACAAAGGCGAAGGCGGTGCGGTACCAGTCCACGCCGTTGTGCTCATAGAAACGGTGGTCCTCAATGGCCACCACCGCGTTGCGCAGATCCTGGGGGATGTCCTCCAGGTCCACCCACTCCTGGTTCTCCAGGCCCACCAGGGTCTCCAGCTCCTGGGCCTGGCCGTTCTCATCATAGTAATAGATGACGGAGTTCTCGTTCAGGGTAAAGGCGGACAGCTCCAGCGTGGCGTTGGGCAACACCGCTGTGCGGATGTACACCGCCGCATAACAGGCCAGGAAAGCGGTGGTGACCACCCCGATGAGCACCAGGGTGCCCAGCACCTGAAAAATGCGCAGGAAGACGGTGGCCACCAGCGGCCGCTTTTTCTTCTGCCTGCGGGCAACGCGGCTGTCGCTCCCAGCCTGGCGCCGGCCCTGGGACCGGCCGGCGGAACGGCGCGCCTCCTGCTCGTGATTGAGATTGTTTTCTGCCATTTTGATACCTCCGATGGACATGGCCGCCGGGGCGGCGTGTCACCTTCGATGTGTGTCTGACATAGCATATCATGTGCCTGTGAAGGGCATACTTCTGAAGAGTATACCACATCTGCGCCGCTTTGTCCACCCCGCCGGGTACAGCCGGGGGATGGGACGCCGGGGCGAAAATTTCTTCCGCCCCCCTTGCTTTTTCCTCTGGGAGACGGTACAATGAATACAAGGGAACCACCCCCAAAGGAGGCGCATTTCCATGAGTGAGGAGTTCGGCCCGGATTTTGTCAGCGTCACCGATGACGAGGGCAACGAATTTGAACTGGAACATCTGGGTACATTAGAGCATCAGGGGACCACCTATATGGCCTTCCTCCCCGCCGACATGGATGAGCAGGACGAGGACTATGGCATGATCCTGCTGAAAGTCATCCAGGAAAACGGCGAGGAGCTGCTGGCCGACATTGACGATGAGCAGGAGCTGGACACCGTCTATGACCTGTTCATGGAGCAGCTGTTCTCTGAGGAGGATGCGGAGGAGTGATCCTCCCTTTCTTCCCCTGCCGGGTTCTAACTACGTGTCCGCCTGTTTAAAACCCACATCTTTTATACGGGACGCTGCACTCGCGCCGTGGATCGCAGGCCTCCCGGCCCTCTCCGGAGGTGGCTGGACGTTGGAAGCGGTGAATCGGTGCGGAGGCGACCCACCTGCATTCACGTGCAGGTTTTTAATCGGGCGGCACGGCCACGGCGGGGGCCTTGTCCATTTCGCGGGAGGACGGATGTCCTCCCGCTTTTTGCTGCGCCGCGGCAGGGCAAACCTTTGAAACGCGCCGCCGGCCTTGCCTCTGATCGCAACGCGCCAGGACGCAGGAAACTTGATGCCGTCCCATTCAATCATAAAATTTTGACGATACTGTGGACAGTTTGTGAATTTTCCTTGGAATCCGCCCCGGGGCGGATTTTTTTCTTGCAAGGCTTGACACGCCGTGCTATAATGCCTGTATTCGGCACATCGGCACAGGAGGATGTGCTTTTGTTCCGTCTATGCGAATTACCACTGAAACTGAGAGGATTGATACCATGAGCGCATCCAGAGAGAAGAAGCAGCGCCAGGGCGGTATCTCTGACAAGGTCACACAGGCCGATCAGAAGCAGGCTGCCTACAAGCGCAAGGTCCGCACCTACACCGCCATCGGCGTGGTGGTCGTGGTGCTGGTGGCCGCGCTGCTGATTTGGAACTCCGGCTTTTTCCAGAGCAGAGCCACTGCCGCCACCATCGGCGGTGAGAAGCTCACCGCCGCCGAGCTGAGCTATTATTATTATGACCAGCGCTACACCTATGTGTACGCCGGCCTCATTGACACCAGCGTTCCCGACGACGAGCAGATCCTGAACGAGGAAGAGGGCACCACCTACCACGACTTCTTTGTGGAGCAGGCCATCGCCTCCGCCCAGAGCGTCCAGGCCCGCTATGACGCGGCGCTGGAGGCCGGGTATACCGAGGCGGACATCCAGGACGATCTGGACGCCACCATGGAGAGCCTGGAGAGCTCCGCCGCCTCCCAGGGCACCAGCGTCAAGGGTATCCTGGTGTCCAGCTACGGCAAATATATGACCGAGAGCATTTTTGAGCGGCTCACCGCCAAGTCCCTGCTGGCCAACCTCTACTCCAACGACAAGCTGGAGGAGTTCTATGACTCCTACACCAGCGAGGAGCTGGAGGCTTACTACGAGGAGCACAAGGACTCCATCGATGACTTTGAGTACTCCTACCTCTACTTCACCCCCGCGGACGTGGAGGACACCGACGAGGACGGCAACGAGCTGAGCGACGAGGAGATCGAGGAGCTGGAGGAGCAGGCCCTGGCCGACGCCAAGGAGAAGGCCGAGGAGGCTCTGGCCGCCTATGAGGAGGGCGACACCGACGTGGCCGCTCTGATTGAGGAGTACGAGCCCAACACCTCCGGCGACCACTCCGTTGTCACCGGGTCCACCTCCCTCTCCTCCGGCTACCGCGAGGAGCTTCTGGAGCTGGACGAGGGCGAGGCCGCCCTGGTGGAGAACGGGGAGTCCGGCTATTACGTGGTCATCTTCCACAGCCGCGGCCGCAACGAGGACCTCTCCGCTGACATCCGCCACATCCTGTTCCAGGCCGTGGCCGCCACCGACGAGGAGGGCAACCTGACCGCCCCCACCGAGGAGGAATGGGAGTCCGCCAAGGCCGAGGCCGACAAGGTCCTGGCCGAGTACGAGGCCGGGGACAAGACCGCCGAGGCCTTTGGCGAGCTGGCCAACGAGTACTCCGACGACGCCAGCTCCAACACCGCGGGCGGTCTGTACGAGAACGTGACCCGGGGCCAGTTTGTGGACGAGCTGGACCAGTGGATCTTTGACCAGGAGCACCAGGCCGGCGATGTGGACATCGTCCGCCACGAGGGCGATCTGGACTCCCTCAGCTCCTACTGGGGCTACCACCTCATCTACTTCCAGGGCTGGGGCGAGGCCGAGTGGGTCATGGCCGTCCGGGAAGACATGAGCACCGACGACACCACCGCCTGGGAAGACGAGCTGGTGGAGAACGGCAATTACGAGGGTGTCGCCGCCGACGGCGCAAAGTATCTGGGTACCTGAGCTCACGCAATCACTACAAACCCAAAAAGGGCCGGACTCACGTCCGGCCCTTTTCTCACAGGAGGTGCACCTGATGGAAGATCAATTCATCCGCACGGAAATGCTGCTGGGCAGCGCCGCCATGGATCGGCTGAAGCACAGCCATGTGGCGGTGTTCGGCCTGGGCGGCGTGGGGGGCTGGTGCGCCGAGGCCCTGTGCCGCTCCGGCGTGGGGGAGCTCACCCTGGTGGACCAGGACACCGTATCCCTGAGCAACCTCAACCGCCAGCAGGCCGCCCTGCGCTCCACCCTGGGCATGGAAAAGGCGCAGGCCACCGCCCTGCGCCTGAGGGATATCAATCCGGACTGTCTGCTCCACCCCCTGTGCGCCCGGTATGAGGCGGACAGCCGGGAGATGTTTTTCCAGCACCGGTATGATTACATTGTGGACGCCATCGACCTGGTGAGCTGCAAGCTGGACCTCATCGAGACCGCCCATCGCAGGGGCGTGCCCATCATCTCCGCCCTGGGCACCGGCAACAAAGTGGACGCCCAGCAGCTGCGCATCGCCGACCTGTCCAAAACCGAGGGCTGTCCCCTGGCCCGGGTGGTGCGCAAAGAGCTGCGCGCCCGGGGGATCCTCCACCACCGGGTGGTCTTCTCCCCCGAGCTGCCCGCCAGCGCCCAGGCGGGGGATGAGGCCCCTCCCCCCGGCCGGCGCTCCATCCCCGCCAGCGCCATGTGGGTGCCCGCCGCGGCGGGCCTGCTTCTGGCCCAGGCGGTCATCCTCGCCCTGGCGGACGGGGGCGCCGCCCTCAGCTGACCTTCCGCCTCTGCCACGCGTCCCGCACCAGGCGGGTGATCCACGCGCCCAGCAGGCCGCACACAGCTCCGATGGCCGCTCCGGCCAGCACATCGCTGGGGAAGTGGACCGCCACGTACAATCTGGAAAACGCCATCAGGGCCGCGGCTGCCAGGGCCGCGGCCTTCATCCATCTCCGGGGCGCCGTCAGCGCCACCGCCACGGCAAAGGCAAAGGCGGCGCAGCTGTGCCCCGAAGGAAAGGAGTTGGGGTCGCTGCTGGTGGCCAGATTGGCCAGCCCCTCCAGCACCACCCAGGGCCTGGGCCGGCTAACCAGCGGCTTGATGGTGAGATTGGTAATCAGCAGGCCCAGCAGCATCCCCACCCCGGCGGACGCCCCCGCCCGGCGGGTGGAGCGGAAGCACAGCAGCGCCACCGCCGCCAGGATGAACAGCACTCCGGCGTTGCCCAGGCTGGTGTAAACAGGGAAAATCATGTCCAGAACGGGGTTGCGCAGATGCTCCACAATCCAGAGCAGCACACTCTCGTCCAGACGCTGTATCACTTCTGGCATGGCAAGCTCCTTCCCTTGACCTGCCGGTCAAAGATATGTATAATCAGGCTGTGACAATATGCCCGGCCCGCGGTGGCGGCGCCGGCTGAATTATCATTGTATCGGATCTGCCCCCGTGTGGCAAGTCCTTTTTGGAGGTCCCTATGAAAGTCATCCACCTCATCAGCGGCGGCGATACCGGCGGCGCCAAGACCCATGTCCACTCCCTGCTCCAGGGGCTGTCCCGGTACATTCAGGCGGACATGGTGTGCTTTACCGACGGCCCCTTCGCCCAGGAGGCCCGCCAGCTGGGCATCCATGTGGAGATCATGGGCGAAAGCAATCCCCTGGCCGCGCTGAAGCCCCTTCAGGAAAAGATCCGCGCCGAGGGCTATGACATCATCCACTGCCACGGCGCCCGGGGCAATATGATGGGGGCGCTGCTGAAAAAGGCCACCGGCCTGCCGGTGGTCACCACCGTGCACAGCGACCCCAGGCTGGACTATATGGGCCGCCCCCTCTCCCGCCTCACCTTCGGCACCATCAACGCCTGGGCCCTGCGGCAGATCCGCTACCGCATCGGGGTGTCCGACGCCATGGTAGATCTGCTCATCCGCCGGGGGTTCGACCCCCAGCAGGCCTTTGCCATCTACAACGGGCTGGATTTCACCCCCCGCACCCCCGCCCTGGACCGGAAGGCCTTTCTCGCCTCCCTGGGGCTGCACTGGCCGGAGGATGCGGTGATTGTGGGCATCGCCGCCCGCCTGAACCCGGTGAAGGACATCCCCACGCTGCTGCGGGGCTTTGCCCAGGCTGTCCGCCAGCAGCCCCAGCTGCGGCTTATCATCGCCGGCGACGGACAGGACGAGGCCGCCCTGAAACAGTTGGCCCGGGAACTCCAGGTGGAAGAGCTGGTGTGCTTTGCCGGCTGGCTCACCGATACGGACAGTTTTTACAACGCCCTGGACATCAACGCCCTCACCTCCCTCTCGGAGACCTTCCCCTACGCGCTCACCGAGGGGGCCCGGTTTGCCCTGCCCACCGTGGCCACCCAGGTGGGCGGGGTGCCCTATCTCATCGAACACGGCATCACCGGCCTGCTCTTCCAGCCCGGCGACCACCGGGCCCTGGCCCGGCACCTGGCCGCCTTGGCGGGCGACGCCGCCCTGCGCCGGAGACTGGGGAACCGGCTGCTGGACAAGGCCAGAGCGGAATACTCCATCGACCGCACCATCCAGCGCCAGCTGGAGATCTATGAGACCATCCTGCGCCGCCACTCCCGCTCCCAGAGCAAGCGGGACGGCGTGCTGGTCTGCGGGGCCTATGGCCGGGGCAACGCCGGCGACGAGGCCATCCTCCAGGCGGTGCTCACCGAGCTGCGCTCCATCGACCCGGATATGCCCCTGTGGGTCATGACTCGGCGGCCAAAGGACACCCGGCTGACCCACCGGGTCGGCGCGGTCTACACCTTCAATTTCCTGGGATTCCTGCGCAGGATGGCCCGCAGCAGGCTCTTTGTCAACGGCGGCGGCTCCCTGATCCAGGACATCACCAGCCACCGCTCCCTCTGGTTCTACCTGTTCACCCTCTCCTCCGCCCGGCGCATGGGCTGCAAGGTGATGATGTACGGCTGCGGCATCGGGCCCATCCACTCCGCCCGGAACCGGAGGCGGGCGGCCAGAACCATCAACAGATGCGTGAATGTCATCACCCTGCGGGACCGCTCCTCCATGGAGGAGCTGCAGCACATGGGGGTCACTGCGCCGGCCATCACGCTGGCCGCCGACCCCACGGTCATCCTCCCCTCCGCCCCCAGGCCGGTGGCGGACGGCCTGCTGGAAAACGCAGGTCTGAACCCCTCCAGCGGGGAGGCCTATCTGGGCATCACCGTGCGGCCCTGGCACGGCTTTGACCGGGTGGTCCAGGTCTTTGCCGACGGGGCGGACTACGCCTATCAGACCTATGGCCTCATCCCCGTATTCATCCCCATTGAACCCCGTCTGGACATTGCCGCCGCCCGCCAGGTGGCATCCCGGGTGAAGGCCCCCTGCGTGATCCTCCCCGCCTGTACCAGCGCAGGCAATTCCATCGCGCTGTTCTCCCGGATGGATGTGGTGCTGTCCATGCGCCTGCACGCCCTGGTCTTCGCCGCGGGACACGGCGTCCCCCTCATCGGCGCGGTGTATGACCCCAAGGTGAGCTCCTTCCTGGGCTCTGTGGGCCAGGATCTCTATGCCCCCCTGGACCAGCTCACCACCCCAACGCTGTGCTCCTTCCTGGATCAGGCGGCGGCCCGCCGCCAGGACCGGCAGCTGCTCAGCCGCCAGACCCAGCAGCTGCTGGCGCTGGAACAAAACAACGTGGACTGCGCCCGCCGCCTGCTGGAGGGCTGAGCCCACTCTTCCCTGAGGTGATTGACCATGAAACAGATTGTCTGCCTGTCCCACTCCCCCTGGCAGGCCCGGCCCAACCGGACCCAGCAGCTGCTCACCCGGCTGAATGACGTCAGGGTTCTCTTTTTTGAGCCCCCCCTGCCCAAGGGAGCGCCCCAGCCGGAACAGGGGCGCCGGGTGCGGGCCCACATCACGGTGTATACCCTGCCCTCTCCCCTGCTGCCCAACCTGGAGCGGGTCACGCTGCAGCGGCGCAACTACGCCCGCAGCGCCGACTTCATCCAGAGGGCCATGACCCGCCACCACTTCCGGGAGCCGGTGCTGTGGTGCACCGCGCCGGACCAGGCGATCTACCTGGACCGGTTGGCCTACCGGGGGCTGGTGTACGACTGCGCCCGGGAATGGGGGGAGGAATTTGTGGATCAGGAGAGCGACCTCACCTCCCACGCGGAAGTGGTGTTCGCCGCCTCCCCCGGGCTGGTGGACCGCCTGTCCCCCTGCAGCGACAACATCGCCCTGCTGCCCAACGGGGTCAACCCCCTCATGTTCGCAAGGGAAGAGTTCTCCCCGCCCCCCTATCTGGCCGCTCTGGCCGGCCGCCCCGTATTCGGCCGGGTGGGGGACATCACCAGCAAGGTAGACCTCTCCCCGCTGCTCTACGCCGCCTCCTCCCGGCCTGACTGGACCTTTCTGCTCATGGGCCGGGTGACCAAGCCCGCCGCCCAGCGGTTGGAGCGGCACCCCAACATCATCCTCACCGGCCCGGTGAACGCGGTGGAGCTGCCCGACCACCTGTCCGTGTGCGCGGTGCTCTTTGACCTGCTGCGGCTGGACCGCCTGGGCTGTGATATCATTCCCGCCCGCATCTACGAATATCTGGCCACCGGAAAGCCCATCGTCACCATGATAGAGCCGGATCAGGTGGAATCCTTCCCTGACGTGATCTATACCGCCAGTGACAACGCCGGCTTCCTGCGCCGGTGCGCCCGGGCGCTGGAGGAGAGCCCGGAGCTGGTTTCCGCCCGGCGGATCGAGTACGCCAGGCAGGCCGCCTGGGCCAACCGGGCCGCCGAGGTCAGCCGCATCCTGGAGAGCACAGGGCTATTTTGAACACCTGCCCCGGTATGCCGCGGTTTTCCCTTGTATAAGCATACGAAAATCCATCCTTCATCTTGATTTTACAAAAAATTTTCGATATGATAATGTCCGTTGGACACGTGGTGTCCGACCGCGCCTCCCGGCGCGGCGCACCGTGTCCCTGGTATCTGTCCGGAAGGGGTGCTCCCATGGTGTCCTGCCTGCGTTCTGCCCTGTCCTCTTTTCTGCACCAGGGTATTTTTGCGCCCAATTTTGCCAAGTAAACAACTCAAAACAGGCTGACCGTCGCGTTGGCCTGTTTTTTGTTTTTCCTGCCCGGCGGCGGGCGTCCTCCCGCCGCCCGCCCTCAACTTTGGAAGGAGAGATCTGAGATGAAAAAAGTCGCCGTTATCATGGGCTCCGACTCCGACTGGCCGGTGGTCAAGGCCGCGTGTGCCCAGCTGGCCGAGTTCGGCATCCCCTATGAGGCCCACATCATGAGCGCTCACCGCACTCCTGCCGCCGCCGCGGAGTTTGCCAAGAACGCCCGGGCCAACGGCTTCGGCGTGCTCATCTGTGCCGCCGGCATGGCCGCCCACCTGGCAGGCGCCTTCGCCGGCAACTCCACCCTGCCTGTCATCGGCATCCCCCTGAAGGGGGGCGCCATGGACGGGCTGGACGCCCTGCTGGCCACCGTGCAGATGCCCAGCGGCATCCCCGTGGCCACC
>CALWXH010000053.1 GCA_944385465.1 uncultured Oscillospiraceae bacterium | reverse complement strand
TACAGCTCGATGCAGTGGATCATCTCGCCCACGGGGATGTTGGCGATGGGCAGGCAGTTGCCGGGCAGGATGTCGGCGTCGGGGCCGGTCATGATGATGTGGCCGGCCTTCAGGCCGTTGGGGGCCAGGATATAGCGGCGCTCGCCGTCCTCATACTCGATGAGGGCGATGTTGGCGGAGCGGTTGGGGTCGTACTGCAGGTTGATGACCGTGCTCTTCCCCTCTTTGTCCCGCTTGAAGTCGATGACGCGGTACTTGCGCTTGTTGCCGCCGCCGCGGTGGCGCACGGTGATGCGGCCGTAGCTGTTGCGGCCGGCGCTCTTCTTCAGGGTCTCCAGCAGGGAGCGCTCAGGCTTGGCCTTCTTGTCGATGCCCTCGAAGGCGGACACAGTCATGTGGCGGCGGGAGGGCGTTGTGGGCTTATAGGTTTTAATCGCCATTTCTCGTTACCTCCTTACACCATGCCTTCGAAGAACTCGATGGACTTGGAATCCTCGGTCAGGGTGACCATGGCCTTCTTCCAGCTGGCCCGGCGGCCCTGGGGATAACGGCCCAGCCGCTTGGCCTTGCCGTACATGTTCAGGGTGTTCACCTTGGCCACCTTCACGCCGAAGATCTCCTCCACCGCATGGGCGATCTCGATCTTGTTGGCGTCCTTGGCCACCTCAAAGGTGTACTTCTTGGCGGAGGCGGACTCCATGGACTGCTCGGTGACGATGGGGCGCTTGATGATGTCGTACGCGGTCTTCATTAGGCGAACACCTCCTCGATGGTGGCCAGTGCAGCCTTGTCCACGATCAGCTGATTGGCGTTGACAATGTCATAGACATTGATCAGGGTAGCGGGAGTGGTCACCACGCCGGGGATGTTCCGGGCGGACTTGACCACGTTGGGGCAACTGGTGACCACCACGGCCTTGCCGGCGCCCAGGTTGTTCAGGAAGCCCTGGAAGGTCTTGGTCTTGATCTCGTCCATGCTCAGGCCGTCCACCACCAGCACGCCGCCGGCGGCAGCCTTGGCGGACAGGGCGGACTTCAGGGCCAGACGGCGGACCTTCTTGTTCAGGGTGTAGCGGTAGGAGCGGGGCTTGGGGGCGAACACGATGCCGCCGTGGGTCCACTGGGGAGCCCGGGTGGAACCCTGACGGGCGTGACCGGTGCCCTTCTGGCGCCAGGGCTTGCGGCCGCCGCCGGAAACCTCGGCGCGGGTCAGAGCGCTCTGTGTGCCCTGACGGCAGTTGGCCAGGTGATTCTTGACCACATCATGAACGACGTACTGGTTGGGCTCGATGCCGAAGATGGACTCGGAGAGCTCGACCTCGCCGATCTGCTTACCGGCCATATCATAAAGGTTAGCTTTAGGCATTTGTCATTCTCTCCTTTCTCACTTGTTACGCGCAGAGGCCTTCTGGGGGTTGACACGGGCGGAAGCCTTCTGCGGGTTGACGCGGCCGGAGCCCTCGGGGCCCTTCTTCTCGGCCAGCTTCTTCACGCTGGTGCGCAGGGCGACCACGCCGCCCTTGGGGCCGGGAACCGCGCCGCGCACGGCGATGACGCCCAGCTCCTCATCCACCTGGATCACGTCCAGGTTCATCACGGTCACCTGCTCGTTGCCCATCTGACCGGCGCCGATGTGTCCCTTGAACACCCGGGAGGGGTCAGTGCTGGAGCCCAGAGAACCGGGGTGGCGGGCCACAGGGCCGCTGCCGTGGGTCTCCTTCAGGCGGTGGGCGCCGCAGCGCTTGATGGCGCCCTGGTAGCCCTTACCTTTGCTGATGCCGGTGATGTCCACCCGGTCGCCGGCGGCGAACACGGTGGCGGTGATCTCGTCGCCCACATTCAGCTCGGCGGCGTTATCCAGCTTGAACTCCTTCAGCACGCGCAGCACCTTGCCGGACTTCTTGCTGTGGCCCACTTCGGGCTTGCTGAGCTTGCGCTCGGGGACTTCCTCAAATCCCAGCTGAACGGCGGTGTAGCCGTCCTTCTCCTCGGTCTTCTTCTGCACCACGGTGCAGGGGCCCGCCTGGATGACGGTGACCGGGATGACCTTGCCGGCTTCATCGAAGACCTGGGTCATACCCACCTTCTTGCCGATAATGGCCTTTTCCATGTGTATTCCTCCTTAAAGGTTATTGGTTGAGAGAGTTGGCCGGCGGCCATCGGGCTGACGCCTCGCCATTGCTCTGTCAACATGACCCGTCCATCTCAAACATGCGATGGACCGCGGTACTAACAAAGTTGTGTGGCAGGTCTTGGTTGCAACCTGCTTCTGTGATCACGCTCCGCCGGTTCGCGGCGGGCGGCTCACGGGGGATCGTTCGGATCTTTTCGTCAGGCGAGGCGGGGCGGCGCAGACAGTGCCGTGTGTACGGCAAGGCGCCCCAACGAGGCATGGCGGAAAGAGACGGGCGATCACAGCTTGATCTCGATCTCCACGCCGGCAGGCAGCTCCAGGCTCATCAGGGCCTCCACGGTCTTGGCGGAGGGCTTGACCACGTCGATCAGGCGCTTGTGGGTGCGGCGCTCGAACTGCTCACGGCTGTCCTTGTACTTGTGGACGGCGCGAAGGATGGTGACGACCTCCTTCTTGGTGGGCAGGGGGATGGGGCCGGAGACGGTGGCGCCGCTGCGCTTGGCAGTGTCCACGATCTTCTCGGCGGCCTGGTCGATGAGCTGATGGTCATAGGCCTTCAGACGGATGCGGATCATTTCTTTCTGTGCCATTTGGGTTTTCCTCCTTAAAACATACGAAGTTGACGATTGGTGGGCCGGGGAGCGGCCCGCTGTCCTGTCACATGCCCGGCGGCATGCTTCTTCGTACGGTGAGAGATTTTCATCCACGCTTTCGTGCGTATCATTCCGGGTCATGAATAAAACCGGCGCAACAGCAGGCCGGTTTCACCCACCCCCGGCGATCTACGCCGCGGAAGAGTCTCTCAGCCGCCCGATTGTCGGACATACTCCGCGGAAGTTACCTCGTTTTCCGAGCAATCTCCCGCCTCATCGCAGTGCGCCCACACAGGCGCTCGATTATTGTACAACAAAGCCCCCTCCCAAGTCAAGCACTTTTTCTCCTGGCGGTTCAAGTTTTTTCAACGGTTTTGCGCCCCCACAAAGTCTTGTGGTTGTATGGTTTTCACAGCACAAATTTTCCCTCCTTCCCTCTTGACGGCGGGACCGGTTTGGGGCACAATCAAGGCAACCATACCTGCAGAGAGGAGCTTCTCCATGAAAAAACCTGTGGCCATCCGGGACTTTTTGTCCTTCCGCTTTGTCAGCGACCCCACCTGGTCCCCCGACGGGAGCCTGTGCGCCTTTGTGGTGCAGCAGGCCCAGGAGGCGGAAAACCGCTATACCGGCGACCTCTATTTGTATGAGGCCGCCTCCGGCGCCGTGCGCCGCCTCACCGCCCTGGGGGACGCCAAGAGCTACTGCTGGACTCGCCAGAACACCCTGCTCTTCCCCGCCGCCCGGGACAAGGCGGACCGGGACGCCGTGGAGGCCGGGGAGCTGCGCACCGTTTATTACGAGATCAGCCCCGCCGGCGGCGAGGCGGTGAAGGCCTTCACCCTGCCCGTCACCGCCACCGGCCTGCGCCAGCTGGAGGACGGGCAGTTCGTGGTGTCCGCCCGCCACGACCTGAACTACCCCGATCTGAAGGGCCTGTCCGGGGAGGAGCGGGCCAAGGCCCTGAAGGAATACAAGTCCCCCGCCGCCGAGGTCTTTGAAGAGCTGCCCTTCTGGGGCAACGGCATGGGATACACCGGCGGCAAGCGCAGCCGCCTCTATCTCTATGACCGGGGGGTGGACAAGCTCACCCCCGTCACCCGCCCGGAGTGGGACGCCTCCCTCACCCACGCCGCCCATGGCAGGCTGGTGTTCCGGGGCGGCCCCTGGAAGGATGTGGCCCCCTTTTACAGCGGAGTGTACGTCTACGACACCGCCGCCAAAAAGACCACCTGCGTCATCCGGCCGGGCAAGCTGAAAACCGGCCCCGCGGTGCTGCTGGACCGGGACACCCTGCTGCTGGCCGCCACCTATGGCCAGGCGTACGGCACCGAGGAGTACTGCCAGTTCTACACCGCAGACATCGCCACCGGCAAGCTGTCCAAGCTGGCCGACTACGAGGCCTCCATCGGCCACTCCACCGTGGGCAGCGACGCCCGGCTGGGGGGCGGCCGCGGGTACAAGTTAGAGGGGGAGAAGTTCTGGTTCCTGTCCACCGTGGGCGACCAGGGGAATCTGATGTGCATCGACCGGCAGGGCAGGCTCTCCACCCCCTTCGGCAGGGGCGGCAGCGTGGACAGCTTTGACGTGAGGGGCGGCAGGGTGATCTTCGCCGGCTTCCAGGGCCAGGGGCTCACCGAGCTGTTCGACGGCGAGGGGAACCAGCTCACCCATTTCAACGACGCCTACCTGGAACAGCATGAGGTCGCCGTCCCGGAGTACCACTCCTTCACCGCCTCCGACGGATTTGAGATCCACGGCTGGGCCATGAAGCCCCACGGCTTCCGCAAGGGCAGAAAGTACCCCGCCATCCTCCACATCCACGGCGGGCCCCGCACGGTGTTCGGGGATGTCTTCCACCACGAGATGCAGATGTGGGCGGGGGCGGGCTACTTCGTCTTCTACTGCAACCCCCGGGGCAGCGACGGCCGGGGCAACGCCTTCGGCGACATCTCCGGGAAATACGGCACCGTGGACTACCAGAACCTGATGGAGTTCCTGGACGAGATGCTCCGGGCCTATCCCCAGGCGGACCCCAAGCGGACGGCCGTGGTGGGGGGCAGCTACGGCGGCTTCATGACCAACTGGGTCATCGGCCACACCGGCCGCTTTGCCGCCGCCTGCGCCCAGCGCTCCATCGCCAACTGGGTGAGCTTCGAGCACACCACCGACATCGGCCACTTCTTCACCCCCTCCCAGATGAAGGCCACCACCCGCACCGACGTGGAAAAGCTCTGGTTCCACTCCCCCCTGCAGTACGCCCCCAAGGCCAAGACCCCCACCCTGTTCATCCACTCCGAGCAGGACTACCGCTGCTGGATGAGCGAGGGGCTGAGCATGTTCTCCGCCCTGAAGCGCAACGGCACCCCCACCCGGCTGGTCCTCTTCCACGGGGAGAACCACGAGCTGTCCCGCTCCGGCCGGCCCCAGAACCGCATCCGCCGGATGGAGGAGATCCTGAACTGGTTTGACCACTATCTGAAGTAAACAGCGTCCCCGGACGCTCCAGGCACGCCCCATCCGCCGGCGCGGATGGGGCGTCTCTCTGGTCTACCTCCTTCTGCAGAATAAATTTTTATTGTATTGCGATAAATTTTTGTTGACATATCCGCCTCCCGGTGCTATAGTGGAGCCAGCCAAAGCAAAAGGAGGTATCCCGTCATGAACCAAATCAAACTCGCCCGGTGGCTCAAGTGCATCCTGGCCGTGGCCGGCCTGTGCGCCCTGGCCCTGTACGCCGGTGTCATCCCCGTGGAGGGGCTGCGCCTGCAGGCCGCCTACCCGGAGTTCTCCAACCGGTTTTTCCCCTGGCTCATTTTCCTGTGGATCTCGGGGATCCCCTGCTTCGCGGTGCTGGTCCTGGGCTGGAAGATCGCCTCCAGCATCGGGAGGGACCGGTCCTTTTCCCAGCAGAACGCCCGGCTGCTCCAGTGGATCTCCCTGCTGGCCGCCGGGGACGCCGTCTTCTTTTTCGCGGGGAACGTCCTGCTGTTCCTGCTGGGCATGAGCCACCCCGGCGTGGCCATCGCCTCCCTGGCCGTGGTGTTTGTGGGGGTGGCCGTGGCCGTGGGGGCGGCGGCGCTGTCCCACCTGGTGGGAAAAGCCGCCCTGCTGCAGGAGCAGAGCGATCTGACCATCTGAGGGGAGGAAGGGCACATGGACGGAGAAATCATTTTCAACATTGACGTGATGCTGGCCAAGCGGAAGATGAGCGTGACCGAGCTGGCCCAGCGGGTGGGCATCACCATCGCCAACATCTCCATTCTGAAAAACGGCAAGGCAAAGGCGCTGAAGATCTCCACCCTGGCAAAACTGTGCCAGGCCCTGGACTGCCAGCCCGGAGACATTTTAGAGTACAGGGGGGCGCGGCCAGATGAAGAGACGGCTTGACCGCGCCCTGCCCGCGGCCGCCCTGGCCCTTCTGCTGGCCCTCTGCCTGGGGGCCTGCTGGCCCAGGAGCGCGGCGGACCGGGTGGGCCGGGCGCTGAACCTCACCATTTCCCACGCCCGGGCGCGCGTCTCCACGGACAGCCACGGCGGCCTCTCCCGGGACGGCACCGCCTGCACGGTGCTGCAGGCCCTGGACGGCAGCCTGCTGGAGCAGATCCGCACCGACGGCCGGTGGCGCCCTCTGCCCATGGACGAGACCACCCGGATCCTGGCTTACGGAGCCGACGACGGCACCACCAGCATCGGCCCTTATCTGGGCGAGGTGGAGCTGCCCGAGATCCAAACCGGGTATTACCGCCTCATCGACCGGCACAGCGACACGGACACCGGCATTCTGGACCGGTATTCCTTCAACTTCACCCTGGGGGTCTACGACTCCGACACCAACACCCTGTACTGCTGCGAGGTGGACACCTGAGCGCGATCCCCTGTGCAGGGGCAAACCGGATCTGGGGCAGGCCTTTGGTTGACAATCTCACTTGTTTCTGTTAGGATGCCCTTGCCGCTTCCGGCAAAATTCAGAAAGAAAGGGCGTTGTGTTTTTTGACGTATTCTTGTGATTCGGTGTTTGCCCGCTGACCGGGAGGTCTGTGCGGGCGTTTCCGACAGAGCCTCCCAAAAGAGACACATCACTTTTAGGAGGTCCCATCCCATGAACCGGGAAAACAAGCGAAAAACGTTTGAGAAAGGCTACTACAAAACTCATTCCTGCAAGGACAGCTTTACCTGCAAGGTGTGCGGCCGGCTGGTCACTCCTGCACCCACCGGCGGGGAACACCGCAACCATTGCCCCAATTGTCTGCACAGCCTCCACCTGGATGACGAGCCAGGGGACCGGGCGGCGGACTGCGGCGGCATCATGGAACCGGTAGGCGTCTGGGTGCGCAAGGGAGGCGAATGGGCGGTCATCCACCGCTGTAAACGGTGCGGCGTACTCCACTCCAACCGGGTGGCGGCGGATGACAACCCCATGAAGCTCATGTCCATCGCCCTCAAGCCACTGACGCTCCCACCCTTCCCCCTGGAGCGCATTGAGGAACTCACCGCCCTCATGGGCGGCTCAGGCACTTTGAAGTAACCTTTTATACGCAGCAAAAGCTCCCACCAGGCACCGTTTTTCACGGTCCGGTGGGAGCTTTTGCTTGTATTCCGTGGGGGTGAAAGGCAAAAGGGGATGCCGGTCACTCCTCATCCAGCTTGAGCACCGCCATAAATGCCTCGGTGGGCATCTGGACAGTCCCCAGACTGCGCATTTTCTTCTTGCCTGACCCAAACAGGCCGCAGCCTGTTTGGGGGCCCGGAGGCGATTTTAATGCTCGGCGGAAGTGAATTCCGCCTGCGCCAAGGTTTCTGCCTCCGGCAAAAACGCTTGTACGGCGCACCCGCGCCGCCCCGCTGCGCGGGGCCCCGGAAGGTCAAAAAGAAAATGCCTGTTATTCCTCGTCCAGCTTGAGCACCGCCATGAATGCCTCGGTGGGCATCTGGACAGTCCCCAGACTGCGCATTTTCTTTTTGCCTTCCTTCTGCTTCTCCAGCAGCTTCTTCTTCCGGGTGATGTCGCCGCCGTAGCACTTGGCCAGCACGTCCTTGCGCAGGGCCTTGATGGTCTCCCGGGCGATGATCTTGCCGCCGATGGCCGCCTGGATGGGCACCTCGAACATCTGGCGGGGGATGTTCTCCTTCAGCTTCTCGCAGATGCGCCGGGCCCGCTTGTAGGCCTTCTCCCGGTGGGCGATGAAGCTGAGAGCATCCACCTGGTCGCCGTTGAGCAGCAGGTCCACCTTCACCAGGTCGGAGGGGCGGTAGCCCTCCAGCTGGTAGTCCAGGGAGGCGTACCCCTTGGTGCGGGCCTTCAGGGTGTCGAAAAAGTCATAGATGATCTCGTTGAGGGGCATCAGGTACTTGATCTCCACCAGGTTGGTGTCCAGATACTGCATGTCCTTGTACTCCCCCCGGCGGTCCTGGCACAGGGGCATGATGTTGCCCACATAGTCCGGCGGGGTGATGATGGACACGTTGGCGTAGGGCTCCCTGGCCTCGGAAATGGAGCCGGGGTCGGGGTAGTTGTGGGGGTTGTCCACCTTCACCACGCTGCCGTCGGTCTTGGTCACCTCGTAGATGACAGAGGGCAGGGTGGTGACCAGGTCCAGGTCAAACTCCCGCTCCAGCCGCTCCTGGATGATCTCCATGTGGAGCATCCCTAAAAAGCCGCACCGGAAGCCGAAGCCCAGGGCGATGGAGGACTCGGGCTCAAAGGACAGGGAGGCGTCGTTGAGCTGGAGCTTCTCCAGGGCGTCCCGCAGGTCGGGGTACTTGGAGCCGTCCTCGGTGTACACGCCGCAGTACACCATGGGCTGCACCGGCCGATAGCCGGGCAGGGCCTCGGCGGTGGGGCGGGCGGCCTCGGTGATGGTGTCGCCCACCCGGGTGTCCTTCACGTTCTTGATGGAGGCGGTGAACCAGCCCACCTCGCCGGCGGACAGGGACTGGCAGGAGTCCATCCCCAGGGGGCGCAGATAGCCGCAGTCCAGCACCTGATAGCTGGCGCCGGAGGCCATGAGCCTGACCTCCATCCCCTTTTTCAGGGTCCCCTCCATCACCCGGAAGTAGACGATGACCCCCAGATAGGGGTCATACTGGCTGTCGAAAATCAGCGCCTTCAGGGGGGCGTTGGCGTCCCCCCGGGGGGCGGGGATGTGGCGGACGATGTCCTCCAGCACCGCCTCCACATTGATGCCCATCTTGGCGGAGATCTCCGGGGCGTCCAGGGCGGGCAGGCCGATGACGTCCTCGATCTCCTGCTTGGCCCGCCGGGGGTCGGCGGCGGGCAGATCGATCTTGTTGATCACCGGGCGGATCTCCAGGTCGTGCTCCAGGGCCAGGTAGGTGTTGGCCAGGGTCTGGGCCTCCACCCCCTGGGCGGCGTCCACCACCAGCACCGCCCCCTCACAGGCGGCCAGGGAGCGGGACACCTCGTAGTTGAAGTCCACGTGGCCCGGGGTGTCGATGAGGTTGAGACAATAGGTCTCCCCGTCGTCGGCGGTGTAGTCCATGCGCACCGCCCGGGCCTTGATGGTGATGCCCCGCTCCCGCTCCAGGTCCATGTTGTCCAGCAGCTGGGACTCCATCTGCCGCTGCTCCACCGCCCCGCAGATCTCGATCATCCGGTCGGACAGGGTGGATTTGCCATGGTCAATGTGGGCGATAATGGAGAAATTGCGAATCTTGCTCTGGTCTGTCATCACGCACACCTCCAGTCAGGCAAATCCGCCCAGGGCCCCATCGCAGATGGGGCGGCGCTGTGCGCCGTCCAAGCGTTTTGGGCACAGCCCAAAACCTTGCCGCAGGCGGAATTTATTTCCGCCGGGGATCTCACATCAGGGGCCCCCGCGGGGCCGCGCCCCGTGGGGAGTGATTTTCCATGATCGATATGCGCAATAATGGAGAAATTTCTGATTTTAGATTGATCCGTCACAGGCCAAAACCTCCGTATCAAAATCCAGTCGGGGACGGCCGGCCGCCGGCCCTACCCGTTCCCCTGCTCCGGCTGGGGAAACAGCCATTCATAGTCATACCCGGCCACAAATTCCCGCAACTGCTCCAGCTGCCGCAGGTAGGTCCCCTCCGTCAGCTGCCGGCGGCCCGCCAGCACATCCTGGGTCACGGCATGGGTGAGCTCCCCGGAGCAGTGGATGTGGTCGGTGTAATAATTCAGGTTTTCCAGTACATCATAGTCGTCCAGAAAGCTGTGCAGGGACACAGTTTCATATCCCAGCAGCCGCTGGCACGCGGATTCCACTGCCGTCAGGACGGCGTCCGCCGTCCCCTCCCGGGTCATCTTGTCCCAGTAGAGAATGCTGTACGGGGGAAACCAGATGACAAACCGGGTGTCGGGATGGTCCTCGATCCACCCGCAGATCACATCCAGGTTTTCCTCCGCCGCCGCTGCGTAGGCGTCGTCCGGCAGCTTGGTCCGGCTCACCTCCGGACGGATATAGCTGTCCAGGGCGTTGCTCCAGGAAAAGACGTAGTCTCCGTCCCAGGTGTAGGCCTCGTCCAGCGAGACCGCCTGCCCCCTGCCCGCCTCCACCCATTTTTCCAGCACATACCGGCAGGTGTCCGCGTTGAACAGGTACTTCACGTCATCCAGGGGGTTTTCATTATAGAGGTAGTCCGGCAGCTCCACGGTGCGCTCCGCTTCTCCCCGCACCAGAATGTTGGGGTCCAGGCAGAAGAACACGTACTCCAGCTCCCCATGGGTATGATAGGCCAGATCCAGCGCCGTGTCAAACTCCGAAATCCAGCCGTCCGGGAAGGTGATCTTCAAAACCGTCTCCCCTGTCCCCTCCCCGAACCAGGAGGCCCGGTAGTTGGCCACCAGGGAGGTGCCCATCACCACGCTGGAATAGTCCTGGTGCCGGATCAGGCCGGCCATCTCATACCGCTCGTTGTCAAAGACCGCCGTCTCCCCCTCGTCCACGCCGCGCAGCACGAAGAAGGGGTCCTGCACGCAGACCACCGCGGCCAGTGCCGCCAGGCATATGACCGCCCCCGCCAGCACGCCGATGAAAAAGCGCTTTGCCCTCACGCCTCCGCCTCCTCAGAAATTGGCGTAAATAAAGGTGTCCACACCGGAGAAAAACACCAGGGAAACCACCAGGCAGGCCACCGTCAGCACCGCTCTGGCCGCAGTCGGGCGCATCCGCTCCGCCTGCGCCAGCGGATTGGGGCAGGCCAGCAGGGCCAGTCCCGCGGGGATGGCCAGCAGCGGCAGCCAGTAAAGCAGCAGCTCGCCCACCGGCCCCAGCATCCCCTCCAGCGCGGGCAGCAGCTGCGCCAGCTGCTGCTGGGACAGCGCCGCGGCAAATTCCGCGCTGGGCAGGGCCAGCCCCCCCGTGAACAGATCCCCCAGCAGGGCCCCGGCCTGGCCCAGGCTCTCCGCCCGGAAAAAGACCCAGGCCACGTTCACAAAGGCAAAGGTGAGCAGCCAGCACAGCGGCTTGGGTAAAAACTTCCGCCTCCCCCACAGCCGCTGCGCCACCATGGCCGCCCCGTGGAGGCCGCCCCAGAGGACAAACCCCCAGCCGGCCCCGTGCCACAGCCCGGAGAGGAGGAACACGATCATGATGTTCCGGCAAGTCACCGCCATGCCCCGGCGGCTGCCCCCCAGGGGGATGTAGAGGCAGCTGCGGAAGAACCGGGACAGGGTGATGTGCCACCGCCCCCAGAACGCCCGCACCGACAGCGCCCGGTAGGGACTGTTGAAGTTCACCGGCAGGTCAATTCCCATCATGCGGGCCATGCCGGCCGCCATGTCGCAGTATCCGGAAAAATCGAAGTAGATCTGGAGCGTATAGCACAGGATGGTCAAAGCGCTGTCCACGCCGGTCAGCGCCCCGGCGTTGGCGTAGCCAAAGTCGGCGCGCTGGGCAAACACCGAGGCCACCAGCACCTTCTTGGCCAGCCCCAGGGCAAAGCAGTACAGCCCCGCCGCCAGATCCCCCCAGTCCAGGGCCCGGGGGCGGCGCAGCTGGGGCGCCAGCTCCCCCACCCGGGTGATGGGCCCGCAGGTGGCGGTGGCGAAAAAGGTGAGGCAGCAGGCGAAATCCAGGGCGCTCTCCCGCCCCGCTTCGCCGAAATAGCAGTCCCGCAGCCAGAACAGCTGCTGGAAGGTGACAAAGGACAGGCCCAGGGGCATCAGCCCTGCCGGCGGGGAGAAAAGCCCCTCCAGTGGGGTGAGGGAGAGGAGAAAGCCGGTGTACTTGAAAAAGGCCAGCACGGCCAGCAGCAGCGCCGCGCCCACGGCCAGCAGCAGCCGCCGGGGCGCGCCGGGCCGGGCCATCCCCCGCCCCAGCAGGAAGCTGACCGCCCCCTCCCCGCACAGCACCAGCAGGGACCAGGGCGACCCCCAGCCGCAGAACAGCAGCCCGGCGCACAGCAGGAACACCCGGGCTCCCCGGCCCGTCCCCCGGTTCAGAAGCCGCCACAGCAGCACCACCACGGGCAGATAGGCCAGCACAAACAGGTGGCTCTGGATGTTCACAGCGGGACGCTCCCCCCTTCCTGTCTCAAGGGCCTTTCCGACCCGTGGTTTACTGCTCTACGTGGTCGGCCATCTCCCGGTTCAGGCGCTCGCCGCACACATGGACGATCTGAAGCAGGGACTGATAGGCCCCCGGATAGGCGCTGGTCAGCGCGTCGTGGGACATCTCGGGGAACTGCTCCGGCTCCTTGCGCTGGCCATACAGGGCGGTGGTGTACTCCATCTCGGTGAGGATCATGTCCGCCCGGGGCAGTCCGGCCATGAAATGCTCCCGGGAGATGGAGAAAAAGCCGTCGTTTCCGTCCGGGCTGGCCTGGCGCAGATGGCGGTACAGGGTGTAAAGGCCGGTGGACAGGTAGTTGGCGGCGGCCTTGATGGCCTTTTTGTTCCCCAGCCTGCCCAGCAGATCAAACAGCACGCCCACCGAGTTGACAATGAGCTTCTTGCTCAGGGTGGCCATCACAGAGCCCTTGAGCACGCTGTCCTGCCCTTCGGCGGTATCGCACAGGGTCTCCGCGTCCAGAATGGTGGCGCCGTCCCGGTTGAGGGTGCGCCCCAGCAGGAAATCAGCGGATACATGATAATAGTCACAGGCTTTTACCACAAAGTTCAGCCCCGGCTCCCGCACGCCGTTCTCATAGTGGGACAGCAGTGCCTGGGAGATGCCCAGGGTCTGGGCGGCCTGGCGCTGGGAAATGCCCCGCTCCTGACGCAGCAGGGCCAAAGTACGCGCGAAGTCAGCGTTCATTTGTCCATTCCACTCCCGATGGTTTGTTCTCTGGTCGGTTCCCGATCATAAAGGGCCGCGGCCCTCATGACAACAAGTATTAGTATACCGGTCCCTATACAGATTGTAAATAACCTTTTCCCACGGAATCCCCTGGTTTCGCCCCCCTTCTTTTCGTGAATTTGTCCATTTGAAAATACTTCCGGAAACACCCTTGCAAAAGAAAAAAAAAGGTGTTACAGTTACCCTATGAGAAGTTTTCCGGTAGAATAAACAACACGGAGGTAATGACGTTTATGTTTGGCAAACTGATTGAAAAACTGAAAGCTGACCCCAAGCGCATCGTGTTCACCGAGGGCACCGACGCCCGCATCCTGGAGGCATCCGCCCGGCTGCTCTCCGCCAACTTCCTCACCCCTATCCTGGTGGGCAACCCCGATGAGGTGCGGGCCGCCGCGGAAAAGACCGGCTTCAACATCCACGGCGCCGAGATCATCGACCCCGCCACCTATGACCGGATGGACGAGATGGTGGAGGAGATGGTGGCCCTGCGCAAGGGCAAGATGACCCCCGAGGAGTGCCGCGACGCCCTGCAGAAGGGCAACTACTTCGGCACCATGCTGGTGAAGATGGGCGTGGCCGACTGCCTGCTGGGCGGCGCCACCTACTCC
>CALWXH010000052.1 GCA_944385465.1 uncultured Oscillospiraceae bacterium | reverse complement strand
GCAAATCCTCTGGCTTGTCGGGTCCCGCCCCGACAGGCGGGGTACTTTCTCTTGCACCAGAGAAAGTACCCAAAGAGTGTGCATAGGGGGCGAACCCCCTATGTACCCCCCTGTTCAGTCGGGGTGCGTCCCTCTCTTTCCGGCGTGCGTGACCCGCGGCTGCGCCGGTTCCCTCGGCGCCCTCCGGGCTCGTGCAGCCGTATGCTTTGGTGCCTGCGGCCCAGGATACGCGCCTGGCCTGGTGCGGCCCTCTGGCATGGCGCGCCGTTAGAGGTGCAGGCCCGCAGGCTTGAACACCAAGATCAGGCGCCCATAGGCGGCGCAGAAGATTGCAGGTCAACTGCGCAAAAGGCCGGGGGCCGCCGGGCGTCGCTGGGGGTGTCAGCAGGTGTGCGCCGGAAATAGAACGCTGCACCGATTTTACGCCCCCGTAAAAATGGGGGTACATAGGGGGTGGCCGACTATGAGCATGGAGCGTCCTTTGCTCCATGTCGAATCGGAGGCCGACCCCCTATGCGCGTCTTTGCCTACTTTCTGCGCGTGCAGAAAGTAGGTCGCCCTGGGGGCGAACCCCCAAAATCCATAGTGCTCCGGGCACCCCCGGCGAAAGGCCGGGGGTGTTGGGGGCTCCGCCCCTAATTTTGAATCGTCCGGCGGATGTCCGCCTCCGTCTGCAAAATCTCCTGCTCCAGCTCCCCGGCGGACATGCGCCGCGCCCCGTGGCCCAGGATGATGAGCTGTTCCAGCCCGTCGGAGGTGGCCACCCGCACCCGGTGCCTGCGCCCCAGCTCATAGGTGGTCTTTTCGATGTACATGTCGGCGGTCTCCGCCTCCTTGGTGTACACCACCCACACGTCCCCCTGCCGCTCCACAGAGCCCGCGCCCCCCTTCACCTTGTAGGCGTCGAAGACCACGATGACCCGGCAGCGCTTCCACCCCTGGTAGTTGCGCAGCCGGTGGACCAGCTGCTGCCGGGCCCCCTCCAGGTCGGCCCGGGCCAGCTCCCGCAGCTGGGGCCAGGCGTGGATGATGTTGTACCCGTCCACCAGCAGCCAGTCCTCCCCCGCCGGGCGCTTGAGGCCCTTCCAGGGCTTCTCCTTCCGCACCGGGGCCTTGGGGGCGGGGCGGAAGGCCCGGGGCTTCACCGGGCCGTAGGTCCGCTCGAAGATGGCCATGAGCTCCTTCTCCAGAGCGGCGTGGGATTCATAGCTCAGGGCGGGGGCGGCGGGGGCGGGCTGCTCCGGGGCGGTTTCCCCCTCCGCCCGCCAGCCGGAATCCACGTGCATGTGCTCTCGCACCTCATTCCACTTCACCGTCACCCCCGCCCCGTGGGAGCAGAACACCGAGTCGGCTGGGTTGTCCACGTCCCGCTCCGCCTCGTAGCCCGAGGCGGCGATGACATCCCGGGCGTTGTGGCAGGGGCGGTAGCCCTCCACCCGGCAGCTCAGCCGCCCCCGGCCCTGGGTGTAGGCCGCCAGCTGCTGGTGGTAGCCCCCCAGCCCGCTCACCGGCACCGTGCCGGTGAGGGTGCAGCTCTCCCCCGCCGTCTCCGGGGGGTTGACCTGACCCCCCATGCGCTGGAAGTCGGTCATGGCCCGGCCCACGCAGCTCTGGGGCACCTCCAAGGTGAAGGCGTACCAGGGCTCCAGCAGCACGCTTTCCGCCCCCATCAGCCCCTGGCGCACCGCCCGGTAGGTGGCCTGGCGGAAGTCGCCCCCCTCGGTGTGCTTCACATGGGCCCGGCCGGTGAGCAGGGTGATCTTCACGTCGGTGAGGGGCGCGCCGGTGAGCACCCCCCGGTGGGTCTTTTCCGCCAGGTGGGTGAGGATGAGCCGCTGCCAGTTCAGGGCCAGCACGTCCTCCGGGCAGGCGGTGTCCAGCACCACGCCGCTCCCCCGCTCCAGCGGCTCCAGCAGCAGGTGGACCTCGGCGTAGTGGCGCAGGGGCTCGAAGTGGCCCACCCCCTCCACCGGGGCGGCGATGGTCTCCAGATAGACGATGGCGCCGGGGCCGAAGGCCACCTCCACCCCGAAGCGCCGGGCGATGAGCCGGGAGAGCACCTCCAGCTGCACCTCCCCCATGAGCTGCACCTGGATGGCCTGGGAGGCCTCGTCCCAGCTCAGGCGCAGCTGGGGGTCCTCCTCCTCCAGCTGCCGCAGCTGCCCCAGCAGGGTGTACACGTCGCACCCCTCCGGGGGGAACACCCGGTAGCGGAGCACCGGCTCCAGCTCGGGCCCCGGCCAGTCCTCCTCCGCCCCCAGGCCCTGGCCCACCCGGGTGCGGGACAGGCCGGTGACGGCGCACACGGTGCCCGCCGGGGCCTCCTCCAGGGGGGTGAATTTCGAGCCGGAGTACAGACGGATCTGGCTCACCTTCTCCTCCCAGTCCGGGCCTTTCAGCACGTCCCGCACCCGCAGGCTCCCCCCGGTGAGCTTCAGCCAGGTCAGCCGCTCCCCCCGCTCGTCCCGGCTGAGCTTGAACACCCGGGCGGCAAAGGTCTGCCCCCAGTCGGGCTCTAAGGTGTACCGCTCCAGGGCGGAGAGCAGCTCCTCCACCCCCTCCACCTTCAGCGCCGAGCCGAAGCAGCAGGGGAACAGCCGCCGCTCCACCGTCAGGGCGGCCAGGTCGGCGTCCTCGGGCTCCTCCCCCTCCAGGTAGCGCTCCAGCAGGGCCTCGTCGCACACCGCCGCCTGCTCCAGCAGCTCCTGCCGGGGGGCGGTCACGTCCACAAAGCCCTCCCCCAGCCGCCGGCGCAGCTGCTCCAGGATGGCTTTCCGGTCGGTTCCCGGCTGGTCCATCTTGTTGACAAAGACAAAGGTGGGCACCCGGTACTGTTTCAGGATGCGCCAGAGGGTCTCGGTGTGGCCCTGCACCCCGTCGGGGCCGCTGAGCAGCAGCACCGCGTAGTCCAGCACCTGCACCGCCCGCTCCATCTCGGCGGCAAAGTCCACGTGGCCCGGGGTGTCCAGCAATGTGAGCTCCAGCTCCCCCCGGCGCAGCACCGCCTGCTTGGAGAAGATGGTGATACCCCGCTCCCGCTCCTGGTCGTCGGTGTCCAGAAAGGCGTCCCGGTGATCCACCCGCCCCAGCTTGCGCAGGGCCCCGGCGCGGTAGAGCAGGGCCTCGCTGAGGGTGGTCTTGCCCGCGTCCACATGGGCCAGTATTCCAATGGTGAGCCGCTTCATGCCGCCCACCTCCTTTGCCTCGCAGTTTGTCCCCATTCTACCATAGGCCGCCTGCGGCGGCAAGGGGGAGGGGCGCTGGCCCCTCCTCCCCGGGGCTGAGCCCCGCTCCCCCGTCCTTTTGCCGGAGAATTCCGGCAAATCCTCTGGCTTGTCGGGTCCCGCCCCGACAGTGCGTTCCGGATTTCGCCCGGAAGGGCGACCTACTTTCTGCACGCGCAGAAAGTAGGCAAAGACGCGCATAGGGGGACAAATCCATCGGACAAAGGGCGTCCTCCAGGATTTGACCCCCTAAGAACCCCCGTTTTACGGGAGAGCAAAACTGGTGCCAGCCTCTATTGACCGGCGTGCGCCTGCTGACACTCCCTGCCACGCAAGGCGGCCCCCGGCCTTTTGCCGTCTTGCCCTGCAATCTTCTGCGCCGCCTACGGGCGCCTACATTTGGTGTTCAAGCCTGCGGGCCTGCACCCCTAACGGCGCGCACACCAAAGTGCCTCGCCGCACCAGGCGCCCCGGTGGGGTGCAGGTACCAAAGGATAAGTACGCACAAGGCCGGAGGCCGCCGGGGGAACCGGCGCAGCCGCGGGTCACGCACGCCGGAAAGCGAGGGACGCACCCCAACTGAGCGGGGGGTACATAGGGGGTTCGCCCCCTATGCGCACTCTTTGGGTACTTTCTCTTGCGCAAGAGAAAGTACCTCGTCTGCCGGGACGAGACCCGGCAAGCCCAACTTCTTGCCGGAACCCTCCGGCAAAAGGACGGGCTTTTGGTTCCTTTTGGCCCGTGCCAAAAGGAACTCGCCCTGGGGGCGAAAACCCAAAATTCAAAGGGCTTGCCGGAACCCGCCGGCAGAAGAAAGCGGTTCCAGGGCTCCGCCCTGGGGGGCCGGGGGCGCGCCCCGGCCGGGACAGAAAAAAACCACCCCGCCGGCAGGCCTTGCCGGGCGGGGTGGAACAAATCAGTCATTGGGCGGCACAAAGGGCTGGCAGCCGCACTCCTCGGGAAAGTACACCTGGTACCAGATGAGGAAGGACAGCACGGTGTACAGCTTGCGGTGGGTGCGGGCCCTGCCGGTGTAGTGCTGCTCCAGCAGGTCCAGCAGGTAGGCCTGGTCGAAGAACCGGGCCACATAGTCTTGGTTGATGAGGTCCCTGGCCCAGTTGTAGTACTGCTCCTCCCGGAGCCAGGCCACGAAGGGGACGGGGAAGCCCACCTTGGGCCGCTTCACCCAGTCCGGGGGGAGCATGGTCTCCGCCGCCACCCGCAACGGGTACTTGGTGGTGGACTTGCCCCGCATCTTCTGGGCGCTGGGGATGGCCCGGGCCACCGCCCACACCTCCCGGTCCAGATAGGGCACCCGCAGCTCCAGGGAGTTGGCCATGGTCATCCGGTCGGCCTTGCGCAGGATGTCCAGGGGCTGCCACATGTGCAGGTCCAGGTACTGCATCTTGGTGAGATCGTCCGCGTCCTTCACCGCGTCGAAGTAGGGGGCGGTGACGTCGTGCCAGGTCAGCTCGCTGCGAAACTCCGGCTTCAGTACCCGCTGGGCCTCGTCGTTGCCGAAGATGAAGGCCTGGCCCACGAAGTACTCGTCCACCTCCTTGGCCGCCTTGGTGAGAAAGCCCTGGCCGTGGAAGGCGGGCAGCTTGCCCGCCGCCTTGGCCACCGCCCGGCGCAACCCCTTGGGCAGCTTGCGGTAGGCCCGGAAGGGCCTGGTGGTGTGGTAGGTGATGTAGCCGCCGAACAGCTCGTCGGAGCCCTCGCCGGACAGCACCACCTTCACGTCCCGGGCGGCCAGCTGGGACAGGAAGTACAGCGGCACCGTGGACAGGTTGGCGTTGGGCTCGTCGGCGTAGTACTGGATGGCGGGCAGGGCGGAGAAGAACTCCTCCGGGGTGATGGTCTTGGACAGGTTGCGCAGCCCCAGCTCGTCGCACAGGGCCCTGGCCTCGCTGGTCTCGTCAAAGCCCTTGTTGGCAAAGCCCACGGAGTAGGTCTTGTCCGGCCGGGACAGGGCGGTGATGACGCTGGAGTCGATGCCCCCGGACAGGAAGGCCCCCACCTCCACGTCGCTGATCTCATGGGCCTTGACGGATTCGGTGACCACCTCCCGGATCTGCTCCGCCCGCCGCTCCAGGGGCATGGGCTGGGGGTCAAAGGAGATGGTGTGGTAGGAGGAGAACTCCGTCACCCCGTTGCGGTGGACAAACTGGTGGCCGGGGAGCAGCCGGTACACCCCCTTGAAGAAGGACTCGTTCAGGGCGGAGTACTGGAAGGTGAGGTAGAACTTCAGCGCCGCCGTGTTCAGCTCCTTGTGGAAGCCGGGGTGGGGCAGGAAGCTCTTGGCCTCGGAGCCGAAGAAGAACAGATCCCCCATGACGGCGTAGTAGAAGGGCTTGATGCCGAAGGGGTCCCGGGCGCCGAAGAGCTCCTGGCGCTGCTTATCCCAGATGACGAAGGCGAACATGCCCCGCAGCCTGGCGGTGACGCCGGCGCCCCACTGCATGTAGCCGTGGAGGAGCACCTCGGTGTCCGAGTTGGTGAGGAAGGTGTGGCCGGCGGCCTCCAGCTCGCGGCGCAGGTCCTGGAAGTTGTAGATCTCCCCGTTATAGGCCAGCACATACCGCCCGTCGGGGCTGGACATGGGCTGGTGGCCGTTGGCCAGGTCGATGATGGACAGCCGCCGGTGGGCGATGGCGCAGTGATCGTCCACATAGTGGCCCTCCTCGTCGGGGCCCCGGTGGCGGATGGTGTCCCCCATGGCGTGCAGGGCCTGGACGTCGGGGGCGGACGACTGGGAAACGAAACCGGTAAAACCGCACATAGGCGAACTCCTCCAGTGTAGATCATAGACAGTACACATTAGAATACCGCCTGGGAGACAAAATGTCAACCGTCAACCCAAAGATGGTCTGGAAAAAGGCCGCCGGGTATGGTATAATCATTTGACTTTTTCATTGGAACAAGGAGGATGGAACCATGAGGCGGAACTGGGCGGGCCCTGGGCTGTGCGCCGCCGGCGGCGTGATCTGCCTGGGGGCGGCCGCGGTCTGGTGCTCCTTTCTGGAGCGGGGCGGCTGGCTGGACCGGCTGGGCGTGTCGGCGGCCATGCTGGTCTTTGCCGCGCTGGCGGCGCTTCTGCTGCGGGCGGAGCAGGTGGCCCGGAACCGGCTGCTGGTCATGCTGCTGCCCATCGGGGCGGCCATTCTGGCACGGGCCCTGTGTCTGGACTACGCGGGGACGGACTACCTGCAGTTTCTCACCAAGTGGTACCAGACCTTTCAGGAAAACGGGGGCTTCCGGGCCATCGCCATGGACATCGGGGACTACAACGTGCCCTATCTGTACTTCATGGCGGCCATCTCCTATGTCCCCGTGCCCGACCTGTATCTCATCAAGCTGTTCTCCATCCTGTTTGACGTGATCCTGGCCTGGGGCGGCTTCCGGCTGGTGCGCACGGTGTGCCGGGAGACCGGCAGGGAGGCGGGAATCGCCCCCCTGGCAGCCTTCGCCGTGCTGCTCCTGCTGCCCACGGTGGTGCTCAACAGCGCCTACTGGGCCCAGTGCGACGCCATTTACGGCGGCCTGGTGCTCCACGCCGTGGCCCAGGCCCTGGCGGGGAAAAACAAATCCTCGGTGGCCCTGCTGGCGGTGGCCTTCTCCTTCAAATTGCAGACCGTCTTTGTCCTCCCCCTGTGGGGGCTGCTGTGGTTCATCCGGCGGGTGAAGTTCCGGCAGCTGCTGGTGTTCCCCGGGGTGTATCTCCTCACCGCCGTCCCCGCCCTGCTGCTGGGCAAGCCCTTGGGGGACATCCTGGGGGTCTATTTTGACCAGGCCGGGCAATACCCCCAGCTCACCGCCAACGCCCCCTCCGTGTACCAGTACCTCCCCAACGGGATGTACTCCACCGGCAACTGGTACGCCCTGGTGGGCATCGCCGCGGCCGCCGTTGTGGTGCTCGTCCTGCTCATCGCCGGGGTGCTGCTGGGCCGGCGGCTGGACCGGCGGGCCCTGCTGGCCATGGCCGTGGTCATGGCGGCGGCCATCCCCTGGCTGCTGCCCCACATGCACGAGCGGTACTTCTTCCTGGCGGACGTCCTCAGCGTGTGCCTGGCCTGCGTATGCCTGCGGGCCATCCCCGCGGCGGTGCTGATTTGCGGCACCTCCCTGGCCAGCTACCGGGTGTTCCTGCGGCTGAAGTTCAACTGCTATCTCACCATCGGCGGGGTGAGCTACGGCATGCCCATTGAGGCCACCTTCATGCTGGCGGGGGTGATCTGCGCGGCGGTGGTGCTGGTGCAGGAGCTGCGGCGCTGCGCCGGCGCCGGACAAGAGAGAGGAGGGGCACGGCTGTGCTGAACTTTGTATCCTGGAATGTCAACGGCCTGCGGGCCTGTCTGAAAAAGGGCTTTGAGGCGTCGGTGGCCGGGCTGGGGGCGGACTTTGTCTGCCTCCAGGAGACCAAGATGGAGCGGGGCCAGGCCCAGGTGGACCTGCCCGGCTACCAGGAGTTCTGGAACTCGGCGGATAAGAAGGGCTACTCGGGGACGGCGGTGTTCGCCCGGCGGGAGCCCCTGGCGGTGAGCTACGGCATGGACCTGGACCGCCACGACCACGAGGGCCGGCTCATCACCCTGGAGTACCCGGAGTTCTATCTGGTGAACTGCTACACCCCCAACGCCCAGGAGGGGCTGGCCCGCATCGGCTACCGCATGGAGTGGGAGGACGACCTGCGGGATTATTTAGTGAGCCTGGACAGGGCCAAGCCGGTGGTGTACTGCGGGGACCTGAACGTGGCCCATGAGGAGATCGACCTGAAAAACCCCAGGACCAACCGGGGCAACGCCGGCTTCTCCGACGAGGAGCGGGGCAAGCTCACCCAGCTGCTGTCCGCCGGCTTTGTGGACACCTTCCGCCTGCTGTATCCGGAGGCAACCGGGGCCTATTCCTGGTGGAGCTACCGCTTCCACGCCCGGGAGAACAACGCGGGGTGGCGCATCGACTATTTCATCGTCTCCCAGCGGCTGGCCGGCAGGGTGCGCCAGGCGGCCATCCACCCGGAGATCTATGGCAGCGACCACTGCCCGGTGTCCCTGGCCCTGGATCTGGACTAAAAATTTCCAAGGGAAAAGCGCCCCCTTCCGGCCAAACTATAGCCGAAGGAGGGTTGCGTATGAAAAGCGACAACAAGAACAAGCTGAAGGCGGTTCTGCCCGTGATGGGCGTGAGCATGGCGGCGGGGGCCGCCCTGCTGATGATGGCCCGGCCCAAGAAGAAGCCCAGCGTCCAGCAGGCGGCGGGCAGGGCCCTGCACGCCATGGGGGACGCGGTGGAGCACTTCCCCGGCTCGCTGAAGATGTGACGGCTTCCCACCGTCCCGGACCGCACCGCCGGCCTTCCGTCCCGGCGGTGCGGGGCCGTTTCCGCCCCGCCCCCCGGAGGAAAAAAGGGGGTTGACAGCGGGGGCTGGATTTGGTATGATACATCCTGCGCCTGATCTCCGCCCGGGCGGGCGAAGGGGCGCTGTAAGGATCCATACGGGGGTATAGCTCAGCTGGGAGCCCAGCACAGTCGTGTACCCACCCTCCCCTGCTCACGAAATTTACAACCAAACAAGAAATATCCAACAAATCCAATATCTGGGGGTATAGCTCAGCTGGGAGCCCAGCACAGTCGTGTACCCACCCTCCCCTGCTCACGAAAATTACAATCAAACAAGAAATATCCAACAAATCCAATATCTGGGGGTATAGCTCAGCTGGGAGAGCGCTTGAATGGCATTCAAGAGGTCAGCGGTTCGATCCCGCTTATCTCCACCAATTCCACTACGTTGGATATAAGAAAAACAGTCTACCTTGATTCCAAGGTAGACTGTTTTTTCACTTTTACTATGCGGCGTTGTTTTCGATGTTCAACCCGCCGCAGAACTGCTCAAAGTCAATGTTGAATTCAATGTGTAGTTGATAGTTGCGGTAGACATCGATCCGTTTTATGAGGCAGTTGACAACCATTTTTTTGGCCTCCATGCTCGCCGTGTCATACAGTTCGGACCAAGAGATGATGTCGTCGTATTGGGCATTCAAGGCGGCCAGAACAGCAGTTCCTTCGTCATAGGCGGCCTGAGCTGCCTCTACTTGGGCCTGAACTTCGAGACATTTTGTCTCAGCATCATGGATCAGAGAATTCAGCAACTCTTTGGAGAATGTACTTTCGCCACGGATGGTCTTGATCACTTCGCCTTTCAGCGTTTCAAGGTCAGCCGCAGCTTTGCTGTATTCCGCCCGGACACTATGAAGCAGGCTTTTCCGTTCCTCCATTTTTTTGCGGAAGCGGATATTGACTATTTCACTTTTAGGGATCGCCTTCGTGCGTTCAAATATTTGGCGTACCAGCTTGTCGATGATCCCGTCAAGGATATGGGCCGTGTAGCCCGTCTGTCCGTCGCAGTCAGTCTGTTTGCGGGTTTTACCATAACAGATATAGCGGACGCGCTTGATAATCCGATGCGGATCTGTCCGACAGGGGTATGCTTTACCGTTGGTGGTGAGATTTAGTCGTGCGCCGCAGTGGCCGCAAAAGACATTCCCGGATAAGAGCGCTTGTCCACGTATGTTGCGAGGAACGGTGCGGACTGCTTCTGCAGCATTTGCCCGGTTGGTACGGATGCGTTGTGCTTCTTCAAACAGCGCGGGAGATATGATCTGTAGGTGCTGGAGTAGCGGAGAATGGCTTTCCCCACACCTGAGAACACCTGTGTAAGTTAAGTTGCATATGATACCTCGAATGCTGGCATGGTGCCACATCTTTCCGCTGCGTGCCCGGTAACCCAGATTGTTCAGGTAGGTGGCGATTCTCTGGGCACCGAATCCTTCGTGAACATACTTGTCGAAAATGATGCGCACCACGACAGCTTCCGACTCATTGACTTCCAAATCGTACAGTTCGTGTTTCCGCTTGTTAATCCGACCGTTTTTAATAAGATGATAACCATATGCGGCTATACCGCCCTTGAACCCGCCTGCGGCCACAAGCTGCCCCAAGGCAGTCTTGGTGCGGATAGAGGTTTTTTCGCTTTCGCCGTCTGCCTGCCAAAACCGAATATAATTGGTCAGCTTATCGGTATGGTTATCAAAACGCTGCTCCCCTTCCTGAGTGCTCCATACTTGAATTCCATTTTTCACAAACCACTCAACCACAAACGGGGTTTCATCTGCAATCCGTCCGATACGGTCGAACATAAACACCAAAAGGATGTCGAACGCTTTTTGCCTGGCCAGCTCCTTGATAATTTGCAATTTGTCCCGCTTCTCTGCCCGCACCTTGTGTCCTGAAACGCCCTCCTCCTGTTCCTCATGGACAATTACCCAGCCCATCTTTTCGCAGAAGGAGTGACAAGCTTTTCGCTGCATGGGAATATCAGCTTGATTTTTATCGGTGTGATCCACTTGTTTCTCGGTAGAAACCCGATACAGTGCGCAGACTCGATTTTTCTCCACATGAATTCCACCTTTATTAGAGTTTGATCCGGCACCTCTTGAAAAGTGGCTTCTCATCTCAAGAGATGCCGGATCTGGTTTCGCTCTAATTATCTCGCTGTGCAGCGCATTCTGCAAATGTGCGATTGGATATGAGCGCATCTCGTCCGGAAAAAGAGGACAGCAGGATTTGCTGTGCCTGGCTGATGGCGGTTTCATTTCTGGTTTGCGAAAAAGCAATGGATATTTGATGTCCGTCTACGTCAAGGGTTGTTTTTGGTTTTGACATTGGTAAACTCCTTGTAGGTTAGCAAATGACCATTTCCCCACGTTTATTTTGTTTGCGAGTTGTTAGGCCATATTGTCCAGTGTTGAGGATAACCCGATGCTTACAGCCAGCGCGCGGTTGATTTGCTGGATGTGATGATGCTCCAACTTTCCAATGTAGCTTTTTAATCGCCTTTTATCTATGGTGCGGAGTTGCTCCAAAAGCACCAGGGATGGATGCTCAAGACCGCATTCTGCTTGCAGCTGGCAGTGGACAGGCAAATGCGGCTTTGTCTCTGTTTTGCCGGAAATGGAGGCCACAATAACCGTGGGGCTGTGTTTGTTTCCAGTATCGTTCTGAATAATAAGGACAGGGCGATAACCTTCCTGTTCGGAGCCGACTCCTTGCCCCAGATCAGCATAGTACATGTCACCGCGCAGGTAAGACCTTATCATGTTACATCACCTCGCAGTTGAAAATAGGTGACAGAGTCACTATGTAGGGACCGATGGCAGAGCGGAAGGAAAGTTGAGGAGAGACCGTGTAGATGCTCCCACTTTTTTGCCCGCTCTGCGATTCGGTCCATATATTAAAAGCGTTCCTATTTGTCCCCGACACCCCAAAACGCCACGGGAAATCATCAGACGGCTGGCAGCTCACCAGCTCCACGGGGCGCCTTACCCCTCGCGTGGTTCTCACGTGACCGCCCCCATTGCCTGCGACAGATCGCGGTGACAGAAAGCCGCTTCACGCTCGGACCTTAGGCTGGACGGGAGTATCATTGTCCCCACTGCAGGTCATGGCCGATACCGGGAGCCACCCGGTACTGATAGCCAGCTGATTCCGCTCCTTAACACGACATCGGATTGCCGTAGTAGATCTTCGCGCAGCCGCTGTCTGGGCTTTGGTTTCCGCCAAAGCAGTGGGAATGTATCTGATGAATGGGTATGCTGTTTTCAAGGTTCAGCAGGGAACTGTCAATCAAGCCCCTCACTCTATTTGCCGCTGAGTGAGGGGCCTGATTACTGCTATATGCTAATTTTCAAAAAATGTTTTTAACTTTTGGAGAATGCGGATCTTTCGTTTGTGAATGGTGGTTTGGGAGACAGCAAACTCTCTCGCCACATCCCGCTCAGACCGCTCTTCAAAGAACAAGGCATAGATAAGAGCCTGTTCTTCCTGAGAGAGCGCGGAGAGAGCAGTATGTAGCTTATCCACGTCTGCTTTGTGTAACACAATGTGCTCTACGCTTTCTTGTTCATCAGGAAACTGCCGGGCAGTTTCCTCCACCAGCCGGTCCAGAGAATCTTCCCGGCTGGGAATGACCTGTATGATCTGATTTTCTTTGCCTAAAATATACCGCTCTGTTTTAAGATCCCGCTCAAAGTAACGCATTTTCCGATCTCCTTGCGTATAGGCCCGATATACTTCATCTGTGACCTCGACAAGTTGTCCGGAGATCCAGAGCTTCTTTTTGCCAGCACTCACGCTGTATACCTCCAATCAATCTGAATTTAGAAAATTCAGATTGGTTGGAGGCCCTCGACAGTGAGAAAGGGCATAATGTATGAAAGAAACAGTGTGCCCACCAAACAGAACCGCGGACACACGGTTTCTTAATCGGATGAATTTGTGGCAATCAGATAGTTCCCGATTTGACTTGTGTTCTCAAAACAGGGATGCTTGCTTTTCAAGTATGATGGCATTGTTTTGTCATTCTCTCAACATCTGCATTCAGCCCAGATTCGATTGCGTTCACCTAAAGTGCCTCATACTATTACATGTGGCGAAGTGGCCGTTTGATAACAAAAAGTTGAGAGAAAACTCGAAAAAATGCCAAAAATTAAATTATAAAGGCAGAAGTATATCTACAGTCCATTTATAATAAGGCCGCATCAGGATACTATACTTACATAGATTTTTTTGCCTGCACACTTTTGTTTTACTTGAAAGTGTGCTACTATGGGGTATGCTGATATGGAATTGAATTATCTGGAGATTGGGCAAAACATACGGAAATACCGGTTGCAGCGTGGACTGAAGCAAAAGGAGTTGGCTGAAAAAACAAACGTTTCTCCGCAGCATATCAGCCATATTGAAACAGGGCGGGGACAGCTGAGCCTGCCTACTTTGGTTGCAATCGCAAATGTGTTGTGTGTGGACTGCAACACGTTGCTGGGCAAGACTTTGACCGGAGCACAGGATTATTTGTATCGGGAAGAGATTGAACAGATCCTGAGCAAAATGGAGCCCAAGAAGGTGCAGCTTTCTCTTCAAATCTGCGGATCTATTATGGAGTTTGAATCATAAAGCAAACATGTCGAAGTAGCGAGGTGTTCCCTATTTGGATCGGAATGCGTTTATAACTTCTATATTTCAGCGCGAGTATCCCGTATTAACTCGCTTGGCATACCGTTTGACTGGCGACAAGGATCTCGCGGAAGATTTATGTCAAGATACATTTTTTCTTGCAATCCTACACTACGACGAGTTGGTTGACCACCCATCACCCGGAGGATGGCTGACGTTGACGCTACTTAATCTGGTGAGAAATACACGCCAGCGAGCGGAGAACCGTTTCGCGCGGATTTCTGTGGATGAAGTCATGGACCGATTGAGCGCGAGTGAACCAGTGTCCATTGAAGAATTGTTGCCCATGCAGTTATCCAAGGGTGATCGTCAAATCTTGATTTGGAGATTTGAATTTCAGATGGACTATCAGGATATTGCAGAGAGGTTGGGTATTTCTGAAGGAGCTGCCAGAGCGAGGCTTTTTCGGGCGTTGAAACGGTGTAAATGGCTTTTGCATGATCACACTTAAATTTTTTCGAAATTTTTTCAAATACCCTGTAACAAATTTGCGGTGTGAACACATGTATTAATTGAGGGGAAACTGAGGGGAAATGAGTCCTGCAAACAAAAGTCAATAGCTGAAATGAAAAAAGTCCCGCAAAATTTGCGCGACTGAAAAAGGGCATGACAA
>CALWXH010000051.1 GCA_944385465.1 uncultured Oscillospiraceae bacterium | reverse complement strand
CCTTTCGGGCAACGAGTGCGCTGCAGCGGGCTGCATCCCCTCGAAAAAATGCAAGCATTTTTTCGAAGCGTGTCGAGCAACCTCGACACGCTAACCCCCGGGCTGCCGGCTTATGAGCCGGCAGCCCGGGGGTTTTCAGATGGAGGGCCTGTCATATTCCAGAGCTTATCCCCATAGACATGGAGTAACACGGGGTGAGGAGGAATCTGCTTTGGAAAATCACAAGCTGTATGAAGATATCGCACAGCGCACCCAGGGTGATATCTACATCGGTGTGGTGGGGCCGGTGCGCACGGGCAAATCCACCTTTATCAAACGCTTTATGGAGACCCTGGTGCTGCCCAAGATTGAAAACACCTATATGCGGGACCGGGCGAGGGATGAGCTGCCCCAGAGCGGGTCCGGGCGGGTTGTCATGACGGCGGAGCCGAAATTCGTGCCGGAGGACGCGGTGGTGATGGCCATGGAGGACGGCAGCACCTTCTCCGTGCGGCTGATCGACTGCGTGGGCTATATGGTGCCGGGCGCCATGGGACAGTTTGACGGGGATCTGCCCCGGATGGTGACCACACCCTGGTTTGACCATGAGATCCCCATGACCCAGGCCGCGGAATACGGAACCCGGAAGGTCATCGCCGACCACTCCACCATCGGCGTTGTGGTCACCACCGACGGCACCGTGACGGACATTCCCCGGGAGGACTACCTGGAGGCGGAGGAGCGGGTGATCCGCGAGCTGCAGGAGCTGGGCAAGCCCTTTGTGGTGCTGCTCAACTCCGCCCAGCCGTACAGCCAGCAGGCCCGGGCCATCCGGAATGAGATCGCGGAGCAGTACAACGTCACCTGCCTGGCGGTAAACTGCCTGACGCTGGACGAGGCGGGGGTGAGCGAGATCATCCGGGGCGTGCTCCACGAGTTTCCCATGAAACAGCTGGACCTGTTCCTCCCCTCCTGGGTGGACGTCCTCGCCTACGACCATCCCATCAAGAACGGCCTGTACGCTATGATCCGGGAGGAGACTGCCGGCCTGCGCCGCCTGCGGGATGTGGAGCGGGCGGTGACCGCCATGGGCGATAGGGAAGAGGTGAGCTGCGCGGTGATCAACCGCATGGACATGGGCAGCGGCGTGGTCACCGCCACGCTGGAACTGCCCAGGAGCCTGTTTTACACCACGGTATCCGAGCAGTGCGGGCTGGCCATCGCGGACGACGGAGACCTCATCGACCAGCTGACCCAGCTGGCGGCCATGAAGCGGAACTATGAAAAGGTGGAGGGCGCCCTGGCGCAGGTGGAGCGCACCGGCTATGGCATCGTCATGCCGGACATGGCGGAGCTGTCCCTGGAGGAGCCGGAGATCGTCAAGCAGGGGGGCCGGTACGGCGTGCGCCTGCGGGCCTCCGCCCCCTCCATCCACATGATGCGCGCCGACATCAAGACGGAGCTGTCCCCCATCATGGGGACGGAAAAGCAGTCGGAGGAGATGGTGGACTATCTGCTGCGGCAGTTCGAGGGGGATACCGGGAAGATCTGGGACTCCAACATCTTCGGCCGGTCCTTCCATGAGCTGGTGGGGGAGGACCTGCAGAGCAAGCTCAAGCGCATGCCGGAGGACGCCAGGCAGAAGCTCCGGGAGACCCTGGAGCGGATCATCAACGAGGGCTCCGGCGGGCTGATCTGCATCATTCTGTGACGATGTAGCGCAAGGTCGGATAAACAAAAAAGTCCCCGGAAGCGTCAGCGGTGCGCTGCGCTTCCGGGGATTGTCGCGTACGGGTCAGATCAGGCGCGCGGTCAGTCCGGGGCGGAGTCGGAGTCTGCCCGGGGCTGGCTGAGCCGGGTGAGCACGCTGACGACGCCGATGATGAGGAGTATCACGACAAAGATGCCCAGCATGCCCAGGCCCATGATTTCCAGTGCGATGAGTATATCTTCCATCCGATTAGCCTCCAATCAGCGCGGGAATGAGATTGAGCAGGATGCCGCCGGCCAGCACCGAGCCGATCTGCCCGGAGACGTTGGCGCCGATGGCGTGCATCAGCAGGTGATTCTGATTGTCCTCCTTCAGGGCCATCTTCTGGATGACCCGGGCGGACATGGGGAAGGCGGAAATGCCCGCGCCCCCGATCATGGGGTTGATCTTCTTCCCCTGGGGCAGGAACAGGTTCATGATCTTGGCGCACAGCACCCCGCCGATGGTGTCCATCACAAAGCCCAGCAGGCCCAGGCACATGATGAGGATGGTCTCCAGGTTGACAAACTGGTCCGCCTTCATGGAGAAGGAGATGGTGAGGCCCAGCAGCAGCGTGATGATGTTGGCAAATTCATTCTGAGCGGTCTGGGACAGGGAGTTGAGCACGCCGCACTCCCGCAGCAGGTTGCCGAACATGAGAAAGCCCACCAGAGAGACGGACATGGGGGCGATGAGGCCAGCGATGATGGTGACGATGATGGGAAAGAGGATCCGCGTGGTTTTGGAAATGTTCCGCGGGTTATAGGGCATGCGGATCAGCCGCTCTTTTTTGGTGGTCACCAGCTTGATGGCAAAGGGCTGTACAATGGGCACCAGCGCCATGTAGGAATAGGCGGCCACGGCGATGGCCCCCACGTATTTGGACTTGAAGATCTGGGAGACCAGCAGGGCGGTGGGGCCGTCCGCGGCGGCCACGCTGGCAATGGCGGCGGCGTCCAGCAGGTCAAAGCCCATCATGGTGGCCACCATCAGGGAGAAGAAGATGCCGAACTGGGCCGCCGCGCCAAAGACCATCATCTTGGGATTGGACAGCAGGGGTCCGAAGTCAATCATGGCACCGATCCCGATGAAGAGCAGGATGGGCAGGGCTTCCGAGGCCTCGATGGTGGTCTCAAACAGCCATTGGATAATGCCGTTGGACGCAATGCCGCCCTGCAGGGTCTGATCCAGCACGCCGGAGAAGGGGAGATTCACCAGAATGGCCCCAAACCCCATGGGCATGAGCAGAGCCGGTTCAAACCCTTTCTTGATGGCGAGATAGATCAGCAGCGCACCGATGAGATACATGATCAGCTGCTGCCAGGTGATGGCGAGCAGACCGGAAAGCAGGAAATCCAAATGCTACACTCCCTTTCTCGAGATGGCCGGCCTCAGGTCAGGATGACCAGGGGCACACCGGATTCCACGCTGGCGCCCTGGGTGACCAGCACCTGGGCCACCGTGGCGTCACGGGGAGCGACGATTTCGTTTTCCATCTTCATGGCCTCCAGCACCACCAGGACCTGTCCGTTTTTCACTTGGGCGCCCGGCGCGACTTTCACCGCGACGATGGTGCCGGGCATGGGGGCCTTGAGCTCTTCCCCGGCCACGTGCGCCTGCGGGGCGGCGGGCGCGGGCTGGGCAGCCGCAGGGGCGGGGGCAGACGCGGCGGGCGCGGGCTGGACAGAGGGGGCGGGGGCGTCGGTGACGCTGAGCAGGGTAGCCTGCGCCTGTTCCACCTCTACTTCATAGTTTTTCCCATTGAGTGTGACAATGTAT
This sequence comes from uncultured Oscillospiraceae bacterium, assembly GCA_944385465.1. Taxonomy (GTDB): domain Bacteria; phylum Bacillota; class Clostridia; order Oscillospirales; family Oscillospiraceae; genus Enterenecus. Next base: position 10,581 of record CALWXH010000051.1, on the reverse strand, counting down.
TTCATGTCGATCTTCCTCCGGCCTCAGATTTGCTTGATGGACGTGACCTGCATGCCGTTGAATTCCTCGCCCAGGCTGTCCGCCACGATGGCGATGATCATGGCGGCGGTGGCGTCGTCACAGTTGGTGAGCTTGCACTGGGCGACGATGGGCGTGGAAGGGGAGGGGGGGATCACCGAACCGGCCCTCTCGCCATTGGACTGCGCGCAGGCCGCCTGAGCGGCCTTTTTTGCCCGGCTGGCAGTCACCAGGCGGGTGATCACAGCCAGCACGATGGCGATCACAACCAGCACGAGGATCACGCCCACTTCAGACAGGCCCAGAGTTTCCGCGATGCTTCGATCCATATCCCGTCACCTCACACCTTCCGGATGGAGTAAGTCACCGTGTGACTCTCTTTCTCCAGCCGGTTTTCAAAGAATTTTTCAGCCACCACTGGGAACAGGGCAAAGGAGAGCACGTCCTCTTCGCATCGGGCCAGATCGCCGATCTCGGCTTTGCTGGCCTCATAGGCGGGCTGCAGCGTGTCGGCAAACCGCCCCTGGATCACCGGCTCGTCTCCCAGCACCTGTCTGCGCAGCGCCTCATCCACAGCGCCGGGGGCCTGTCCATACTCGCCCCGGAGGTAGGCCCGGATCTCCTTGGAAATATTTTTGTATCGTGCTCCGGCCAGCACATTGGCCACCGCCTGGACGCCTACCATCTGGCTGGACGGCGTGACCAGCGGGGGATAGCCCAGATCCCTGCGGACCCTGGGCGTCTCCTCCAGCACCTCGGGCAGCCGGTCCAGGGCGTTTTGCGCCGTCAGCTGGGCCACCAGGTTGGACAGCATGCCCCCGGGGATCTGGTAAACCAGGGCGTCGGTCTCGGTGCCCAGGACAATGGGATTGAGCAGGCCGCTGTCCAGCGCCCTGGCGCGCACCGGCTTGAAGTGGTCGTTGATCTGCTTGAGCACATCCTCTCTCAGCCCGGTGTCGATCCCCATTTCCTTGAGGGCGTAGTGCATGGACTCTGTGGCCGGCTGGGAAGTGCCCCCGGAGAAGCAGGAGATGGCGCAGTCAATGGTATCCGCCCCCGCCTCCGCGGCCTTCAGCAGGGTCATGGGCCCCAGTCCGGTGGTGCAGTGGGTGTGCACGACGATGGGCAGCTTGATGTTCTGCCGCAGGGCGGACACCAGGTCATAGGCCACCTGGGGGGTCATGATGCCGGCCATGTCCTTGATGCACACCGACTGACAGCCCAGCGCCTCCAGCCGGCGGCCCAGCTGAACGAAGCTGTCTAGCGTGTGGATGGGGCTGGTGGTGTAGCACAGGGCGCCCTGCACCTGGGCCCCGGCCTGCAGGGCCTCGTCCACCGCCACCTCAATGTTGCGCAGGTCGTTGAGCGCGTCAAAAATCCGGATGACATCGATGCCGTTTTCCACCGATTTGCGGACGAATCTGCGCACGATATCGTCGGGGTAGTGCCGGTACCCCAAGAGGTTCTGCCCTCGCAGCAGCATCTGCAGCTTCGTGTTCTTTACGTGGGCGCGGATGGTGCGCAGCCGCTGCCATGGATCCTCGTCCAGATAGCGCAGGCAGGCGTCAAATGTCGCGCCGCCCCAGCACTCCAAAGAGGCATAGCCAGCCTGGTCCAGCGCATCCAGGATCCCTTCAAAATCCTTCAGCGGCATACGCGTGGCAATCAGGGATTGGTTTGCATCCCGCAGGACGGTTTCCGTGACATGAATGTTCATGACTTCACTCCTCGCATGTTGCAAGATATACAATGTAGAAAAAGGATGCCCAAGAGTATTTGTGCCAAAATGCCGAAATGTACCGTTCACATGATACCATAACTTTCGCTATTTTCAAGCCCAAACTCAGATATTTGACAAAAATTTATCAAGAATGATGGATTCTATATGTATGATCAAAAGGCTCTCCCCGGCAAAGGTGCCGGGGAGAGCCTTTTGGATAGAATCATTCCGTTGCCTGCGGGTTACAGCGGCTTGTTCCCTTCCTCGGCGTACAGCTCAGGAAGGATGGCAGCCAGAAGCGGGAATTCCTTGTTCGCGTGCTGGGCAATGGTCATCAGGGGAACCATCAAATCATGGTTCTTGCCCTCTTTCACGCCGGTCCACTTCCCGTTTTCGTCCCGGCGCAGGCCGAACCAGAAATGCGTATAGCAGACGCCGCCGCTTCCGTCCTCGTTTTCCGCGAAGAAATGGAGCATACGGTCAGCGCCGCAGATCGCGGCAATGCCCTCCTGCTCAAACCGCGCCACGTTTTCATCGGTGAAGCCGCGGTACTGGGGGTCATAGAAGGGAATGTCGAAGTAATCCACCGGAGCTGCGCAGTGGAAGCTGAGTGCGTCAATGCAGGTGGACTCATAGACGTGGTGTACCGCCACGCCGTGGGTCTTATCCGTCAGGGAAAGGGAGGGGTCTTCCACCCGGTTGCGCAGCTCCAGTGCCGGGGCGATGCCATAGTGGGAGGGCGGACACCAGAGCATATACCGCAGATCCTCCTTTACGTGCCACGCAAACCACCATTTGAACATCTCCGCGGTGGCGCCAGGGAACTCCGTGCGGGCACACATCACACCGGAGCCGTCGTCAAACAGCGTCCAGCCCTCATGCCACTCGTGTTCCCGGAAAGAGCGGTCCATCAGCTTGTTCACCTGGCTGATATGGAGCATCTTGGCCGGATCCTGCATGTTGTTGCCGGCGTAAAGCCCCGCCTTTTTGCTCCAGCTGATGAAGTCGGCACGCTCATGATAAGGGGTCTGCCAATACCGGTGGTAGTACTTGGCGTAGGGCAGCTTCTCCTCGGCGGGCGTGAGCTTCCGGAAGCCGTTGTTTCTGGCCTCTACAATGACCTGGCATCCGTTGCCCAGCCACTGGTAGTCCACGTTCATCCGGGCGATGACAGCCGCCGCGTCCGCCATGACCACATCGCCGTCCAGATAGGCCCAGCTGCCGTCCAGCGGCAGTTGGGCCACGCATCCGGACCGCTCTACCGTCACCTGGCTGTCTGTCACGGTGACGTAGGCGAACAGCCCCAGCTCAAACAGCTGCACCGGCGCCATGACCTGGCCATTCTTCTTGCAGACGGGCCGGGGCAGCAGCACCGTGCGGCTTACCGGGGGCTGGCCCGCCACCGGGTGGGCCGCGGTCAGCACAGCCTGACTGTCTCCCACCTGGAAGCTGAGCAGCGTCGCCAGCGGGTGTACCTTTTTGACGTCGTCATATAACATTTTTAGTCCCTCCAGATTCAATAATTTTCCTGTGATCTACAAGGTGGAACATGATTTGGGTCATAAGCAGCAGCGCGGCCATACAGCCCGCCATCAGCCACAGCGTGCCGTCATAAGAACCGGTGGCGGAATAGATCCCGCCGTAAATGACGGAGGTAAAGGCGGTGCCGATGAGATAGATGGACTGCAGCCTTGGATAGGCCTGATGAAAACCGTCATGCCCAAACAGATACCGGGCCAGCAGGGAGTTCAGGGCGGTAAACATCCGCCCGCCGCCCATCAGCAGCACCATCAGCAGCGTTATGACAAAGGGCGAGTGTGGCGTCAGGAAGATGAATACCACCGCGCCCAGCGCAGTCAGCGGCAGGATAACCGCCAGGATGGGACGCAGTCCCAGGCGGGTGCTGAGCATGCCGGGGATGAACTGCAGCAGCGTGCTGCCCGCCTGGAAGCAGCTCACCAGCAGACTGACCTGGATTGCCGCGAAGCCCTTGGAGTACAACGCGCTGGAGATGTGGATGTACATGCCGCCGGCCAGCGCCCCTACAAGGAAAAACAGCGCGCACAGGATGTAAACACTCCGGGGCGCGGGTTTCCCGGATCTGGCCAGCTCCGATTCCGTCACTGCGGCAGGCTGTTTCCCGCGGTTGGCCAGCGCCTTGACGCCCTGGGCGTGGGGATTGAAGTCAAACAGCAGCAGCGCAATGGGCAGCATCACGGCCAACACCAGTGCCGCCATCATATAGTAGCCGGTTCGCCAGCCCCAGTGGCTGATCGTCTGGGACAGCATGGGGCACAGGATAATTCCTCCCGCCGAGCCGCAGGCGCTGGCAATGGTGATCAGGGCCGCCGGGGCCTGGAACCACTGATTGAGGATCATCGGGACAATGCCATACAGGGTGAGCCCGCAAAACAGCCCCATCGCCGCAAAGACCAACAGAAACTGCCACATCCGGCTGGAGACCGGGACAAGCAGAATGGTGACCGCCAGCCCCAGCAGCACCAGCCCCAGAAAGCGGCGCAGCCGGACCCTGGGAAAAATCACCCCGATAAAGGCGGTGGTCACCATGCCGGCCAGCACGCGGACCGTCGTGGTGATGGACAGCTGCACATAGGGAATGCCAAGATCTTCACTCATGGGGGTGAGAAACAGGCCAAATCCGCTGTAAAGCAGCCCGTAGGCCACAAAGTAATAGACGCACATCCCACCGAACACCAGCCAGGCCCGATGAAATTTTGGCTGATGCGCCGTTTCCATCTATCTGCGCTCCTTTCAGTGATTTCTTCCCAAGGCCGAAGAAAATCGTTTGATCAAAATGTGTGTGCCGAGGCGAAATCCAGAAAGGTCCGCGTCGCAGGGGAGAGGTAGCTGTCCTTGACTGTGATCAGTTTGACGGCGTATTGGCTCTGAATGTCTTCCAGCGGGAGAAACACGACGTTTTCCCACACCCGGACGGTGCGGTCGTCTGCCTGTTCTTCCTTGGGCCAGGCCTGGATGGAGATGCCGTAACCCAGGTTTACCAGGCTCAGGATAAACTCCGTCTGGGACGAGGTGAGCACCACCTTGGGCGTGAACCCCGCCGCCTCACATCCGGCCTGCACCATCTGGGCCAGGCGGAAGGTGGGGCGGTACTGGATCCAGCGCTCATGGGCCAGGTCCGCATACCGCAGGCTGGCCCGCCCGGCCAGAGGATGGTTGGCCGGCAGCGCCACCCGGTAATCCCCCCGGGACAGCACCCGGGTGTCAAAGGTGGGCAGGGAACTGTTCATCGGCTCCACAATGATGCCCGCGTCCAGGTTGTGGCGCATCAGCTCATCCTTGATGTATTCCGGACTTGCGTCGTTCAGGTCCAGAAACACCCCGGGATATGTCTGGACAAATTTCGCCATCAGGTTGCTCACCTGAAGCTGGAACCCCCGTTTGCAGGAAGTCCCCACCCGGATGTTGCCTTTCCCCGGGACCTCGCCTGAGACCAATTCCCGGGTGCGAAGCGCCTCCATCAGCAGCAGCCTGCCCTTTTCGTAGAGCAGCGCTCCCGCGTCCGTGGGGGTGGTCATGTTCTGCCGGTGGATGAACAGGGGCACGCCGAGCTCATCCTCAAGCTTTTTGACAGCTTTGCTCAAAGTGGACTGGGAGACGTAGAGGCTTTTTGCGGCACTGGTAAAACTTCCGTTTTCCACAACCGCGACAAAGTATTCCAACTGACGAAGCTCCATGAAAACCTCCCATTACAAAAAGAGCGGCAGCCATCTGCCCCCGGTGGGGACAGATGGCTGCCAGCGGGTTGAAACGACTAAGACAGGCGTGTCAGGAATGCGCCGGCAGCCCGTGACGTCCTGACTTAGTTCAATGATGAGTGTGTGGGATCAGGCAGTGGCATCAGCACGCAGCGGCTTGATGCAGAAAATCAGAGCGAAGGCGATGATGGAGATGATGATCAGCCCCACATAGGCGCCGTTCATCCCCCAGGCCTGTTTTTCCATGTTGCCCATGTACAGATAGGCACAGGCCATGATGCCCTTGGTGATGGCGGAGATCAGCCGGTTGGCCGCGGCGAAGTCCTTGCGGCCGAAGATGGTGCCCACCATGGAGGGGATCAGGTTGCAGATACCGCCCACAGAGATGCCCACCATGAATACACCGATCCACATCACGACGACCGAAGCGGACATGCAGATCAGGCAGATCAGGGCGACGACGTACCATACACAGTAAATCAGGGAGGCCTTGCGGGTGCCGATCTTCTGGTCGATCCAGCCCCACAGATAGGAGCCGAAGATGCCGAAGAAGCCGATGACGGACAGCATATTCACTGCGTCACCCCGTTCCATGCCCATGGTTGTGGTCAGACGGGGCACCAGACGGCTGACGATGCCCACGGTGACCATCCACATCAGACCCAGGCCCACGCCGATGAACCAGGTGCGGGGCTCCCGGACCAGCTTGCCCACGGTCCAGGGGCTCTTGTACTCGGCCATGGCCTTCTGGTTGGCCCGAATCTCCTCGGCGCTCATGGGGTCGTTGTCCGGGGCCTTGCCCACTTCTTCCGGCGTGACCTTGCACCAGAAGATACAGATGATGCCGTAAATACCGATGAACAGGGCGATTCCGGTGAACATACCGCCGATGCCGAAGGCATCCATCAGCCGGTTGGTGACGTTGGGCCAGATCATGGTGCACAGCGGGAAGCCGATGGTGGAGATGCCCAGGGCCATGGCTTTCCGGCGGGGGAACCAGTTGGTCTGGATGTTGTTGGTGCAGATCTGGCTGTAGCCCACGGAGAGAATGGAAACGCCGGCCACACAGATGCCCACCAGAACATAGTTGGAAGTGTGGCCGTAGAAGTACATCAGTACCGCCGTGGCCAGCAGGGTGATGATCATGATGGGCTTGGTGCTGGACATTTTCCGCGCGGTGAACTGGCCCAGGATGAAGGTGACAATGACGCCAATCCAGCCGCCGTAGGTGGAAAAGGCCAGAATGCCCTCGGTGGCCCAGCCATGCTGTCCGGACACGGCGCCCACATAGATGTTCAGGCCGTCCGTGCCCACGCCGCCGGCGATGAAGTAGGCGATCATACACATGATGATCATACTCCAGCCGTATGAGCCGAAATTGTGGCTCATGTCGCTGCGCTTTTTCGTTTGCGTGCTCATAAAACTCCTCCTCGTTCTCTTTGTTGCGGCGCAAACCGCACTGTCTGGTTTCACTATAGCAAAGATACCTCGGAAACTCCAGCAAACGTTTTTCATATTCGCTATGAACAAAAAGAATCAGGAGGAGAAAACCCGCATGTAGCAACATGTACAAGGATTTTTGGATTTTCCTGGATACTGAAAAGGCTTGCGCTTGTGCTGAAACGCGATATACTGTGGGACGAAATTCATATTTGGAGCGTGATGATGATGTCGGAACTCTTTGAAGTCATTATGGTGGTCTGTTTTGGAATCTCCTGGCCGATCTCCATCCACAAGTCGCTGGTCTCCCGCACAGCCAAGGGAAAAAGCCTGGTCTTTGAGCTGTTTTTGCTGGTAGGTTACGCCTTCGGCATTGCCAGCAAATTCATCAGCGGTCATTTGAACTATGTGGTGATCTTCTATATCATCAACTTTGTGGCGGTGAGCATTGACGTGTGCCTTTATTTCCGGAACCGGCGCCTGGATCTTCAGGCCGAAGCGGAAAATAAGGCCTCCCGTTGACGCAGCCCGGCTGGGATCCCCCCACAGGCGCCGGCGGGAACCAGGGATTCACTCCCACGCCAGCGGCTCGGCCAGCCGGCGCAGCCTGCGGGGGTCCAGAATGCGCAGCGCGCCATACCCGGTCTGCAGAATGCCCTCCCGGGTCAGCTGGCCCAGCACCCGGCTCACGGTCACCCGGCTGGCCCCCACGCCCTGGCCGATCTCCTCATGGGTGCAGGACAGCCGTCCGTCCGGGCTCATGGGCTGGTCCAGCAGATAACGGGCAATGCGCTGCTGGGCAGGCAGGGACGCGCTGCCCACATGGTGGGACAGGATGCGCACGGTTCTGGAGAGATACTGCAGCATGGGCAGCGCCAGCTCCGGGTGGCGCTGAAACACCGCGTCCAGCTGCTGCCGGTTGACGGGGTAGACTAGGCAGTCGGACTGGGCCTCGGCGGAGGACACCCGGGGGCAGCCGTCAAAAAAGGACGCCTCCCCCATGAGATCCCCGGTGCGGTGGACGGTGAGCACCCGCTCCTCTCCGGAGTCCAGGCTGATGAAGCTGCGGGCCTCCCCCCGTTTCAGGTAGTAAAAGCAATCTGGCTGCGTCCCCTGGAGATAGATAAGCTGCCCGGCGGTGTATACTTTGGGCTGCCGCCCCTCGCCCAGCAGATCCCAGATGGGCATAAAACCGCCTCCTTCCGCCTTGAATTGTATCATAGTTTACATTCTTTTGGCAAGCGGTCTGTCATACTACCCCTATCAAGACCGCAGAAAGAGGGTACGACCATGGGCATGACCATGACACAAAAAATTCTGGCCCGAGCCGCCGGCCTGGACAAGGTGGAGGCGGGACAGCTCATCGAGGGAAAGCTGGATTTGGTGTTGGGCAACGACATCACCACCCCGGTGGCCATCACGGAATTTGAAAAGGCCGGGCTGACCCAGGTCTTTGACCGGGACCGGATCGCCATTGTACTGGACCACTCCACCCCCTGCAAGGACATCAAGTCCGCCCAGCTGTGCGCCCAGTGCCGGGCGTTTGCCCAGGCGCACCAGATCACCCACTTCTATGACGTGGGCCAGATGGGGGTGGAGCACGCCCTCATCCCGGAAAAGGGCCTGGCCGCCCCCGGCGAGGTGATCATCGGCGCCGACTCCCACACCTGTACCTACGGCGCGCTGGGCGCCTTTTCCACCGGCGTGGGCTCCACCGATATGGCCGCGGGCATGGCCACGGGCCTTGCCTGGTTCAAGGTGCCCAGCGCCATCAAGGTGGAGCTGAAAGGGCAGCTCCAGCCCTATGTCAGCGGAAAGGACCTGGTGCTCCACCTCATCGGCATGATCGGGGTGGACGGCGCCCTGTACCAGTCCCTGGAGTTCTGCGGGGACGGGGTGGCCAGCCTGGAGATGGACGACCGGTTCACCATCTGCAACATGGCCATTGAAGCCGGGGCCAAAAATGGCATTTTCCCGGTGGATGACAAGGCCATCGCCTATCTCCAGGGCCGGGTCAACCGGCAGTACACCGCCTTTGCGGCCGACCCGGACGCCCAGTACAGCAGGGAAGTGGTCATCGACCTGAGCGAGCTGCGGCCCACTGTGGCCCTGCCCCATCTGCCCTCCAACACCCGGACGGTGGACGAGGCGGCGGGCATGCCCATCCAGCAGGTGGTCATCGGCTCGTGCACCAACGGCCGGCTGAAGGACCTGCGGGAGGCCGCCGCCATCCTCCGGGGGAAAAAGGTGGCCGGCGGGGTGCGGTGCATCGTCATCCCCGCCACCCAGCAGATCTATCTGGACGCCATGGCCGAGGGGCTCATCGCCGACTTCATCAACGCCGGCGCCGCGGTGTCCACCCCCACCTGCGGCCCCTGCCTGGGGGGACACATGGGAGTGCTCAGCGACAACGAGTGGGCCATTTCCACCACAAACCGGAACTTTGTGGGCCGCATGGGGCCCACCAGCTCCATGATCATCCTGGCCAGCCCCGCCGTGGCGGCGGCCTCCGCCGTCACCGGCGTGGTCACGGATCCGGCCAACCTTTGAGAGGGGTGCAAGAGAAATGAAGATCTACAAATACGGCGACAACGTGGATACTGACGTGATCATCCCCGCCCGGTATCTCAACGCCCCGGACGAGAAGTCCCTGGCCTCCCACTGCATGGAGGACATCGACGCCGGCTTTGCCGCTTCTGTGGAGCCCGGCGACATCGTGGTGGGGGGAAGCAATTTCGGCTGCGGCTCCTCCCGGGAGCACGCCCCTCTGGCCATCAAGGCCTGCGGCGTGAAGTGCGTCATCGCCAAGAGCTTTGCCCGCATCTTCTACCGCAATTCCATCAACATCGGCTTCCCCATTCTGGAGTGCCCGGAGGCGGTGGACGGCATCAGCCCGGGGGACCGGGTGAGCGTGGATTTCCAGACCGGCGCCATCGTCAATGAGACCACCGGCCAGACCTTCCAGGCGGCCCCCTTCCCGGAGTTTGTCAACGGCATCATCGCCAGCGGGGGACTGCTGGCCTCTCTGAAAGCCCGGGGGGTGGCAAAATGAAGTTCAAGATCGCGCTGATCCGGGGGGATGGCATCGGCCCCGAGATCGTCAACGAGACCGTCGCCGTCATCGACCGGGTGGGGAAGAAGTTCGGCCACACCTTCGAGTATGTGGACGTGCTCCTGGGCGGCTGCGCCACCGACGCGGTGGGCAAGAGCTACCCCGACGGCACCGCGGAGATCTGCCGCAGCTGCGACGCGGTGCTCCTGGGCGCCGTGGGCGGGCCCAAATGGGGCAGCGACAAGCCGGCCGACCAGCGGCCGGAGACCGCCCTGCTGGCCATTCGGAAAGACCTGGGCCTCTACGCCAACCTGCGCCCCGCCGCCCTGCGCCCGGCCCTGGCGGAGGCCTGTCCCCTGAAGCGGGAGACGGCGGAGAAGGGCATCGACCTGCTGGTGATGCGGGAGCTCACCGGCGGCATCTACTTCGGCAAGCGGGACCGGTACGACACCCCGGACCGGGGGGTGGAGTGCACCGACCTGATGGCCTATTCCGAGATGGAGATCGAGCGCATCGGCCGCCGGGCCTTTGAGATGGCCCGCCTGCGCCGGCACAAGGTGTCCAGCGTGGACAAGGCCAACGTGCTGGAGACCAGCCGGCTGTGGCGCTCGGTG
>CALWXH010000050.1 GCA_944385465.1 uncultured Oscillospiraceae bacterium | reverse complement strand
CAGCAGGTCTGCCTGCCGGTCGCTGTCATTCACGCCGTCTATGACGGCATACTCATAGGAGATCCGCCGCCCGGTCTGTTCAAAGTACCGCCGGCAGGTGTCCATCAGCCGCTCCACACCCACGGCCCGGTTCACCGGCATGAGCCGGGATCTGGTCTCATCATCCGGGGCGTGCAGGGATACGCTGAGAGTTAATTGTAACTCAGACTGAGCCAATTTGTCAATTTTGTTCACCAAACCGCAGGTAGACAGGGAAATATGCCGCATTCCGATGTTCAAACCGTCGGGATGATTCACCAGTTCCAGAAAGCGCATCACGTTGTCGAAGTTGTCCAGCGGCTCGCCGATGCCCATCATCACGATGTTGGAGATGTGCTCGCCGCTGTCCTTCTGGGCGAAGATCACCTGGTCCAGGATCTCGGAGGCAGCCAGGTCCCGCACCTTTCCCCCCAGGGTGGAGGCGCAGAACACACAGCCCATATTGCACCCCACCTGACAGGATACGCACAGGGTGTTGCCGTGGCAATAGCGCATGAGCACCGACTCGATGCAGTTGCCGTCCCACAGCCGCCACAGGTACTTGATGGTGCCGTCCAGGGCGGACACCTGCCGCCGTTCCACCTGGGGCACGGTGAGCCGGCACAGCTCCCCCAGACGCTGCTGCAGCGCCTTGGGCAGGTTGGTCATCTTCTCAAAGCTGGCCGCGCCCCGGTGGAGCCACTGGAAGACCTGCTTGGCCCGGAAGACCGGCTGGCCCAGCTCCTTGAAAAAGGCGGCCATCTCCTCCATTGTCATGGACTTCAGATCCACCATGGTGACTTCACCCCTTTCTGCGCAGCTTGGCGATAAAAAAGCCGTCTGTATCGTGGATGTGCGGCCAGAAGGTCATGGTCCCCTCCTGCCGGCCCCAGTGGGGCAGCGTAAATTCCTCCAGGCAAAAATCCGGGTGTTTCTCCACAAAGGCCTTCACCACCGCCTCATTCTCCCGCTCCAGCAGGGTGCATGTGGAGTAGATTAGCCGGCCGCCGGGGCGGACGTACTGGGCGTTCTGGGCCAGGATCCTGCTCTGGATTGCGGGCAGCCCCGCCAGGGGGGCGGGGTCCTTGTAGCGGATGTCCGGTTTCTTCCGGATGATGCCCAGCCCGGAGCAGGGCACGTCGGCAATCACCGCGTCAAAGGCGTTCAACCACTCGGCCCGGGGCTCCACCGCGCTGTGCAGGGTGGGGCGCAGGCAGTTCAGCCCCAGCCGGGCTTTTCCCGCCTCCATCAGGCCGATCTTGTGGGGGTGGATGTCGCAGCACACCACCTCTCCCCGGTCGGTCAGGTCCAGGGCGGCGGCAAAGGATTTCCCGCCGGGGGCGGCACAGCAGTCCAGCACCCGCTCCCCGGGCGTCAGCGCGGCCGCCGTCACCGCCAGCCGGGCCGCGCAGTCCTGCACGTAAAACAGCCCCTGGCGGAAGGCATCCAGCTCCTCCAGATTTCCGGTGCCCTCTAAGATCAGGCAGTCCGGCATCCAGGGGTGGGGGCGGGCAGCGATCCCCTCCCCTTCCAGGCGGGTGCGCAGCGCCTGCGCCGTGACGCGGCAGGTGTTGACCTGCACCGCCATGGGGGCCCCGCGGTTGTCCGCCTCCAGCAAGGCCTCGGCCCCCTCCTGCCCCAGGCGAGCAGAGAAGGCCTCCACCAGCCATCTGGGATGGCTGGTGCGGATGGCCAGGGTGTCCAGCCCGTCCCGCCCCTCCGGCTCCGGCAGGGGTATCTGCCGCAGCAGGGCGCGCAGCACGCCGTTGACCATGCCGGCGGTGCGGGGATTCCGGCTGTGGGCCCGGGCCAGCTTGACCGCCTCGTTCACTGCGGCGCTGTCAGGGATTTTATCCAGAAACAGCAGCTGGTATACCGCCGTCTGGAGAATGGCCAGCACCTTGGGCTCCAGCTTGTCCAGGGGCAGCCGGCACACCCGGGACAGGTGCCAGTCGATGCGCATCTGGTTTTGCAGCACACCGAAGCACAGCCGGGAGGCCAGCGCAGCCTCCCTGCGGTTCAGGCCCTCCGCCCGCAGTTCCCGCTTCAGATACCCGTCTGACCAGGCGCCCTGGCGCCGGCAGGCCGCCAGGGTGAGCACGGCCGCCTGCCGGGCTGATGCCATGGCTGTTCCGCTCCTCTCCGTCACTTGCACTCCATGGGGTGGCCGGCCAGAAAGGCCGCCGCCGCCATCCGTTTCTTTCCGTCGGGCTGCAGCTCCAGCAGCTCCAGCACCTGCCCGTCCCCGCAGGCCATCTTCAGCCCGCGCTTGTCCGCCTGGACCACGCTGCCCGGCGCTTTGCCGGTGGTCTCGTGGGTGAGGGCGGTCTTCCACACCTTGCACCGCACCCCGTCCAGCTGGGTCACCGCGGAGGGCCAGGGCACCAGGCCGCGCACCTGGTCGTGAATCTGCCGGGCGCTCTTCCCCCAGTCAATGGGGGAGAGCTCCTTGGACAGCATGGGGGCATAGCAGGACAGTGCGTCGTCCTGGGGCTGGGCCTGCGCCGTCCCCGCCTCAAGGGCGGGCAGGGTGTCCAGCAGCAGCTGGGCCCCCATTCCGGCCAGCCGGTCGTGGAGCTGGCCGGCGTCCTCGTCCAGGGAGATCTCCGTCTCCGCCCGGGCGATCATATCCCCGGTGTCCAGCCCCTCCGCCATATACATCAGGGTGACGCCGGTCCGGTCCTCCCCGTTCAGAATAGCCCAGTTGATGGGGGCGGCCCCCCGGTATTTGGGCAGCAGGGACGAGTGGATGTTCACACACCCCTTGGCCGGCAGCTCCAGCACCTCCCGGGGCAGGATCTTCCCGTAGGCCGCCACCACAATCAGTTCCGGCGAGAGCTGCCGCAGCTGCTCCATGGCCGTTCCATCCCGCAGGGTGGCCGGCTGGAACACCGGGATTCCGTGTGTCATGGCACATTCCTTTACAGGTGTTGGCATCAGCTTCATGCCGCGGTTTTTCGGCTTGTCCGGCTGGGTGAAGACCCCCACCACCTGCCAGCCGCCCTCCACCATGGCGTTCAGCGCCGGCACGGCAAAGTCCGGCGTGCCGAAGAAGACGATCCTCATTTCTCCTGGTCCTCCGTTTCCTCTTCCATCGCCGCCAGCTCCTCCACGGTGTACAGCCGGTCGGTATGCTCCACGAAGAGGTGGCCGTCCAGGTGCTCCAGCTCGTGGAAGAAGCACCGGGCCACAATCTCCTCGCCCTCCGCCTCAAACACGTTGCCGTTGCGGTCCTGGGCGCGGACGGTGGCCTTGGCGGGCCGGGTGACCACCCCGAATTTCCCGGGGACAGACAGACAGCCCTCCAGGCCGGTCTGCTCCCCCTCGGCGTGGATGATGACGGGGTTAACCAGCTCCAGCATCTGGTCCTGGTTGTCCACCACCACCACGACCCTACGCAGGATCCCCACCTGGGGCGCGGCCAGGCCGGCCCCCTGGGCCTGGGCCAGGGTCTCTTTCATGTCGTCCAGCAGGATATGCAGCCGCTGGTCGAATTTCTCCACCGGGCGGCAGACTTTGGTCAGGGCGGGGTCGCCCTGGGTCAGAATCTTGCGCAGTGCCATATGGTATTCCTCCTGTTTCTTCGGCGTATTGGCAGCCCCCGGTCGCCCTCATTCCAGGGGGTTGATGTCGGCAAAAATGGCAAGGCCCCGGTTGGCCTTGTCGCTCTGGGCGCGGCGGATCAGATGGGCGATGAGCAGCCGGATGGCCCGGCTGTTCCGGGCGCTGAGGGTGACGCGGTAGCGGTAGCGCCCGTTGACCCGGGCCACCGCGGCGGGGGCGGGCCCCAGCAGGCGGCAGGCGCCCGCCTGGCGGTAGGCCTCCTGCTCCAGCGCGGCGGCCAGCGCGTCCCGCAGCCGGACGCAGGCCCGCAGCACCGCTGTCTCCTCCGCTCCGGACACCCCCAGCACAAACAGGTCCCGGAAGGGCGGGAACTGGCGCAGCTGCCGCATGCGGATCTCGCCCTCATAAAAGGAGTCGTAATCCTGGCGGGCGGCGTGCCGGATGACCTCATTGTCCGGCGTATGGGTCTGGATCAGGGCCCGGCCGGTCTTGTCCCCCCGGCCGGACCGGCCCACCACCTGGGTCAGCAGGGAGAAGGTGCGCTCCCCCGCCCGGAAATCCTCCACGTAGAGGGACTGGTCGGCGTCCAGCGCCCCCACCAGGGTGACGTTTTCAAAATCCAGCCCCTTGGCCACCATCTGGGTACCCAGGAGGATGGGGATTTTTTTCGTTCGGAATTCCTCCAGAATGCGCTCGTGGCTGTGGGTGGCGGACACGGTGTCGGTGTCCATGCGCAGCACCTCCAGCTCCGGCAGCCGCTCCCGCAGCTCCTCCGCCGCCTTCTGGGTGCCCACCCCGATGAAGTTCAGCAGCCCCCCGCACTGGGGGCAGCGCTCCGGAAGGGGCTCTGAGTGCCCGCAGTAGTGGCACATGAGCCGGTGGTTTGCGGAGTGATAGGTGAGGTGGACCGAGCAGCGGGGGCAGGAGGGCACGGCGCCGCACTCCCCGCAGCTCACCATCCGGTTGGCGCCCCGGCGGTTGAGAAACAGGATGGCCTGCTCCCCCCGGCCCGCGGTCTCCCGCAGGGCCTGCTCCAGCTCCCCGCTGACGCAGCCGCCGTTGCCCCGGCGCAGCTCCTCCTTCATGTCCACAATGGCCACCTGGGGCAGCTGCTGCTCGTTGTACCGGCAGCGCATGGTGAGCAGGTGGTAATTCCCCGCCCGGGCGTGGTACATGCTCTCCACCGACGGGGTGGCCGAGCCCAGCACCAGCAGCGCCCCGGATTTATAGCACCGGTATCTGGCCACGTCTCTGGCGTGATACCGCGGCGTCTGTTCGGATTTATAGGCCGGCTCCTGCTCCTCATCGATGATGAGCACGCCCAGCCGCTCCAGAGGGGCAAACACCGCCGAGCGGGTGCCCACCACCACCCGGGCCGCCCCGCTTCTCACCCGCTTCCACTCGTCATACCGCTCCCCTGTGGTGAGGCCGCTGTGGAGAATGGCCACCTGGGCGCCGAAATGGGAGAGGAAAATCCGCATGAGCTGCGGGGTCAGGGCGATCTCAGGCACCAGCACCAGCGCGTCTCTCCCCTGCTCCAGCACCCGCTGGATCAGGCGGATATAGACCTGGGTCTTTCCGCTTCCGGTGACGCCGTAGAGCAGGGCCGCCTCCGGCCGGCCGGTGTCCGCCAAGCTCAGCAGGGATTCATAGCATTGCTGCTGTTCCTCATTGAGCACCGGCGGCGGGGCTGGCTCCACCTGGGGCAGCTGGGGCCGCCGGCTCACCTCCTGCTTTTCCAGGGTGAGGATCCCCGCCCTGGACAGCGTCTTCAGGGTGGCCATGGACGCGCCGGTGAAGTAGCACAGCTCCTTGGCGGACACCCGCCCCACCGCGCACAGGGCCTGGATGGCCTCGCACTGCAGGGGGGCCCGCCTGCGCCGGCTGTGGGCATAGGCCATGGCCTCCTCCGGTGGAACGGCCAGCTGGGCCACCTGTTCCGTCTTGTCCCCGATGCCCCGGGCGGCGCTGGCCTCCCGCACCAGGACCCCGGCCTGTTCCAGCTGTCTCAGGGCGGGGTTTGGGTCCGCCGTCCCGAAGGCCAGGCGGATCTGCCCCAGCTCTGCCCAGCCCCCGTTGCCCAGGAGCTGCTCCACCAGCTGCCTGGCCCGGTGGGAGCTGCCGGCGGCCCGATAGGCCGCCTCCCGGTCCACGCCGGGCGCCAGCCGCCAGCAATCCCGCAGGGAAAACCACAGGCCGGCGGGCAGCATGACCCGGGCGGCGTCGTACACGGTGCAGAAATACTGCTCCCGCATCCACAGCGCCAGCTGGATATCCCCCGGGGTGAGCATGGGCTGCTCATCCAGCTGGGCCAGCACGGCCTTCAGCCGCGGCTCCGCCTGCTCCCGCCGGGCGATGGACAGGACGATGCCGTCGCTCACCCGGTTGCCCTTGCCAAAGGGGACCGCCGCCCGCATGCCGGGGCGCAGCGTACCCTCCAGCTGCTCCGGCACCAGGTAGTCATAGGGCCGGTCAATGGCATAGGGAGCCGCCGCCACGGCCAGCTTCGCGATATATGGCACGGCGTCTCCCCCCATTCTCTCCCGGTCAAAAAGCAAGCGGCACAAAGGCCGCTTGCCCGGGTGTTATTCCTCGTCCTCGGCGGTTGCGGGCGCCCCTTCGCCCTCCTGCTCCGGCGCGTCAAAGGCGGACTGCGCCTCCTCCTCGGCCATCTCGGCGTTGTCCAGCCGCAGCGCGCCGCTGGCCACTTCCCGGATGGCCAGGGTCACCGGCTTATCCTCCAGGGAGATCCCCTCCTGCTCCGCCTCGCTGGAGATCTTTCTGGCCCGGGCGGCCACAATGTTCACCAGCAGATAGCGGCTGGGGATATTCTTCAGAAGTTCCTTCATAGCAGGGTACAGCAACATAGTCAAGTCAGTCCTTTCCGTTTCTTCAGCCACCGGAGCGGGCGGACCCGCTGCCGACGATGCCTTGGGCCAGATGGATGCGGTTTTTCACCCGGCATCGCTCCGCCTCCAGGATGGAGCGGATCTCATGGGCCGCCTCCATCACGTTGTCGTTTACCACAAGGTAGTCGTAATTTACGCTCTCCCCGCACTCCTGGCGGGCCTTTTCCAGCCTGAGGCTGATGGTCTCCGAGCTGTCTGTATTGCGGTTGTACAGCCGGCGGGACAGCTCTTCCAGGGAGGGGGGGATGATGAAGATGAACACCGCGTCCGGACACTTTGCCCGCACCTTGGCGGCGCCCTGCACCTCGATGTCCAGCAGTACGTCGATCCCCTGCTCCAGCTTCTCCCGGATGACCTTCAGGGAGGTGCCGTAATAGTTTCCCACATACTCGGCAAATTCCAGCAGTTCTCCCCGCTGGATCATGCCCTCAAACTCCTCCCGGGTGACGAAGTTGTAGTTTACGCCATCCGCCTCCCCCACCCGGGGCGCCCGGGTGGTAAAGGACACGGAGAAGTAGATGTCCGGCCGGTTGCTGAGCAGCTCCGCGATCACGGTGCTCTTCCCCACGCCGGAGGGCCCGGAGAGCACGATCAGCTCTCCCTTTTTCTGTTTCTTTAACCCGCTCATGCTCTCTCGTCCCCTGTTCCGTTCTCTCTCTCCTGCTGCTCCAGCCTGGCCGCAATCTGTTCCGGCGTCAGGCTGGACCAGATCACGTGGCCGGTATCCATCACCAGCACCGCCTTGGTCTTCCGGCCGAAGCTGGCGTCGATGAGCAGCCCCCGCTCCTTGGCCTCCTGGCCTAGCCGCTTGATGGGCGCGGACTCAGGGCTGACCACCGCCAGCAGGCGCTGGGCGGACACGGCGTTTCCGAATCCGATGTTGATCAGCGTCATATCCGTCCACCCCTTACTCCAGGTTCTGGACCTGCTCCCGGATCTTTTCGATCTCCGACTTCAGATCCACCACATGGCGGGTGTTCTCCACGTCATTGCACTTGGAGCCGATGGTGTTGGCCTCCCGGTTGAACTCCTGGATCAGGAAGTCCAGCTTCCGCCCCACGGCGCCGCCCTTGCCCAGCAGCTCCCGCAGCTGGGAGAGGTGGCTGCGCAGGCGCACCGTCTCCTCGTCCACCGCCACCTTGTCGGCGAAGATGGCCGCCTCGGTGAGCAGCCGCCCCTCGTCGATCTGGGCGTTCTGGAGCACCTCCCGCATTTTCGCCTCCAGCCGGGCGCGGTAGTCCGCCACCGTCTGGGGAGAGCGCGCCTCGATCTGCCCCACCAGCCCCTCAATGGCATCCGCCCGGCTCAGGATGTCCTGGGCCATGCGGCTGCCCTCTCTCAGGCGCATGCCGTCAAAGTCGTCCAGCGCGCCCTCCAGCGCCTGGAGCATCAGCTCCTTCAGGGCGTCCTGATCCTCCGGCTGCTTTTCCACCACCAGCACGTCGGGGAAACGGGCCAGGTCCACCGCCCGGCACTCCGGCTGCACCTGGCCGGCCCCCAGCTGCTCCAGCTGCCGGAAGGCGTCCAGATAGGCCCGGGCCAGCTCCTGATTCACCGTGACGGAAAAGGCCTCTCCCCCGGTCTGGGCCACGGTGACAAACACATCCACCTTTCCCCGGGCCACCCGGGACTGGATGCGCTCCTTCAGGGCGTCCTCCGCGAAAATATAGCTGCGGGGCATCTTCACCGTACAGTCCAGATACCGGTTGTTCACTGAGCGCAGCTCCACCGTCACCGTGATCTGCGCCCCCGTCTGTTCCCCCCGGCCGTAGCCGGTCATACTTCTGATCATCCGCCCACTTCCTTTCTTCTCAGCGCACCGCGCGCTGGATCCGCGCGATATAGGCCCCGATCAGCTTGCTGAAGCCAAAGTCGTACAGCAGGAACACCACGTTCCCCGCCAGGTACAGCACCCACACCACCGAAAACACCTCCGGCAGGGAGGCCAGCACCGCGTTTTTCATCACCACATAGAGCACCGTGAAGGCGAGGTTGAAAAACACCAGCTTCAGCACGTATTCCAGCGGCCTGCGCCGCAGGCGCTCAATCAGCGACTTGACCATGGGATACAGCCCGAAGAGCACCGCGAACATGAGCACGCAGAACTTGTCCGGGATCAGCAGGAAGGCCAGGATGGACACGCAGGCCCAGCACAGAAAGCCCGCCTGCAGCCCCACGGAGATCACCGCCGCCGAGGGCAGCAGTCCGGCCACCGCGATGATGCCCCAGTTGCCCGTGGGGGCGATGGAGCCGATATAGACCAGCACCAGGGACAGCGCCCCCAGCACGGCGGGATAGGCCACTTTACTGGCCGATGTGTTTCTTCTCATCTCAGCGGCACCCTCCGCACAGGCAGTTCAGGCACAGCAGGGACGTGCAGCAGTCCAGGCTGTCGCACTGGGCGCCGCCCACGTCGGGCCGGTATCCGTACCCGCCCTGCTGCATCATGTTCAGGGCCTGGCGGTACTCCATGTTCCCCGGCTCCATCTGGCAGGCGATCTGATAGTTCTGCCGGGCCTCGTCCAGCCAGCCCCGCCGGTAGGCGATGCTCCCCATGAGGAAATACCACTCGCCGTTCTTCACCCCGGCGCCCTGGAGGATCTGCTCCGCCCCGTCCAGATTGCCCATGTTGATATACTGCCGGGCCCGGGCAAAGGCCTGCCCGCCGGAGGCGCCGGACGAGCCGGAATAGCCGCTCTGATAGGACGTGGAGGAGCCGTACTGATAGCCGCCGCCACCGCCGCCGGAGCGGCTTTTGGTGATGGCGTCGTAGGCCTCGTTGACCTCCTTCATCTTCTCCTCGGCCAGGTCGGCCAGGGGGTTGTTCTGATAGTTGTCCGGGTGGTATTTCCGCGCCAGCTCCCGGTAGGCCCGCTTGATCTCCTCGTCGCTGGCATTGGGGCTGACGCCCAGCACTTCATACGGATCTCTCATGTATGTTTCTCCCTATGTTTGATTTTTCGCAGCTCCCTCCAGCGCCCGTCCAGCACGGCGCTCTGCACCGCGGGCAGGCCGGAATAGAGCACATTTTCCACAATGGGGGCCCAGCGCCCCAGCTCCAGCAGGTTGGCCGCCGACCCGCACAGCCGCAGGGAGTGGGTCAGGGTGGTCTCCACATAGCCCCGCTCCTCTTCCGCCCGGCCGGAAAAGCGGGCTGAGAGCGGATTGTACCGGTCCTGTTTCCGGTCATCCTTCAGGTCGTCCCAGGCGTCCACCAGGTAGATCCAGCGGCCCAGGTGGTAGAGCAGCTGCCCCATAATCCGGCGGCGCTCCTCGCTCTGGGGCAGTTCCGCCGCCGCCGCGGCCAGGATGGCCGCAAAGCAATCCGCCACCTGGTCCAGCCGGGGGGAGCGCTCCAGCTCCATCTGCCGCAGGCGCTCCAGCCCGGCGCCCACCAGCCGGTCAAATTCCGGCCGGGCCGCCGCCGCCCGGCGGTATCCCCTCCGGAACAGGCGGCGCAGCGCGCGGTAGGGCAGGCCGGCAAAGAGCCCGCGGTCCTGCACGTCGTCTGTGAGCTTGTACCAGGTGAGGATCATGCTCTCGTCCGCCGCCGTCTCCAGCCCCGCCCCCTTCAGGCAGGCCCTGGGCCGGCGGAAGGGGTGGGCGGGACAGCGCCGGGCACAGGTGCCGTCCTCCCCCTGGCCGCTGGTGAGCAGGACGGCCAGAAAGGCGAAGTCGTAGTTCAGGGTGAACCGGGCCGGCCAGCCGTGGCGCCGGGCCATGGCGTGGCACAGTCCGCAGTAGACGCCCTGATAGGCGTCCCGGTCCGCCGCTTCCAGGCGGTCCAGCGCCGGTCTGACGTATCCGAACATCTGCCCCTCAGCCCCTGGTCAGCTCCACGACCACCTCGTAGCCGTTGTTCATCACGCCGATCTCCTCCTCGTTGCCCACGCTGTGGAGGTAGACGGTGGCCACTTCGGAATACTGTCCCGGGGCCTGGTTGATCTCGCTCAGATCCACCGACACCATGATGTTCTCCGCCGTGACGTCGGCCAGCAGCTCCGGCGTGCCCCGCACCTCCACGGCCAGCACCTGGGTGAGGATTTTGGCGCTCCAGCCCTGGGGGCAGTTGATCACTTCGATGTTGTCGGTCTCCACCGTCTTGGTCTCCAGCTCGTCGTCAATGTGGATGGTCACCGTCACCTCGGTGAAGCCGCTGATGTTGATCAGCTCGTCGGTGAGGGGGATGTTGTAGCTCAGGGTGTCCCCGTCCCGGACGGTGGCCAGGTCAATGGCCGCGACGGTGAGCGCCCCCTCCTCCTGGATGGCCGCCACCGCCTGGCTGCTGCCCGCCACCAGAATGGAGGACTGGCTGAGGGTGTAGCTGGCGTTGCGGTCGCTGGCGCCGGCGCCGGTGACCAGGGTCACCTCCAGGGGGATCTCCGCCGTGGCGTAGATGGGGAACGCCACGTGGATGGTGTCGCTGCTCGTCTCCACGTTCAGATCCTGTAGCGGCTCTCCGTCCACGCCGATGAACTGATAGGGATAGTCCCCGTTGATGGACTGGGTCAGATTCTCCCCGTCCACCGTCACCAGCACGTGGTCAATCTGATTGACCTGGTCGGTCTGGCCGCTCACCGTGAGGGTCTGGGGGGTGAACACAAAATCGTCCGACGCGCCGGTCATATAGCCGTCCGCCGCCGTCCCCGTGAACTGGCCGCGGATCTCCACCTCTCTGGAGGTGTACCGGGCCACGGTAAAGGTCACATTGCCCGTCTGCCCGCTGAGGAAGCGCACCTGGTTGGCGCTCACACCCGTGGGGAGGGATACGGTATAGGCCAGGGTATACTGGGAGGCCTCTTCAATCTGGGAGACATCCACCGTCACCCGCAGGGACTGGCTGTCCAGCTGGGCCAGCACCATGGGGGCCGCGCTCACCCGCACGGCGACCCGGGGCGGGTCGCCCACAATCATCAGGTTGCGCTGCTCCAGCGCCTCCACCCCCACAAAGCTGACGGGGATGCCGCTGATGGTCTTGCTGTCCTCATTCCCGTCCAGGGACGTGACGTAGAACCACAGGATCACAGCGAGGAACACGGACAGGAGGATGTAGAGCACTCTGCTGTCAAGAATCTTCTTTCCCATTGGTCTTATCCCCCTTCCTGCCCTTGAGCAGATCGGTGAGCCTGGCCGCGGTGGTGGCCTTCTTTTCCTCCACATCCGGCGCCAGTTCGCTGCGCAGCAGCTTCTCCAGGGTCTCCGGCGTCAGGTGCCGCTTGAGCATGCCGTTGATGGCCACCGAGATGGAGCCGGTCTCCTCCGAGACGATGGCCACCACCGCGTCGGAGGTCTCGCTGATGCCGATGCCGGCCCGGTGGCGCATGCCCAGATCCCGGCTCAGGTTCACATTGCCCGACATGGGCAGCATGCACCCCGCCCCGATGATGCGGCCGTTGCGCACGATCACCGCCCCGTCATGGAGGGGAGCCTTGTTCCAGAACAGGTTCTTCAGCAGCTCGGCGGTGATCCGGGCGTCCATGGCCACGCCGGTCTTCAGCACGTCGTCCAGCATGGTCTTGCGCTCAAAGACCATCAGCGCCCCCACCTTGTCCTTGGACAGGGAGACGTAGGCCTTGACGGTCTCCTCGATGGCGATCTCCACCTCGCCGCTGGTGGTCTCGGCGGAAAACAGCTCCTTGATTTTCCCGCTGCCGATGCGCTCCAGGAAGCGGCGGATCTCCGGCTGGAAGATGATGGCCAGCATGATCAGCCCCAGCTCCACGGCGTTGTTCAGCAGGAAGCTCACCACCCGCAGATGGAGCAGGTTGGCCACGCTCATGGCGATGATGATGATCAGGATGGCCTTGGCCACCTGCCCCGACCGGCTCTTGCGGATGAACCGGAACAGGTGGTAGATCAGAAAGGCGATGATGGCGATGTCGATGATATCGGAGATCCCGATGAGCTTGGCCAATTCCAGCCCGGTATCCAGCATCTCTCTGAGCCTGTCCAACATAAGCGGCACCGCCCCTCTTTTCCTTGCGTCAACGCAGATAGCTCCATTGTGCTTATCTTGAACATTATAGACCATTCCCCGTCAGATGGCAAGCAGATGGCCATAAAATTCAAAAAATTTAGAGCCTGTTCACAAAGGGTTTCAGCAAGAAAAGGCCGCCGGAGGGGCACGGCGTTCACCGCGCCCCTCCCCGGACGGCCTCCCGGATGGCCGCCGCCGCGGGAGCGACCTGCCCCGGGCGGTTGAAGGTGGAGAAACTCACCCGGACGGTCCCCGTCTCCAGCGTCCCGGCGGTGCGGTGGGCGGTGGGGGCACAGTGAAGCCCCGCCCGCACCGCCACCCCCCGGCGGGCCAGCGCCTGGCCCACCTCCTCGCAGTCCATCCCATCCACCGTGAAGGAGAACAGCCCGCTCTGGCTCTCCCCGCCCCGGTAGAGCCGCAGTCCGCCCACTCCCTCCAGCGCGTCCATCATGCTCCGGCACAGCCGCTGCTCGTGGCGGCGGATACGGTCGATGCCGGTGCGTTCCACAAAGCGCAGGCCCGCCAGAAGGCCCGCCGCCCCGCACACGTTCTGGGTCCCCGCCTCCAGGCGGTCCGGCAGGAAGTCGGGCATCTGCTGGCTGGCCGAGCTGCTGCCGGTGCCGCCGGCCAGCAGCGGGAGGGTCTCCCCCGCGCACAGCAGCAGCCCCGTCCCCTGGGGGCCGTACAGTCCCTTGTGTCCGGGCATGGCCACAAAGGCCGCCCCCCAGCCCTCCAGGTCCACCGGCAGCGTCCCGGCGGACTGGGAGGCGTCCACAATCAGCGGCTTCCCCCGCCGGCGGCACAAAGCGGCAATGCGCTCCACCGGCTGGATAAAGCCGAACACATTGGACACGTGGTTGCAGATCACCACATCCACCTGCTCCGTCAGCTCCCGCTCAAAGGCCTCGTACACCCCGTCGGGGTCGAACAGCGGCCCCGCGGCCACCCGCACCTGCACCCTGGGGTCGCCGCACAGCGGCCGGGTGACCGCGTTGTGCTCATAGCCCGAGATGAGCACCACGCTGCCCGGGCGCACCAGGGAGTGGATGGCCAGGTTGAGCCCGTGGGTGGCGTTGGCGGTGAGCACCACCTGTTCCGGCTGGGGCACGTGAAACAGCCGGGCCGCCAGCTCCCGGCACTGATACATCACCCTGGCCGCCCCCATGCTGGCCGGATAGCCGCCCCGCCCGGGGCTGGCCAGGTGCCGGATGGCCCAGGCGGAGGCACAGGCCACCGCCTGAGGTTTTTCCAACGTGGTGGCGGCGCTGTCCAGATAGATCATGACCTCACCTCACTGTATTCGCCGTCAGCGTTCTGGAGAAATACCTGCTTGGGTGTGAGCCCCTCCCGGCGCAGCGCCCGCAGGGCGTCGGTCAGCCGCTGCTCCGCGATCCTGACACAGTAGCCGCACCCCTCCCGGGAGATGACCTTCGGGGCGCGCTGGATGTGGCCGGTGATCCCGGAGCGCTCCAGCACCCGGGCGGTGCGCTGGGCATAGGTCAGCGAACGGCAGATAATCAGGTAGTAGATCACGGCACCCTCACCCCTCTTGTTTCTTCGGCACCGTGGGGACCGGGTCCGGGCCACACGGCTGCGGGCTGGGCGGTCATCCCCGGCCGGCCGGGGACGACAAGTCAAAACGCTCCTCCCAGGACAGTATATGTCCCGGAAGGAGCGTTTGTGCCAATGGATTGTGACCGGTTCAGCCCTCCTCCAGCAGGGCCACGGCGTGGGCCGCCATGCCGTCTCCGGCCCCGGTGAAGCCGAGCCCCTCCTCGGTGGTGGCCTTCACATTCACCCGGCCGGGCTCCACCTGCATCACCCGGGCCAGGTTTTCCACCATCTGGGGAATGTGCGGGGCCAGTTTGGGCCGCTGGGCCAGGATGGTGGCGTCCACGTTGCCCACCCGCAGGCCCCGCCGCCGAAGCTGCTCC
>CALWXH010000049.1 GCA_944385465.1 uncultured Oscillospiraceae bacterium | reverse complement strand
CACAGCGGGAGCAAAAAGCAAAGCAACTGGCTGTTGCCCCAATTCTGCTTTGCTCTCGCATCAGGCGTATCAGTATTTAACAAGCTATAAACAAAGAATAGCGCCCGCTGAAATCTGTGGATGTTCAGCGGGCGCTACTGCCTTTTTAGTTGTCCTGTTCGGTGTATTTACCATAGGCGTTTTTCCAATTTTCAGCTGCTTTCATGAAAGCAGCATAATCATAGGCGTGGATGAACTCCAGTGCCTGCTTGTATTTGCCATATTTGTAGCCAGGGTGGTTGATAAACACCTGAATAATCTCGCAGCGGTCATATTCCTCGCAATCTGCGCAGGTAATGTGACCTTTGGTCAGGCAGCATTTCTTCATTTTCCATCTGGCCCGGCTCAGGCCCCGAGAGCCGTCCAGATACCCCGGTTTGCAGCCCTTGCAGGTCTTCTCAAATTCACGGCAGGTCTTGCAGTAGGCGCCGCAGCAGCCGATTTCCTCTGTACCCTTCATAGGGACGTGCTCCCTTCAGAGCGATAGATCTTCAGAAAATCGCCGATACATTCTTCGACTGCGTGAAGGGACTGCACATCGCCATATTTGATGTTGATGCATCGCTTGCTTTTTTACATGTAGGCAGGCTCACTGCTAAACGATTCAGAAACTCCTCATCGGAAAAATGGATGGAGAAATGGTTTTTCGCTGCGGAGACCGCCACATATCCCTCATTCATCTTTTCCCCACCAGCCACATGGGCATAGAGAAGGAGATCTTATTGCTCAGCTGGGGAAACTCCGCATTCATAAATTCAATGAATGCGCAGATATGTCGCTGCTGCTCTTCATTTAACGATGCCACATACTTGGAAACAGAAGCTATACCCATGTTACACCTCCACGGTTGGCAAATGACAATAAAATCAGGCGATAAACGCAGAAAAACCGCCATTTCAGACGGTTTTTCTGACCAAAGATGGTCCGAGTGGGGAGACTCGAACTCCCGGCATCTTGCTCCCAAAGCAAGCGCGCTACCAACTGCGCTACACCCGGTTATGAAATTTTCCAACTGTGGTCAAATATGGGGTCAGCGCCGGTTTTTGACCAGTTCCCGGCGAGGGGTAAAACTCCGTCGGCCTTAGCGTCCCAGAGCTTTCCGGGATTTTGGAGAAGTGTGGCTCGAACCCGGGCCTCACGCTCCCAAAGCTGGCGCGCTACCAACTGCGCTACACCCGGTGATGTTGCTGCCCTGACGGCGGGCAAGGGCCCCCGGCGGGCGGATAACGCCACATATTATACCTGATGTGCTTGCCCTTTGCAAGTCTTTGTGATATATTGGAGGCCGAATTTTGTATGAGGGGGAGCCGTTCCCATGCGGATGAGAAAGAAGAAAAACCTGGAGGCCCGGATGGAGGCCTGCGCCGGGCTGTGGGTGAAAGATCCCCGGCAGCTGCGGGGGCACTGGCGGGAGAAAAAGCCGGACGCCCGCGGCCTGCGCCTGGAGCTGGGCTGCGGCAAGGGCCGCTTTACCGCCGAGACGGCCGCCGCCCATCCCGAGGACCTGTATGTGGCGGTGGAGCGGGTGCCCGACGCCATGGTCATCGCCATGGAGCGGTGCCGGAATTTGGGGCTGAGCAATGTGTTCTTCATCGACGGGGACGCGGCGGAGCTGGACCGATACTTTGCCCCAGATGAGGTGGACCTCATCTATATCAACTTCTGCGACCCCTGGCCGTCGGTGAAGCACGCCCGGCGGCGGCTGACCTATGAGAGTTTCCTGCGGGGCTATCGGAAGATCCTCCGGGATGGGGGGCGCATCGAGTTCAAGACGGACAACCACGACCTGTTTGAGTGGTCCCTGTTCCAGTTTCCAAAGGCGGGGTTTGACCTGTCCGAGGTGACCCGGAACCTCCACGAGCACGGGATCCAGGGGATCATGACCGATTACGAGGAGAAATTCCACGCCCTGGGCACGCCCATCAACCGCTGTGTGGGCACCAAGGCGGCGCTGCCCGACGTGCCCGTGGTGGAGGGGCTGCGCCGCCGCCTGCCGGACTTTGAGATCCGGGAGGTGGGGGAGGCCGACCTGGCGCCGGTGCTGGCCCTGCTGGAGCGCCGGCCGGACTATTTCACCCTGGACGGCAGCGCGCCCACCCTGGACAGCCTGCGCGCCGACCTGGCTGCCCTGCCCCCCCGGTGTACGGCGGAGCAGAAGCACTACGCGGCCTTCTGGCGGGACGGGCAGCCGGAGGCGGTGCTGGACTGGGTGGAGGGTTACCCCAGGGAGCAGACGCTGTGGATCGGCCTGTTCCTGGTGGACGGTGCGCTGTCCCGCCGGGGCCTGGGGAAGCGGCTCATGTCCGCCCTGCCCGGAGCGGCCTATGACGGCGGCATGGACAGCCTGCGGCTGGCCTGCCTGGAGGGCAACGAGGGGGGACACCGCTTCTGGGAGGCGGTGGGCTTCCGGGACCTGCGGGACGGGCAGACCACCGACGGCAGGCCGGTGACCATCATGGAGCGGCTGGCGGCGCCGGACGCCGGCGTGGAAGGTCAGCCATGAGGGACTGTCACGCGATCTTCCGCCCCATGGAGGACCAAGACCGCCCGGCGGTGCTGGCCCTGTCCAGAGCTTGGGCGGAGGAGGACATCACCTACGGCTACTTCGCCAACGGAGAGAACGAGCTGGACAACTATCGCTGCTGGGTGGCGGAGGTGGACGGCCGGGTGGCGGGCTATGCCGCCGGGCAGATGGAGACCGCCAGCCGGGACAGCAGCATCCAGAGGGCGGGGGAGCGGTGGTTCGAGCTGGAGGAGCTGTATGTGGTCCGAGCTTGCCGGGGCGGCGGCCTGGGCGGGGCGCTGCTGGGCCATGTAGAAGAGACGCTCCGGGGGGAGGGCGTGAAGCGCCTGATGCTCACCGGGGCCAACCGGGACCAGGGGCCCCTGCTGCGCTTCTACCTGCGCCGGGGGATGACCCTGTACTCCTTCCGGGCTTTTCGGGATTTGTAATTGAAAAAAGAGAGAAAACGGCCCGTGGAGCGCACTGCTCCACGGGCCGTCGATGTTTTGAGAAAACCCATCACCCGCACCGGATGCACTGGGCCAGAGCGTCTGGCAGCAGGGCCACCGCCTGGCAGCCCATGGAGTCATAGCACTGGGCGAACTGCTGGCTGTCCATGCGCTCCACCTCCCCGGTGAGGGGGTCCATGTAGCGGTACACTGTCCCGCCCGTCTCCGGATCCGGACAGGCGCCGCACAGCACCACGCAGTGCTGGTTCTTGGGGTAGAGGTAGGTCTGGGTCTGGTCATAGCTCTGCCACTGATAGAACTCATTGGCGGCCTTGCCGTCGGTGGTGGTCCACACCGCCACCGGCACCCCCAGGCTCAGGTACATGGTCAGCTCCCCCAGCTCCGCCCCGGACAGGTTGCACACCGTATAGCCGGAGTGCTCCGGCAGGGCGGCCTGCATGGCCCGGACGATCACCGGGGCAAAGCACCCCCAGCCGCCCTGGCCGGCGTCCGGGTTGCCGGCGTAATACTGCTGGGGATCGGGGCCGTAGCAGCAGCCGAAGGTGATGCGCACATCCTGCTTGGGCAGGTACTCGTCCACGAACTGCTTCAGGGTGAGGTCAAACCCGGCGGTGCGCAGCAGGCTCACCGCGCTGGCGGACTCACAGCCGTTGGGGTAATCGGGCAGCTGGCACACCGCTTCCACCTCCACCCCGGCGACGCCGGCGGTGAGGGACAGGGCGGCGGCCACCGTGTCCGCCAGGCCCGGGTCCACGGCGTAATACGCGCACAGGTAGCCGGCGTAGTTCTCCAGGGCGGCGGCATACCCCGTCTCAGCGGCGGGGGCGGGGGCCGCCCCGGCGGAGACCTCGCTCAGGGGGGCGCCGTCCCCGATCCGATAGCCGTCCAGGGGGTTTACCCCCAGGGCCAGACTGACCAGAAAGTCATAGACCAGACTGACTGCATCCGGGTCTTGCCAGAGGTAGGACAGCAGGCCCTCAAGAGGGGAGAAATCCACCTGGGAATCCTGCCGGGCTTGCAGCCCGGCCAGCCGGGACAGATGATAGGAAAAGGTGTCCAGCACCACATAGGGGTCGGACTCCAAAAGACTGAAGTCCGCGGCGGGGGCCTCGGAGCGGGACTCCTCCCCGCCGTCCAGCAGGGCGTTGCGCAGGGAGTAGTTCTGGGAGAACACCACGTTCTTGGAGAACTGGTTGCGCCGCAGCTGGGTGAGGTACAGGCTGCCCAGGGTGGCCAGCAGGCCGACGCACACCGCCAGGGCCAGAGACAGCAGGCCGATGGCCACCCGCCCCCGGCGGGGGATGGGCAGGCGGGGACGGCGGGGGTGGGGGGAGCTGCCGGAGGTGGAGGGGAGCGTGCGCTTGCCGTTCATGGGATCACCTGGACTTTCCGGAAAAGTGGGGGGATAGTAAACATAATTTTATTCTCCCCGCGCTGCGATGTCAAGGCGTTGAAGTGAATTGCGAAAATTATTTTCTTGGGAAGCCCGGCGAAATGGAAGAGACAGGGCAAAAATGGGACATGAGAGAAAAGTGGACATAACAACAATCTGAGCAAACAAAAAGCCGCCCTTGCGGGCGGCGAAACGGAGCCTGAGAAGGCTTCGGAGGTTTTGGTCCGGAGGACCCCGGCCCTGCCGGGGTGCTCCGGTTTTGAGAAAAGAGAGAGGGAGGATTCAAAGATTGTCTGGCTTCTTCTTCCTGACGAGCATATCGTACCAGACTTTCCGGGGAGAATGTTGGATAAATTGAGAACCGTCTGTGAAGTTTTTGTGAATAGCTCCGCCCCCGGCAGATGTTCTGCCGGGGGCGGGGACAGGATGCGCGGAATTTTTATCTGCGGCGGCGGCCCCGGTAAGTGGGGGGAGCTTTGCGCCGCCCGCTGCCGGAATAGCTGTACCGGCGCCCGCCCCTGCGGCGGCGGGGACGGATCAGCACCAGATAGAGGATCAGGATCAGGATGAGCACCACCGCCAGAATGACCAGCGCCTTCACCCACCACTTGGCCCAGTACTCCTGGATGAGCTTCATGGCGTACTGGAAGTCGGAGCGGGCGACGGAGTCGGCGGCCACCATGGGCAGCGTGCCGTAGGTGACGTCGTCATACACCAGGGAGATGGTGCCCAGCTGGTCCCCGGCGGCGATGGGAGCCTCCAGGCTCTCCGGCAGGTCGATGACCAGCTGCGCCTGTTCCGGATCATAGTCGGAGGGCATGGTGGCCTCAATGGAGCCCACGGGCTGGGCCAGCACGAAGTCCGCCTCATCGGACAGGGTGACGGCCACCTCCCGGATCACATTCTCCGTGTTCTCGTCCAGCAGGATGATGCGGGAGAAGTTGTCAAAGCCCCACTCCAGCAGGCGGGAGGCCTCGGCAAAGCGGTTGCCCTCTTCGGTATCCCCCGCCTCGCAGCCCAGGATGACGGTGTAGAAGGTGCGCCCCTCCTCGTCCACCGCGGCGGCGGCCACGCAGCGGCCGGCCTCGCCGGTGCTGCCGGTCTTGATGCCGATGGCCTTGGAATATGTATTGCCGATGACGTACCAGTTGCTGATCAGGCCGTTGGTGGAGTGGAGCACTCGCTCGTCGTTCATGTTGGTGGCGGGGATGGTGTAGGTGGGGGTGGAGACGATGGTGCGGAACAGCTCGTGCTCCATGGCGGCCTGGGCCATGACGTAGATCTCGTAGGCGGTGGTGTAGTGCTCCGGGTCATGGAGGCCGTGGGGGTTGGTGAAATGGGTGTTCTCCATGCCCAGCTCCTGGGCCTTGGCGTTCATCCGCTCCACGAAGGCCTCGTTGCTGCCCGCCACCGCTTCGGCCAGAATGTTGCACGCCTCGTTGGCGGAGGGGAGCAGGTCGCAGTAGAGCAGCTGCTCCACCGTGAGAATCTCCCCGGCCTGGATGGGCGGGTTGGCGTTGGAGCTGTCCGGGGGCAGGTTGGTAGCCTGCTGGGAGGCGGTGATCCGGTCGTCCAGGGCCAGCTCCCCGGCGTCGATGGCCTCCAGCACCACCAGGGAGGTCATGATCTTGGTGATGGAGGCGGGGTAGATGCGCTCGTAGCCGTTGTGCTCATACAGCACCTCGCCGTTGTCTCCGTCCACCAGGATGGCGGCGTCGCAGTTGGGTTTGGGGTCCTCCAGGGCCAGGGCCGGAACCGTGAGGGACACGGCCAGGAGCGCGGCCAGGAGCAGTGAGAAAAAGCGATATTTTTTCATAGGAATCTCCTGCGATCTATGATATAATACGTCATGGTGTTTTTGCGGAAAAAGCGTGCTGCCGCCCGGAGGGGCGCAGCGCTGAGGCGATACACAGCCATTATAGCAGAAAGAAAACCGGGGCGCAATGGGGGAACCTAAGCGGGGGAGTGAGAAAAATGGCGGACAGAATCTGGCGCTGGTGGGCCGCGGGGGTGACCGCGCTGGCCTTTTGCGCCATGGTGCTGTGCGTCGCCGCCTCCCAGGCGCGGTTTGCGTCATTGGATGCTCTGCCCGCTCCGCCGCCGGCCCAGTCCCAGGGGCAGGGGGCGGGAGGGCATCTGGTGGACCTCAACACCGCCGGGCTGGAGGAGCTGGACACGCTGCCCGGCATCGGCCCCGCCCGGGCCCAGGCGATTCTGGATTACCGGGAGGAGCACGGCCCCTTCCGGTATGTGGAGGAGCTGGTCTACGTGGACGGGATCGGAGAGGGCATTCTGGCCGACCTGATGGATCTGGTGACCGTGGGAGACCCGCGGGCCTGAAAGGAAAGATAAGCCGCCCGATGGGCGCATGGAGGAAACTATGCCGAAAATTTTAGTGGTAGACGATGAGGCGGTGCTGGTAAAGGGCATCAAGTTCAATCTGGAGAACGAGGGGTATCAGGTGGAGACGGGATGCGACGGCGAAGAGGCGGTGGACAAGGCGCGCACCGGCCGCTTCGACCTGATCATTCTGGATCTGATGATGCCCAAGATCGACGGGCTCCAGGCCTGCATGAAGATCCGGGAGTTTTCCAACGTCCCGGTGATCATGCTCACCGCCCGCAGCGAGGACGCGGACAAGATCATCGGCTTTGAGTGCGGCGCCGACGACTACATCACCAAGCCCTTCAACATCCTGGAGCTGAAGGCCCGCATCCGGGCGCTGCTGCGCCGGGCGGGCCAGGCCGCCCAGCAGCAGAGCAGTTCCAGCCGGCTGGAGCGGGGGGCCATCGCCATCGACACCGATTCCCGGACGGCCTGGCGCAACGGGGTGAGCGTGGAGCTCACCGCCAAGGAGTTCGACCTCATCGAGCTGCTCATGCGCAACCCCGGCCGGGTGTACAGCCGGGAAAACCTGCTCAATCTGGTGTGGGGGTATGAGTATATCGGAGAGTTCCGCACGGTGGATGTGCACATCCGGCGCCTGCGGGAGAAGCTGGAGCCCGATCCGGCCAATCCGGAGTACCTGCTCACCAAGTGGGGTGTGGGGTACTATTTCAGCAATTCCGTGTGAAGCGCGGGACAGCGTTCTGAAAAGACCGGCGCGGCGCGCGCCGGAAGGACAGTCCGAGAAGAGAAGGGAGGGTGACCGGCGGTGAAAGTGCAGCAGCGGATGGAGAAACTGGGGGGAAAGGCCGGCCGGGTGCCCTTCTGGCGGAGCATCCAGACCAAGTTTGCCATGGCCTACCTTCTGGTGGTGGCCGCCATTGTGCTGGTGCTGAATACCTACCCGCTGCTCATGGCCCAGAACATGGTGTTTTCCTCCAAGGAGAGCACCCTCAAGCGCCAGGCCCTCACCATCGGCAGCGCGCTGGCGGTGTCTGAGACCCTGACCCAGGAGGGCGTGGGGCAGGCCATGGCGCTGCTGGAGGACCTGCAGGTCACCCGGGTACTGGTGACGGACAACGCCGGGCTGATCCTCTACGACAGCTCCACTCTGGACAACCGGCAGGGGGACTATGCCCTGATGGGAGAGGTGGTGGCCGCCCTGCGGGGGCAGGATGTGTTCCGCACCGAGTACCGGGGGGAGGCCTTCCGCTCCCGGACCGCGGTGCCGGTGACCTACCGCGGGGTGGCCCTGGGCGCGGTGTACCTCTATGAGTACGACGCCGAACAGGCCCAGGTGCTGCGCTCCATCCAGGACAACCTGGCCTATATTTCCATGGTGATCTGCGTGGTGGCCCTGGGTCTGGGCCTGGTGCTGGCCAAGGCACTGACCCGGAACACCTCCCTGCTGCTGGGGGCCATCCGCCGGGTGCGGGAGGGAGAGTACAGCCACCGGGTGGAGCCCCGGGGAAAGGACGAGATGGCCCAGCTGGCCACCGAGTTCAACCAGCTCACCGACCGGCTGCAGACCACGGAGGAGGTGCGCCGGCGGTTTGTGTCCGACGCCTCCCATGAGCTGAAAACCCCCCTGGCCTCCATCCGCCTGCTCACCGACTCCATTTTGCAAAATCCCAATGTGGACATGGACACAGTGCGGGAGTTCGTATCCGACATCGGCGAGGAGTCGGAGCGCCTGACCCGCATCAGTGAGCGGCTGCTCACCCTCACCCGGCTGGACAACGGGGAGGAGCGGCCGGAGGAGGCGGTGGAACTGGGGCCTGTGGTGGAAAAGGTGGCCCACATGCTCCGCCCCCTGGCCCAGGCGGTGCAGGTGGAGCTGAGCTGCCGGCTGGAGCCGGGCTGTATGCTCCTGGCCACCCAGGACGACCTGTATCAGGTGGCCTTCAACCTGATGGAGAACGCCATCAAGTACAACCTGCCTGACGGCCGGGTGGATGTGACGGTATGCCATGAGGAGGACCAGGTCTGCCTGGCGGTGGAGGATACCGGCGTGGGCATTCCGGAAGAGGATATGCCCAAGATTTTTGACCGGTTCTATCGGGTGGACAAGGCCCGCTCCCGGGCCGCCGGCGGCACGGGGCTGGGGCTGTCCATTGCCCGGGAGACCGCCCGGCTCCACCGGGGGGATATCACCGTTCAGCCGGGGAGCGGCGGCAGGGGCACCCGGTTTGAGGCCCGCTTCCCCGCCCTGACCCGGGAGGAGGTGGAGCCGACATGAAGAACCTGTGCTGCCTTCTGCTGGCGGCGGCCCTGACTTTGTCCCTGTGGGGGTGTGCCGCTGAGGGCGGAGGAGAGGCGGACAGTGTGCTGTGGTTTACCAGCGACCTGTCTGACTGGGAGACCTCCACCCACGAGGCGCTGTCCACTGTGGACTATGGGGGGGCGGTGACCGTCCCCGCGCTGCTGGAGGCGCTGCTGGCCGGACCGCCGGCGGACAGCGGCCTGACCAGCCCCATCCCGGAGGGCACCCGGCTGCTGGGCTGGCGGAATCAGGACGGCGTGGCGGTGGTGGACCTGTCCCAGACCTACGGGGAACTGGTGGGCGTGGATCTGACCCTGGCAAACTACTGCATTGTCCTCACGCTGACCCAGGTGGAGGGGATCGAGGCGGTCCGCATCACCCTGGACGGCGCCCCGCTGCCCAATGGCGCGGGGGAGGCGCTGCGCGCCGGTGACGTGGTGTTCTCCGGGGTGGAGGAGGAGCCGGCGGAGCTGTCCGCGGCCCTCTATTTCCGCCGGGCCGGCACCGGTGAGCTGGGCTATGAACTGCGGATCTTCCAGCTGACCGAGGACGATTCCCCGGTCCGGACGGTGCTGGAGGCGCTGCTGGCCGGCCCCCAGGACACGAGGCTGGAGCCGCTGCTCCCCCAGGGGCTGGAGATCCGCTCGGTCCGGCTGGAGAGCGGG
This sequence comes from uncultured Oscillospiraceae bacterium, assembly GCA_944385465.1. Taxonomy (GTDB): domain Bacteria; phylum Bacillota; class Clostridia; order Oscillospirales; family Oscillospiraceae; genus Enterenecus. The sequence goes on along the minus strand of CALWXH010000049.1, from coordinate 4,769 downwards.
ACGTGTTATGTGGACGTGTCCCAGCTGCTGACCCAAGAGGTGCCCCAGACGCCGGAGGAGCAGAAACTGGTGCTGGATTCCCTCGTCAGCACGCTGTGCGGCCTGGACGGTGTGGAGCGGGTGCAGCTGCAGGTGGAGGGGCAGGACCTGACCCAATATGGAGCGCTGGAGTTGCCCGGTCCTCTCCAGCCTGCCAGCGGGAATGGATCGGAAGAAAGCCAATCGTCGCTCTGGCCCGCGGGGCAGGGCGCGGAACATCAATGACCCAGGAAAGGAAGAAGAACACCATGAAATTCGATACCAGCTGTCTCCACGCCGGCTATCGCCCCGGCAACGGAGAACCCCGGAACATCCCCATCATCCAGTCCACCACCTTCCGGTATGAGACCAGCGAGGATATGGGGAAGCTCTTTGATCTGGAGGCCTCCGGCTATTTCTATACCCGGCTGCAAAACCCCACCAGCGACGCCGTGGCCGCCCGGCTGTGCGCCCTGGAGGGGGGGACGGCGGCCATGCTCCTGTCCTCGGGACAGGCGGCCTCCTTCTTCTCCATTTTCAACATCGCCTCCGCCGGGGACCATGTGGTGTGCTCTTCCGCCATCTATGGCGGCACCTACAACCTGTTTGCCGTCACCATGAAGCGCATGGGCATCCACTTCACCTTTGTGGAGCCGGACTGCTCCCAGGAGGAGCTGGACGCCGCCTTCCGGCCCAACACCAAGGCCCTGTTCGGCGAGACCATCGCCAACCCTGCCCTGTCGGTGCTGGACATCGAGCGCTTCGCCGCCGCCGCCCACGCCCATGGGGTGCCCCTCATTGTGGACAACACCTTTGCCACCCCCTGGGGATGCCGGCCCTTTGAGTGGGGGGCGGACATCGTCATCCACTCCACCACCAAATATCTGGACGGCCACGCCGCCGCCGTGGGCGGGGCCATTGTAGACTCGGGCAACTTCGACTGGGAGGCCCACGCCGACAAATACCCCGGCCTCACCACCCCGGATGAGAGCTATCACGGCATCACCTACACCAAAAAATTCGGCCAGGGGGGCGCTTACATCACCAAGGCGGTGGCCCAGCTCATGCGGGACTTCGGCTCCACCCCCGCCCCCATGAACGCCTGGCTGCTGGGCATGGGGATGGAGACCCTGCCCCTGCGCATGGCCCGGCACAGCGAAAACGGCCTGGGTATGGCCACCTACCTGCAGAACCATCCCAAGGTGGCCTGGGTGCGCTACCCCGGCCTGCCCGGGGACAAGTACTGCGAGCTGGCGAAGAAGTATCTGCCCCGGGGGGCCAGCGGCGTGGTGTCCTTCGGCGTGAAGGGGGGCCGGGCCGCGGCGGAGCGGTTCATGGCGGGCCTGAAGCTGTGCTCCATCGCCACCCACGTGGCGGACGCCAAGACCTGTGTGCTCCACCCGGCCAACGCCACCCACCGGCAGATGAACGACCAGGAGCTGGCCCATGCCGGCATCAGCCCCGACCTGATCCGGCTGTCTGTGGGCCTGGAGGACCTGGACGACCTCATCGCCGATGTGGAGCAGGCGCTGGACAAGGCATGAGCGGTAAGGAGACGAGAAATATGAGAAGACGGTGGGCCGCCCTGGCTCTGGCGCTGGTTCTGGCCCTCTCCCTGGCCGGCTGCGGCGGGCAGGGGGAGCGGGAGCCCGGAGTGGACTACGGCCAGGCGGAGAACTGGGCCTATCTGGAGACGGACAGGACCGCCCCGGCGGACGTGTTCTTCGTCTGCCCCACGGTGTACGGCGGCGGGACGGACCGCTTCAACATGCCGCTGGACGACCAGGAGGCCAAAGCCGCCTTCCTGGGGGCCACCAATATGGAGAAGGGGATCTACGACGGGGAGGCCCGCTTCTTCGCCCCCTATTACCGCCAGGCGGGGCTGAGCGTCTACGAGCTGCCCGCCGTGGAGCGGGAGGCCTATCTGTCCGCCGCCTATGCGGACGTGAAGGACGCCTTCCTCTATTACCTGGAGCACCATAACAACGGGCAGCCCATCATCCTGGCCGGTTTTTCCCAGGGGGCGGACCTGTGCCTGCGGCTGCTGAAGGACTGCTTTGCCGACGAGGCGGTGAACGACCTGCTGGTGGCCTGCTATGCCATCGGCTGGAGCATCACCCAGGAGGAACTGGAGGAGTACCCCCACCTGCGCTTTGCCCAGGGGGAGGAGGATACCGGGGTGATCATCTCCTTCAACAGCGAGGCGGAGGACATCACCGACTCCCTCACCATCCCCGCCGGCACCCGCACCCTGGCCATCAACCCCCTGAACTGGCGCACCGACTCCACCCCCGCCGGGAAGGAGGAGAACCTGGGGGCCTGCTTCACCGACTACGGCGGGAACATCGTCACGGAGATCCCCCAGCTCACCGGGGCGTACATTGACCCGGAGCGGGGGGCGCTGAAGGTGCCCGACGTCTCCCCGGAGGACTACCCCGCCGGGCTGTCCATCTTCCAGGACGGGGTGTACCACCTCTACGACTACCAGTTTTTCTATCGTAACCTCCAGGAAAACGTGGCCGTCCGGCTGGCGGCCTATCTGGGGCAGCGGCAGGAGGCGGCCGCCTGAAGCACGGAGCGGAAACAGAGACATGACAGCGCGGCCCCCGGCATTTCGCCGGGGGCCGCGCTGTTGTTAGAAAAGGCTATCGCCGCAGCAGGGCCAGCAGGGTGATGAGGACCAGGGCCAAAGCGGTGAGGATGGTAGACACCCAGATGAGGGTGGTGCCGTCGGACAGGATCTGGACGATGGAGAGCACCGAGGCCAGGATGGACACGATGCCGAACAGGGTGATGATGTTGATGACCGTCTCGCTGCGGGCCTGCTCCAGCTTTTCCTGGTGGGCGGTGAGGATGCTCACCTTGGCGCTGATGTCGCTGATGGCGGCGGGGATGTCGTTTACCTCCAGCAGATTGGCGTAGATCTGCTTGACGTTGTGCCAGCGGGAGAGGTTGGCCGGGGTCACCGTGCCGAAGGCCTGGAAGTTCAGCATCAGGTCCTTCAGCTCCCGGATCTGGCGCCTGTCCAGCCGGGTGATGAGCTGGGTGAAGCGCAGGCAGGTGTACTTCTCGTACAGGGCCAGCAGCACCACGGGCAGCCCGTCGGCGGCCTGGGCGTCCCGCTGGGCGGCAAAGTCCATCTCCTCGTCCGCCACCACATAGGTGATGGTCTGGGAGGTGACGCAGCAGCCCCAGCGGTAGGCGTTGTGATCCAGGTTCCTGGCGGCATAGACAAAGCGGATGTCCTCCTCCGCCGCGTCCTCCATGGGGGCGTCCATGGGGGTCATCTTGTGGAGATTGAAGGTGATCTTCCGCATGGGCTCCAGATCCTGAAACCACTGGGGCACCAGGGTGAAGATGTAGGCATAGGCGTCCAGCACGAAGGAGGAGCCGCCGTCGAAAAATTTACGCAGGCCCAGGGGGGAGATGAGTTGGCCCAGCCAGTCCTCCAGGGAGAAGGGGTGTTCCTCCCCGGCGCCGTCCAGCCAGGTGAAGGCGGCGTTGTTGTGGGCCCAGCCGGGGTTGCAGATGGCCTTGAGCGCCTCCATCCGGGCAAAGGAGAGATTCAGGCACAAAAAGGCCACCCGGGTGTGGAAGACGTACAGCCAGGAATCGCCCAGCTCAAAGGGGAAGCAGCCGTCCGGGGAGCGGACCTGACAGAGCTGGCCCGGGCCCGGGGCGGGCCGGGCGCCCAGGGGGGCGGTGAGGGCCTGCGCGGGGAGCAGCCAGCCCTCTCCCACCGAGGCGGCGTCTGAGCCTGCCAGCATGGCCTTCACGTTTTCGTTCAGATCCATGGTGGTCACGGGGAGGCGGCGGCCCATCTGCGCCAGCCGGGCGGGCTGAAAGGTGTCCGGATCGTACTTCAGCGGGAGAATGAGAAAACAGCCGTATCCTGCGGGGGAGACCTGGGGTTGGTTTGACATGAACAAAGCCCTCTTTCTGGCGGCAAACGCCGCTTTTTGTCATTATAGCAGACGGGAGGGGGCGAAGGCAATATGTGTGAGTGGGAGAACTGCGGGGGGAGGGCAGAAAACGCCGCGGTCCCGGCCTTTTGGCCGGGACCTCGAAACGGGTTGCGGGGTCAGCCCAGATACATGGGCACAAAGAACAGCCAGGGGGCGGTGACAAGGGCCAGGGTGAGGGCCAGCACATGGCCCTGCCGCCCGTCCAGCTCCGGGGCGCGGCGGAACACCCGCCGGTCAAGGAAATAGATGCACACCCCGGCGATGGCCACCCCGATGGCCGTCCACACCAGGGCCAGGGGATGCCGGAAGGGGTTGACGGTCATGGCCGTGGCGAAGTCGCTGACCCAGCCCGGCGCCGTCCCGTCCGCATCCAGCGCCCAGGAGCCGAACAGGCCCAGGGTCAGCCACACTGCCCCGATGACGTCGGACAAAAAGCCGTACAGCCACACCTTCCACCAGCACCGCTTCAGCACCGACCCCCTGGCCGGGTGCTTCAGGGCCAGCAGGACCAGGAACACCACCAGGCAGTCGATGGCCAGGTTGCCGAAGAGGGTGAGCAGGATCACCGGCGGGCTGGGCCAGAACAGGATCAGCCAGAAGGGAAAGATCACGTTGTAGAGTTTCAGCGGTTTTGTTTCCATGCTTATGACCATACCTTTCCGCTGCGCTGCAAGGCACCAAAGAGAATGAAACACAGGCACCTCTGACACAGCCAGTCGTAATTTGTTAGAATGTACTTGAGGAAACAGGCACACTACAGAGCACGTGGAGGTGAGTAGGCCCAAC
>CALWXH010000048.1 GCA_944385465.1 uncultured Oscillospiraceae bacterium | reverse complement strand
TGGCGCCAGGCCGACCACTACAAGGTCCCCCGCATGATCTACGTCAACAAGATGGACATCATGGGCGCCGACTTCTATCATGTCCTGGACATGATCGCCGACCGCCTGAAGGCCAACGCCGTGCCCATCCAGCTGCCCATCGGCTCTGAGGACACCTTCAAGGGCATCATCGACCTGGTGGAGATGAAGGCCGACGTGTACTACGACGATCTGGGCAAGGACATGCGTGTGGAGGACATCCCCGCCGACATGATGGACTTGGCCCAGGAGTACCGCTCCAAGATGCTGGACGCCTGCGCCGACATCGACGAGGAGATCATGATGCTGGTGCTGGACGAGCAGCCCGTCCCCTCTGACATGATCCGCAAGGCCCTGCGCAAGGGCACCATCGAGAACCTGCTGGTCCCCGTGACCTGCGGCACCTCTTACCGCAACAAGGGCGTGCAGAAGCTGCTGGACGCCATCGTGGACTTCATGCCCTCCCCGCTGGACATCCCGGCCATCCAGGGCGTGAACCCCGAGACCGAGGAGGAGGACGAGCGTCCCGCCGACGACAACGCCCCCTTCTCCGCCCTGGCCTTCAAGATCATGACCGACCCCTTCGTGGGCCGTCTGTCCTTCATCCGTGTCTACTCCGGTAAGCTCACCACTGGTTCCACCGTGCTCAACGCCACCAAGAACCAGAAGGAGCGCATCGGCCGCATCCTCCAGATGCACGCCAACCACCGGGAGGACATCGAGGAGGTCTTCTCCGGCGACATCGCCGCCGTGGTGGGCCTGAAGAACTCCACCACCGGCGACACCCTGTGCGACGAGAAGCACCCCATCATCCTGGAGTCCATGGAGTTCCCTGAGCCCGTCATCCGGGTGGCCATCGAGCCCAAGACCAAGGCTGGTCAGGAGAAGATGGGCATCGCCCTGATGAAGCTGGCGGAGGAGGACCCCACCTTCAAGACCTACACCGATGAGGAGACCGGCCAGACCATCATCGCCGGCATGGGCGAGCTCCACCTGGAGATCATCGTGGACCGCCTGCTGCGCGAGTACAAGGTGGAGGCCAACGTGGGCGCGCCCCAGGTGGCCTACAAGGAGACCATCAAGTCCGCCGTGGATCAGGACACCAAGTATGCCCGCCAGTCCGGCGGTAAGGGCCAGTACGGCCACGTCAAGATCCACGTGGAGCCCAACGAGTCCGGCAAGGGCTACGAGTTCATCAACAACATCGTGGGCGGCGCCATCCCCAAGGAGTATATCCCTGCGGTGGACGCCGGTATCCAGGGTGCCATGCAGGCCGGCGTGCTGGCCGGCTATCCCGTGGAGGACGTGAAGGTCACTCTGTACGACGGCTCCTACCACGAGGTGGACTCCTCTGAAATGGCCTTCAAGATTGCCGGCTCCATGGCCTTCAAGGAGGCCTGCCGCAAGGCCAACCCCGTCCTGCTGGAGCCCATCATGAAGGTGGACGTCATCGTGCCCGAGGACTACATGGGCGACGTGATGGGCGATCTGAACGCCCGCCGCGGCCAGATCCAGGGCATGGAGGCCCGCCCCGGCGCCCAGGCCATCAGCGCCCTGGTGCCCCTGAGCGAGATGTTCGGCTACGCCACGGATCTGCGTTCCCGCACCCAGGGCCGCGGCCAGTACTCCATGGAGCCCCACAGCTACGTGGAGATCCCCAAGAGCATCGCCGAGAAGATCATCGCCGAGCGCGGCCGCAAGGACGACTAAGTTTAGCGCGGCGTGACGGCCACGCTTTCCCTGACCTTTCCGGCTGGAAAGAATCAGAAAAGGTATTGCTTTTTTCCATGCAATGCTATACAATATTTTCGCGTTTATTGCGGAAATGAGGACTATCCTACTATCAGATTTTAAGGAGGAACATCCAAAATGGCTAAGGCTAAATTTGAGCGTACCAAGCCCCATGTCAACATCGGCACCATCGGCCACGTTGACCACGGCAAGACCACTCTGACCGCCGCGATCACCAAGTATCTGGCTATGAAGGGCCAGGCTCAGTTCGAGGACTACGCCAGCATCGACAAGGCTCCCGAGGAGAAGGAGCGCGGCATCACCATCAACACCGCTCACGTTGAGTATGAGACTGACGCCCGTCACTATGCTCACGTGGACTGCCCGGGCCACGCCGACTATATCAAGAACATGATCACCGGCGCTGCTCAGATGGACGGCGCCATCCTGGTCATCGCCGCCACCGACGGCCCCATGGCCCAGACCAAGGAGCACATCCTGCTGGCCCGTCAGGTGGGCGTGCCCGCCATCGTGGTCTTCCTGAACAAGTGCGATCAGGTGGACGACGAGGAGCTGCTGGAGCTGGTGGAGATGGAGGTCCGTGAGACCCTGTCCAGCTACGAGTTCCCCGGCGACGACATCCCCATCATCAAGGGTTCCGCTCTGAACGCCCTGACCTGCGAGTCCGGCGACGTGAACGATCCCGACTTCGCCTGCATCAAGGAGCTGCTGGACGCTGTTGACAGCTACATTCCCACTCCCGCCCGTAACGACGATCTGCCCTTCCTGATGCCCGTGGAGGACGTGTTCACCATCTCCGGCCGCGGCACCGTGGCCACCGGCCGTGTGGAGCGTGGCATGATCAAGACTGGCGAGACCGTGGAGATCGTTGGCCTGTCCGACGAGAAGAAGTCCACCGTGGTCACCGGTCTGGAGATGTTCCGCAAGACCCTGGACTACGCTGAGGCCGGCGACAACGTGGGCGCCCTGCTGCGTGGTATCGCCAAGACCGACGTGGAGCGCGGCCAGGTTCTGTGCAAGCCCGGCTCCATTCACCCCCACACCAAGTTCGTGGGCCAGGTGTACGTGCTGAGCAAGGACGAGGGTGGCCGTCACACCCCCTTCTTCAACAACTATCGTCCTCAGTTCTACTTCCGTACCACCGACGTGACCGGCGTCATCACTCTGCCCGAGGGCACTGAGATGTGCATGCCCGGCGACAACGTGGACATGAACGTTGAGCTGATCACCCCCATCGCCATTGAGAAGGGCCTGCGTTTCGCTATCCGTGAGGGTGGCCGCACCGTGGGTTCCGGCGTGGTTATCGACATTGTCGAGGACTAATCTGAATTCCTTTGAAAGAGGACCGGCTTCGGCCGGTCCTCTTTTTATATTCCAAATTAGGAAAATTCCCTGTCCTTTGGGTGCTGGGTTTCGCCCGGAAGGGCGAGTTCCTTTCGGCGCCGCCCGAAAGGAACCAAAGGCCCGTCCTTTTTGCCGGGGGTGCCGACAGGCACTTTGGATTGCCGGTTCTCGCACCGGCGGGCGAGGTACTTTCTCTTGCGCAAGAGAAAGTACCCAAAGAGTGCGCATAGGGGGCGAACCCCCTATGTACCCCCCGCTCAGTTGGGGCGCGTCTTTCTCTTTCCGGCGTGCGTGACCCGCGGCTACGCCGGTTCCCCCGACGGCCTCCGGCCTCCTGCGTCCGTACGCTTCGGTGCCTGCGGCCCAGGGTGCCCGCCTGGAAGGGCGAGGCACTTCGGCGTGTGCGCCGTTAGAGGCGTGGGCCAAAGGCTTGAACACCCGCACCAGGCGCCCGTAGGCGGAGAACAGGGTGACAGGTCAACTGGGCAAAAGGCCAGAGGCCGCCTTGGGTGGCAGGGAGTGTCAGCAGGCGCACGCCGGAAAGAGGACACCGCACCGATTTTGCGCCCCCGTAAAACGGGGGTTCTTAGGGGGGCAAATCCTGGAGGACGACCTTTGTCCGATGGATTTGTCCCCCTATGCGCGTCTTTGCCTACTTTCTGCGCGTGCAGAAAGTAGGTCGCCCTTCCGGGCGAAACCGGAAATCGCCCTGGGGGCGAAAACCCAAACCCAAAGGGCCTGTCGGCACCCGCCGGCAAAAAAGCAGGTTGCCCTGGGGGGCAACTTGTGATAAACTGACATAAAACGACGCTGAAGAGGTGATCACCATGGATCCTGTGGCCAGCGACGCGCCGGAGCTGGGCGGGGCGGAAGACCTGTTCCAGAACATCCTGAATTTCGACGTGGCGGGGTACACACTGGAGAAGGTGTTCGTCGCTGTGGTGGCGGCGGTGCTCTGCCTGCTGGTCATCAAGATCCTGCTGAAGCTCGCCGACCGGGCCCTGCGCCGGGTACACCTGGAGGATACCCTGAAGCGGCTTGTCCGGGGCGGCCTGAAGGCGGTGCTGCTGTTTGTGGGTATCATTGTGGTGCTCAGCTGCCTGGGGGTGCCGGTGACCTCCCTCATCGCCCTGCTGTCCGTCATCGGCCTGGCGGTCTCCCTGGCGGTGCAGAACTTCCTGTCCAACGTGGCCGGCGGCCTGCAGCTGCTGGTGTCCCAGCCCTTCAAGGCGGGGGACTATGTGGAGGCGGGGGACTGCGCCGGCACGGTGCAGGAGATCGGCCTGTTCTACACCAAGCTGCACACCGTGGACAATAAGCTGGTGCAGCTGCCCAACAGCACCATCGTGTCCCAGAACATCGTCAACTACTCCAGCGAGGACCGGCGCCAGGTGGAGCTCCGGGTTACCGCCAGCTACGACGCCCCGCCGGAGCTGGTGCGCAAGGTCCTGCGGGAGCTGGTCACCGCCCATCCGCTGACCTATGACGAGCCGGAGCCGCTGGTCCACGTCAGAAGCTATGGGGACAGCGCCATTGAATATCTCACCCGGGTGTGGTGCGACAACGAGAACTACTGGACGGTGTATTTTGACCTGATGGACGGCCTGAAGCCCGCCTTTGACCAGGCGGGCATCGAGATGACCTATCCCCATGTCAATGTGCATATGATGAGAGAGACAAAAACAGAAGAGGAGGAGTCAACATGAGAAGTTATCCCAACGCGGCAAGGGGCCTGAGGCTGATCTTCTGGTCCCAGATTCTGCCCATCATCGGGGTGATTCTGTCCTGGACGGTCATCCTGTATTTCATCGGGGCGATTCTGATCCTGGTGGGCTATGTGATGTACCTGGTGGGCCTGAACAAGGCCAAGGTGGATGACCCGGGCTACGGCACCGCCTTCACCCTGGCCATTGTAGAGCTGGTGCTCACCATAGTGGGGATGTTCCTGCCCGGCGTGGTCATCCTGACCAGCGTCATTTCCCCCATCCTGGATCTGGTGATCCTGTATCTGGTGTGCATGACCACCGCCCGGCTGGCGGCCAGCGTGGGCCGGGACGATATCGCCCGGACGGGCCGCACCGTGTGGATGATCAACATTGTGTGCACCGTCATCGGCGTGGTGCTCACCCTGCTCACCCTGGTCATGCCCCTGGCGATGCTGGGTATTGCCGTGGTCATCAGCGCTATCGGCTCCATCGCCTCCCTGGTGGGCGCCATCCTGTACATCGTATTCCTGTACAAGGCCAGCGTCGCCCTGGCCTGAACCTGAACCGCAATTTCACCTTACAGCCATTGGCCCCGGTCACAGTCTGTGCCCGGGGCCCTGTTTATACCACGGCGGCGGGGGAGGCGGGGGCGCTGGCCTGGGGCATGGCCAGGCCGTGGAGGAAGCTGCCGTCGGCGGCCTGGACCTGGCCGCCGATCACCTTGTTTTTGTAGACCAGCAGGGCCGCCTGCACGCCGGCCTCCCCGGTGGGGTAGTTGGTGATCTCATAGACATACCGCTTCACCCGCTTGCCGCAGTATTGGGTCAGGTCAAAGCCCTGCTGGCTCTGAAGGGCCAGGTAGGAGGTATAGCTGTCGTCGAAGGCCTCGGGAATGAGCAGCTCCTGGGTGCTGATGGGCTCGGCCGAGGTCTGCCAGCCCAGCCCGGACAGATAGGCCACACGGTCTTCATTGTCCCGGATGCCGGACACCTCCGCCGCCGTGCTCACCGCCCGGCGGCCCAGCGTGAGGGCCAGGGCTGCGGCCACCACCAGGCAGCAGCACAGGGCGGCGGTGGCTCCGGCCAACAGCCGCCGTTTGGGGATCCGCGCCGTCATGATGAACATACCGCACCACTCCGTTTCACAATTTGGTCGGGTCACAGTGATTAGTATGTATTTTCTCCCGGGAATATGTTACACTGGAGGAAAAGATGCGGGGAGGAAGGACTGTGGAGCGTCTGGACAAGCGGCTGGCCGCCACCGGCCGGTGGAGCAGGAAAGAGGCGAAAGAGCTGATCAGGTCCGGCCGGGTGACGGTGGACGATCAGGTGTGCCGGGTGCCGGAGGAGAAGGTGGCCGACGGGGCGCGGGTCCAGGTGGACGGGGCCGCCCTGGAGGGGACGGGGCCGGTGTATCTGATGCTGAACAAGCCGGCGGGGCTGGTGTCCGCCACGGAGGACCCCCGGCAGCCCACGGTGCTCTGCCTGCTTCCGGAGCGGTACCGGCGCCTGGGCCTGTTTCCCGCCGGGCGGCTGGACAAGGACACAGAGGGGCTGCTGCTGCTCACCAACGACGGGCCCCTGGCCCACCGGCTGCTCTCCCCCAGATTCCATGTGGACAAGGTCTACTACCTGGAGGTGGACGGCGTGCTGGAGCCGTCGGACTGCCGGGCGGTGGAGCAGGGGATGGAGCTGGCCGACGGCACGGTGTGCCGGCCCGGGGTGCTGGAAATCCTGCCGGGGGGCCGGGCGGCCCGCCTCACCATCCGGGAGGGGAAATATCACCAGGTCAAGCGGATGATGGCAGCTAGGGGAAAACCGGTGACCTATCTGAAGCGGGTGGCCTTCGGGCCGCTGAAGCTGGATGAAACCCTGCCCGGCGGTGGTTGGAGAGCACTAACGGAAGAGGAGATTCAGGCGCTTTTTCGTCAATGAAACGAAAGTTATAGCAAATTCAACAAAAAATTTTGAAAAAACTATTGAAACCGGCAAGATAACCAGATATAATAGAGACGCTTAAACCATGACTTGTGAAACTTGTGCGGGGCGCTGCCGCCGCCGCGAAGATGAAAGGGGTAATCAGAAATGTCCAGCCGGATTTTCCAGAGCATTGTACTGCAGATGAAAGATTGTTCCGACCGGGCTGTGGGCGTCATCGACGAGCAGGGTACCGTGGTGGCCTGCAACGAGCTGAGCTGTATTGGGGAGAAGTGGGGCAACGTGGCGGCCATGCTGGCCACGGAGCAGGACACCCTGGTGGTGAGCAACGGCTTCACCTTCAAGACCCTGCCGGGCTGGAACGGCCAGTATGACTATGCCGCCTTCGCCCGGGGAGAGGACGAGCAGGCCGCCCTGGTCTGCTCCATGGCGGTCATTGCCCTGAACGGCGCCAAGACGTACTACGAGGAAAAGCACGACAAGGCCACCTTTGTGAAGAACATCCTGTGCGACAACATCCTGCTGGGGGACATCTACGTCCGGGCCAAGGAGCTGCACTTTGTGTCCGAGGCGCCCCGGGCGGTGATCCTGGTGCGCCAGCTGGGAACGCCGGATGTGGCCGCCATTGATGTCATCTCCAACCTCTTCCCGGACCGGCAGAACGACTATGTGCTGTCCATCAGCGAGACCGATGTGGCCCTGGTCAAGCAGCTGGGGGAGAACGCCGACTCCCGGGAGGTGTTCAAGATTGCCCAGACCGTGCAGGAGGCCCTCACTCGGGAGCTGGGCATCAAGACCGTGGTGGGCGTGGGCACCATCGTCAACCACGTGCGGGACCTGGCCCGGGCTTACAAGGAGGCCCAGGTGGCCATCGATGTGGGCAAGGTGTTCGACACCGAGCGCACCATCATCAACTACGAGAACCTGGGCATTGGCCGGCTGATCTATCAGCTGCCCACCACCCTGTGCGAGATGTTCCTCCAGGAAGTGTTCAAGAAAAACCCCATTGACGCCCTGGATCAGGAGACCCTGTTCACCATCAACAAGTTCTTTGAGAACAACCTGAACGTGTCCGAGACCGCCCGGAAGCTCTTCGTCCACCGCAACACCCTGGTGTACCGCCTGGAGAAGATCAAGAAGCTCACCGGCCTGGACCTGCGGGAGTTTGACGACGCCATCACCTTCAATGTGGCCCTGATGGTGAAGAAATACCTGGTCTCCCGGGGCATCGAGTCCTGAAAGGGAGGGGAAAAGTCCCCGTACCCAGCAGTCTGACAGCCGCGGCGCCGCGTGAAAGATTTCATGCGGCGCCGCTTTTGTAACATTTTGTAGCTTTTTGTACGGCGGGGGTTTCGTTGCGGAAGTTGACATAACTATGCAAAATTTCTGAGGAAAAGCGATATTATGTTGACACAGGCGGAAACAGCCTATATAATGATGGTTAGAACTTGACTGCAAGAAGTTACAAAACGGTTACAAGGGGGTACCCTTTCATGATACGCCTCATGGACGTGTTCAAGGAATACGACAACGGCACCAAGGCCCTGCGGGGGATGAACCTGCGCATCGACGACGGGGAGTTCGTCTTTCTGGTGGGCCCTTCCGGGTCGGGGAAGTCCACCATCATCAAGCTGCTTACGGCGGAGGAGACCGCCACCGAGGGCCGGGTGATGGTGAACGGCTACAATCTGAACAACATCCGCTCCTGGCAGATCCCCTACATGCGCCGCACCCTGGGGGTCATCTTCCAGGACTTCCGCCTCATCGAGAAAAAGACGGTGCGGGACAACCTGGAGTTCGTCATGCGCATCATCGGCGCCTCCCCCCGGGAGATGAAGCGGCGCATTCCCTATGTGCTGGACCTGGTGGGGCTGGGGGACAAGGCGGATGTGTACCCCAATGAGATCAGCGGCGGTGAGCAGCAGCGGGTGGCCATTGCCCGGGCCCTCATCAACAACCCCCAGATGATCATCGCCGACGAGCCCACCGGCAACCTGGACCCCCAGCGCTCCCTGGAGATCATGACGCTGCTGGAGCGCATCAACTCCATGGGCACCACCATGCTGGTGGTCACCCACGAGAAAGAGCTGGTCAACCGGTTTTCCAAACGGGTGGTGGCCATCAAGGATGGCGAACTGATCAGCGACGAGCAGGGGGGCTACTACAAGTATGAAAAATCGGTTTAATTTCGGCTACTTCATCCGGGAGGGCTTCCGCAGCATCTTCTCCCACGGGCTGATGTCCTTTGCCGCGGTGTGCATGATCGTGGCCTGCCTGCTCATCATGGGCTCCTTCTCCCTGGTGGCCATCAACGCCGAGCGGATGCTCAGCCAGGCGGAGGACGAGAACGAGTTTCTGGCCATCATCGACGAGAACTACACCGACAACCAGATCCGCCAGCTCCAGGAGGAAATCCGGCAGGTGCCCAACGTGGCCTCCGTCAGCTTTGTCACCCGGGAGGAGGCCAAGGACACCTACCTGGACGACTATGAGGACGTGGGGCTGTACGCCGACATCCCCGACGAGGTGTTCCGGGACCGGTTCTCCATCCACGTGGTGGACCTGAACCAATTTGACCAGACGGTGGCGGCGGTGCGCGCCCTGTCCGGCGTGGTGAATATCCGGGCCGCCGGCGAGCTGGCCGAGGGGTTTGTCACCGTGCGCAACGTGGCCTCCGCCATCGCCACCGCCCTGGTGGTCATCCTGGCGGCGGTGTCCCTGTTCATCATCGCCAACACCATCCGCCTGGCCACCTTTGCCCGGCGGGAGGAGATCGCCATTATGAAGATGTGCGGCGCCACCAACAGCTTTGTCCGCTGGCCCTTTGTCATTGAGGGCCTGATCCTGGGGGTGACCGGCGCCCTCATCGCCTTCTTCGCCCAGTGGGGGATCTATACCGCCGTCTACCGGGCGGTGGTGGCCAACGGGGCCATCGGCATGTTCCCCCTGGTGGGCTTCGCGGATATCTGGCCCCCGGTGCTGGGTATCTTCCTGCTGGCCGGCGCCCTCATCGGCGCCTGCGGCTCCGGCTTTGCCATCCGAAAGTTTTTGCAGGTGTAAGGCTCCGCGAAATAGGCAGAGCCGGTTGGAACGAGACGATGGAGTTTGCCGCCGCGGCGGCAGGCTCCGCCAGGCGTAAACAGCACATAGGAGGTCTCCCATGAAAAAGAAAACGCAGCGTATCGTGGTAGTGGTTCTGGCCCTGGCCCTGTTGGTCACGGTGCTGGTGCCCGCCCTGAGCATCCTCACCTCCGCCACCGTCACCCAGGACGACATCGACGAGCTGGAGAGCCAGCTGGACGACATCACCCAGCAGAAGGAGCAGGTGCAGGCCCAGCTGGAGGAGATCGAGGGCGATCTGGACCAGGCCAAGGAGGCGGTGGCTCTCATCCAGAGCAATCTGCTCCTCACCGAGCAGCAGATTTCCGCCAGCCAGCTCCTGCTGGACGAGTACGACGCCCAGATCACCGAAAAGGAGAACGAGATCGCCCAGCTGGAGGCGGAGGAGGCGGCCCAGTACGACGAGTTCTACAGCCAGGTGCGCTGGCTGGAGGAGACCGGCCCGGTGAGCTACCTGTCCGTGTTCTTCCAGGCCTCCAGTTTTTCCGAGATGCTGGACTATGCCATGCTCATTCTGGATATCATGGATTACAGCGACCGCATCATCACCCAGCTGGAGCAGACCCAGGCGGAGCTGGACGCGGCCCGGGCGGAGCTTCAGGACTCCCGGGACGCCCAGGCCCTGATCCAGGAGGATCTGGAGCGGCACCAGGCGGAGCTCACCACCCAGCGGCAGCAGGCCCAGGCCCTGTATGACGAGATCGCCCAGACCCAGGCGGAGCTGGTGGAAAAGGAGCGGCAGCTGGCCATTGACGAGGCGGAGATGGAGGAGCTGCTGGCCGAGGCGGAGGAGAAGTACGCCCAGCAGATCCAGGACGCCAACCAGAGCAACGACGGCGTATATGCCTGGCCCCTGCCCGGCTACTACAACATCTCCTCCCGGTTCGGCAACCGGACCCACCCCATCTACGGCACAGCGGACTATCACCTGGGCAACGACATCCCCGCCCCCGGCGGCACCCCCATCCTGGCGGCCCAGAGCGGCGTGGTCACCGTGTCCCGGCCCAACGTCTCCTACGGCAACTACTGCATCATCAACCACGGCAACGGCTACTCCACCCTGTACGCCCACATGCGCACCCTGCCCATCGTCTCCGAGGGGGAGATGGTAACCAAGGGCCAGGTCATCGGCTACGTGGGCAGCACCGGCGACTCCACCGGCAACCACCTGCACTATGAGCTGCGCATCAACGGCAGCCGGGGGGACTCCCTGATGCTCTACCCCGGCATGACCTTCTACTGGGGCGGCGTGGCCATTCAGGGCGGCTGAGCCCCGGGAGAGGAACAGCCCCCCTTTGCGCGGGACAATTCCAAGAGAGAAAAGCGGCGCGGGCATGGCCCGCGCCGCTTACAGCATATCCAATAGAATTTCAGCGTGGATTCAGTGCAAACCCAAGGAGGCAGACACATGGAACTGGAAGAGAAACTGGTACGGGAAGAGAACGGGGCGGCCGCCCCGGCGGGGAAACGCCGCCGCCGGCTGCCCGGCTGGGGGAAGATCCTGCTGGCGGTGCTCCTCACCCTGGCGGTGTCCGCCGGGGCCTGGTGCCTGCTTCTGGGGCGCAGCGGCCTGGCCCTGATGCAGGGGTGGCTGCTGGCCAAATACGCCTTTGTGGATACCGAAGCGGACCTGGACGCCGCCGCTGACCAGGCCCTGTCCGCCCTGGTGTCCGGCCTGGGGGACCGCTGGTCCTACTACCTGGACGAGGAGAGCTACCTCCAGACCCAGCAGCGCCGGGCCAACAACTATGTGGGCGTGGGGGTCACGGTGAACGCGGCGCAGCGGGAGGAGGGCCTGCTGGTGCTGTCTGTCACCGAGGGCGGGCCCGCCCAGGCCGCCGGCGTGGTGGCCGGGGACGTGATTGTGGCGGTGGACGGCACCGACATCTCCGGCGACATGCGGGGCCAGGGCAGCGAACTGGTCACCGGCCCGGAGGGCACCCAGGTGGAGCTCACCCTGCTGGGGGCGGACGGGAGCACCCGCACCGTCACCTGTACCCGGGCCACCCTGCGCAATCCCTCCGCCTCGGGCCAGATGCTGGAGGACGGCGTCGGCTACGTGAAGCTGTCCAACTTCTACTCCGGCGCCGCCGACAGCTTCCGCCAGGAGGTGGACGCCCTGGTGGAGCAGGGGGCGCAGGGGCTGATCATCGACCTGCGCAGCGACCCCGGCGGGTACATCGCCGAGCTCACCGACATCCTGGACTACCTGCTGCCGGAAGGTGTGGTATTCCGCCAGCACGCCCGGTGGTGGTTTGAGACCAAGTACGAGTCGGACGCCTCCTGCGTGGAGCTGCCCATGGTCACCATCGTCAACGCCGACACCTATTCCGCCGCCGAGCTGCTCGCCGCCGAGCTCAAGGAGTTCCAGGGCTCCCCGGTGGTGGGGGAGCGCACCTCCGGCAAGGGCTATTCCCAGGTCACCTTCCCCCTGAGCAACGGGGGCGGCATGGGCATTTCCACCGCCACCTACTGCACCGGGGAGGGGAACTCCCTCATCGGGGTGGGCATCGTCCCCGACGTGGAGGTGGAGCTCACCGGCCCGGAGGATAACCAGCTCCAGGCAGCGGTGGAGTTGCTGCTGGAACAGCTGTAAAGAGAAATGCCCTGCCGTTCCCGGCAGGGCATTTCAGCGTGTCGAGGTTCCTCGACACGCTTCGAAAAAATGCTCGCATTTTTTCGAGGGGATGCAGCCCGCCGCATCGCACTCGCTGCAAAAGGCGCAGCTCGCACGTTTGCGGGCTGAGAAGAGTTTTTTCCGAGGCGCATGTCCCCGGAAAAAACAGATTTGAACTTGATTTCGCCGCCTGCGGGCGGCGAAACTCTGCCGAGAGCTTTTCTGCCTGCAAGCACACCTCGATATTTTGCGCGGCATTTCGTTTCTTCGACAGCCTAAAATGCCCTGCCGTTCCCGGCAGGGCATTTTTTTGACGGAAGCAATTTTACTTGCGCAGCAGGACAAAGCCCACGGTGCCGGGGCCGCAGTGGGAGGAGATGGTGCAGCCGGCCTCGGCCACCAGCACTTCGCCAAAGCCGTAGCTCTCCACCAGCTCCTTCAGGGAGGCGATGGTCTCGTCCTTGCAGGCGGCATAGACCAGATAGCAGCGGTCCTTGCGGTAGCCGTCCCCGGCCAGCCGGTCCTTGATGAAGTCGGGCAGGATCTTCTCGAAGGTGCCCCGGTACTTTTTGCCCACGGACATCTTGCCGTCGGCCAGTACGATGCAGGGCTTGAGCTTCAGCAGGTTGGCCCCCAGGGCCACCACGGAGGAACACCGGCCGCCCTTGGCCAGGAAGTCCAGCCGGTCCACCACGAAGGTGGTGTCCACCTTGTCCACCAGGTCCCGGACCATGGCCACGATGTCCTCCGCCTTCTCCCCCCGGGCGGCGGCCTCCGCCGCCTCCAGCACCAGGATGCCCTGGCCCACGGTGAGGTTGCGGGAGTCGATGACGTACACGTTGTCAAAGTCCTCCGCGGCGATGTTGGCGTTCTGGTTGCAGGCGGAGAAATTCTGCCCAATGTTGAAGTGGATGACGGCGTCGTAGTCCTTGGCGTACTTGCCGAACACCTCCTGGTAGTCGGCGATGTTCACCGCCGAGGTGGTGGGCAGGTTGCCGCCGGCGGCCACATGGGCAAAGATGTCCTGGGGCCGGATGTCGATCCGGTCCCGGCAGGTCTTGCCGTCCTGGGTGATGTACAGGGGGGTGAGGGTGATGTCATAGCGCTCCAGAAGCTCTGGAGTGAGGTCGCAGGTGCTGTCAGATGTGATTTTGATTGCCATAAATAGAAACCTCCAAACGCAAAGCGCCGCGGGAAGGCAGCGCCGCCCGCTCTTTTCCGCAGATGCCCGCCGCACCGGCGGGAACAGGGTACTTTATCCATGATCGGGGGTAAAAACCGGGGGAAATACCGGTTCAGCATCCCATATTATATCAGGTTTCGGGGAAAAAGCAACGGGTATGTTTGACAGCCCGCCGTCATATGTCTGAAGAATATGGGGGTGAGCCGTATGGTGGCGAGACTGATTTATCGCAGGCAGCGGGGCAGAGGCGGGGTGGAGGGGGAGTACCTGGGGCCGCTGGCCCTGGCGGCGGCGTCGCTCTATGATCCCCCAGGGCTGTCACCCCGGCGGCTGGCGCGGCGCGCGGCCCGGCTGGAGCGGACGCTGGCCCGGATGGGAGTGGGGCGGGTGGTGTTTCCCCAGGGCTTTCCCCACGGAGGGCTGTTTCCCCGCCTGCGGCCGGTGGACCCCCTGACGGTATACCGGGGGGCGGCGGAGGTGCTGGCGCTGGCGGGGCTGGAGCGCCTGGAAGTGGAGCCCCGGCAGGGCAGGGTGGCCCTGGCCGGGGCCTGGCTGTGCCCGGAGCTGCGCCAGGCCGCCTGGCGGCTGGCCCCCCAGGTGCGGGTCTTGCTCATCCGGGTGCCGGGGGAGGAGGGGGGCGCCCTGGCCCGGCAGCTCCACCGGGAGTACGGCCTGCCCGCCGCGCCGCCATCCGGCGGGGCGGATGTGGAGCTGGCCTTCAGCCCCGGCGGGGCGGGGGAGTCCCGGTTGTCCCTGGCCCTGTACGGAGCACAGCCCCGGCTGGCGGGGCTGGCCCTCCGGGCCCGGGGGATGGAGCTGCCGGAGCGCTGGGCTGACGGTCTGCTGTCCCTGCTGTGGGAGCAGGGGGCGGTGCGCCGGGAGGAGCTGTACGCCGTGTCAGACGCGCGTGAAGAAAATCTACCCTTGCTGTAAACAAGGAGTTCGCCGCCCGCGGGCGGCGAACTCCTTGTCTGTTATAGGATTAGAGAGATTCAAATCGGGGGTTTACCGGAACTTCCCGCATTTGGTGAGGCGGGAGGGGAGCTTGGGGAGGCGGCCGGAGGAGCGGACGATGGCGTCGTAGTCGCAGGCGTCGATGCACTTGCCGCACTTGGTGCAGTCAAAGTCGTC
>CALWXH010000047.1 GCA_944385465.1 uncultured Oscillospiraceae bacterium | reverse complement strand
GACGGCACCTTCGCCGGCAAGTGGATCGCCGAGAACAAGAACGGCCGCACCTTCTTCAACTCCAAGCGCCAGCAGCTGAAGAAGCACCAGATGGAGATCGTGGGCGAAGAGCTGCGCAAGAACATGATCTGGGGCGGCGACAAAGATCTGGATACCGCCTCCAACTAAAATAAGCACAACAAAGGACCTGTCCAGATGGACAGGTCCTTTGTTGTGCGAAATTTAATAAAACAGGGAAAGAATCCCGCTATTCATTGGCTTCCCGAGAGAGGAAAAACCGCATCGGATAATAGATACCTAAGACAAAGAACATAGCGGTTCTCATAGCGTGATAGAGCCGTCCTGATTAACAGTCTGTCCCAGGTAAGCCAGTACCTCCGGGGACTTCGGTAGCTTCAATAACTGATTCTTCATCTTTAGGATAGACACCCGGTTACTGTTGGCCCAGCCCGCAGGCTCTGCATCAAAGACTATGGTTTTCGGTTCCCCTCCTGTGGAGGGCAGGTAACAGATTGCCAGGGTGGATTTGATTTTCTGTTTCCCGGTGGCACTCATGCCGCCCAGCACGGCCCCCACTGGGCCGAATAAAAGTCCACCAACGGCACCCCTGCCGATCACGGACTGCTTTTTCAATTCGGAGGCAGTGACAATCCCAAAATCCACGATGGATCTGGTGGGGATCTTATATTCCTGGAGGATAGTGTCCCCTCGAAAGGCTCTGGCTTTTACCTTCGTAATGTGCAACTCTTCCGCATCAAGTTCGAGCCGGAATAGTGCATTCTGTTCCTGATTTCCCAGTCCATCCAGGACGGTGAATAGATTTTTTCCGGACATAGTTCTCTCCCTCTCTATCTAACAAATATAAGAACTTCCATTTATGCTTACTTACCGTTTGCAATACATGGAATTCCTTCTTTTCATAAAATGATGAAAAAGTTATAGCTTATTGCTTGAATTTTACAACATTTCATCCAAAATGTCAAGGCGTTTGGAGGGCAATTCTCTATACAGACATGAAACCGCCCCGCCCGGCAAACGCCGGGCGGGGCGGTCCCTGGTTTTAAGAGAACTTACTTGCAGCCGCTGCACTGGGTGCCGTGGTCGCCCAGCTGGAAGGACGCGCACTGGGTCTCCTTGCAGTTGCCCACGTTGTTCTGGGTGCAGCCCACCTGGATCTCATTCAGGGTGCAGTGGTGATCCCTGTGGTAGGTGCAGCTGTCCACGGAGCAGCGGATGCTGGGATTGGTCTGGTTGAGCATGATGCCATACCTCCTTGTGATCTGAGTACACAGGAAGTATGCCCGCCATTCCGGGTTTTATTCCTCCTGGGAAGCGTTTGCCGGGCCGTCGGGCGCTTCCGGTTCCAGCACCCGGGGGATGAACCGGGGGGCGAGACTGCTCTTTCCCCGGTTTTTCACGTAGAAGAAGCCGATGACGGAGAACACCACCGCCCCGATGAAGTTGACGAACAGGTCCTGCATGGTGTCCACGATGCCCACGTCCAGGTAGCCGCCCAGGCCCAGGGCCTGGTGGGTGCCGTCCTCCAGCACCAGGATCACGTCCTGAATGCCCTGGATGATGACGGCCTGGGTGCCGTGGTTGGGGTCCAGATTCACGGTGGAGATGGTGTTGAGGATGGTGTCCTTCTGCATGTCCAGCAGGAAGACGTGGTCCATGAAGAACTCAAAGAATTCCCATACCACGCCGACGGTCATGGAAAAGCAAAAGGCCACGATGGCCATATAGAAGGGGGACAGGCTCAGGGAGATGCGCTCGTGGCGGTTGAGCAGGTCCACCAGGGCAAAGCCGATGGCGGCGCACAAAAAGCCGTTCATGGTGTGGAGCATGGTGTCCCAATAGGGGAAGGTGATATAGAAGGACTGGATTTCCCCCAGGATCTCTGCGGCGTAGATGAACAGCAGGATGATGATCTCCAGGGTGTCCGGCAGGTCGATGTTCAGCCGCCGCTCCAGGGCGGAGGGGAGCATGAACAGCACCAGGGTGAGCACGCACAGGAGCATGTTCTCATAATTCCGGTTGAAGAACTGGAGCACGAGCATGACGATGACGGACAGGCGCAAAAAGAAGTAAATGGAGTAAATCAGTTTCTTGTTGGACACATGGCGCCCCTGGAGCACTTTGGGCAGCTTGCGCTCTTTTTTCTCCTGTGACATAAGGCCCTCCTTGTGGTCAGTTTTGCCCTGCCGGCGCATAGGATATACGGCAGGAGGTGAGATGATTGGATCTGCGCGGAAAACAGATTACACTGGGGGAGCTGTGGGATGATCCCCGCAGCCGGGGCGTGTTCCAGAAGCGGGTGCCCATGCTGGCCAGGCATCCCGTCAAGGGCGCGGCCCGCACGGTGACCCTGGAACAGCTGGCGGACTTCCTCGCCGGCTGGGTGCCCCAGGGAATGATTTCCGGGGTGCTCCGGGATCTGGAGCGGCTGTGAGGAAACCGGCCCGATCCCATTGTAGGAACAAACAGGTCCGGCTGTCAACTGACACACAGCCGGACCTGTCGCGTTTTTTGATGGGGGACAGCGCCGCGGCGGCAGGGAAGCCCTCAGTCCCCGCCCAGGGCGCTCTCGGCCTGCTCACCGGCCAGGCGCCGGCCGGTGGGGGTGGCGGCCAGGCCGCCCTCGCCGGTCTCCCGCAGGGTGGCGGGCAGGCTGTGGCCGATGGCGCCCATGGCGTCGATGACCTCATCGCAGGGGATGGCGCCGGAAATGCCCGCCAGGGCCATGTCCGCGCAGGCCAGGGCGTTCACCGCGCCCATGACGTTGCGCTTCACGCAGGGGACCTCCACCAGCCCGGCCACCGGATCGCACACCAGGCCCAGCACGTTCTGCAGCGCCATGGCGCAGGCGGCGGCCATCTGCTCCGGGGTGCCCCCCCGGGCGTGGACCAGGGCGGCGGCAGCCATGCCGGAGGCGGAGCCCACCTCCGCCTGACAGCCGCCCTCGGCGCCGGAGATGGAGGCCCGGGCGGCAATCACCTGGCCGAAGCCGGCGGCCACGTAGAGACATTCCATCATCCGCGCATCGCCCAGGCCCTCTTTCTGCTGCAGCGGGATGAGCACGGCGGGCATCACCCCGCTGGCCCCGGCGGTGGGGGCGGCCACGATGCGCCCCATGCAGGCGTTCTGCTCCCCCACCTTCAGGGCGGTGGCGATCACCTGCTGGAGAAAGGGGCCGCACAGGGTGTCCCTGGCCCGGTCCATGAGGGCGCCCTGGCCGCCGGACAGGCCGGAGGCAGAGCGGCGGTCCGGGTCATAGGTGGCGGCGGAATCGGTCATGGCCCGCCACAGGGCAGACATTCTGGACAGGCTGTCCGCCTCGTCCACGCCCCGGTCCCGGCAGTCGTCCTCCAGCACCGCCCGCCACAGGGGCTGAGCGGCGGCAGCGGCCAGCAATTGTGTCACCGATTGAAATGCCATGACGGTCACGCTCCTTCCATGTCCAGATAGGTGCACCGCACCACGCCGTCCAGCTCAGATACCTGGCGGATCAGGGGGGCGGGCAGGGGGGCGTCACACTCCATGACCATGACGGCCAGGCCGCCCCGGCGGTCCCGGTAGAGCTGCATGGTGGCGATGTTGGCGTTGGAGCCGGAAAGGGTGTGGGCCACCTCCGCCAGGATGCCCGGCCGGTCCTCGTTGCGGATGATGAGGGTGGGGTCGGCGCCGGAAAAGGAGGCCTCCATGCCGTCGATGGAATTGACCCGGATCCGGCCGCCCCCCAGGGAGGAGGCGGAGATGGACAGGGTGCGGCCCTGGGCGGTGGTGAGGTTGAGCACGGCGGTGTTGGGGTGGGCGTGGCGCAGCTCCACCGGACGGATGCTCACGGCCATGCCGGCCTCCCGGGCCAGCTGAAAGCTGCGGGGGATTCTGGGGTCGGCGGGCTCCATGTCCAGCAGGCCGGCCACAATGGCCCGGTCGGTGCCGTGTCCCGCCCCGGTGGCCGCGAAGGAGCCGTGGAGCAGGATCTCCGCCTGGACGGGCAGTTCCCCCAGCAGGCGCCGGGCCACCCGGCCGATGCGCACCGCCCCCGCGGTATGGGAGCTGGACGGCCCCACCATGATGGGGCCCATGATGTCAAAGATGGTCAAGGAAAATCACGCTTTCCGAAAGAGATGGGCAGGACGGGGCCGTCCAGCCCCGCCGCAGGTGCGGCGTACAAGCGTTTTTGCCTCGGGCAAAAACCTTGGCGCAAGGCGGAATTCACTTCCGCCGCGCAGGAAAAATCAGAGGGGTCCCCGGCGGGCGTGCCCGCTGGGGAGCGGCCCCACCATAATGGGGCCCATGATGTCAAAAATGGTCAAGGGAAATCACGCTTTCCGAAGTATTGGGAGAAACCGCATTCAGCAGAATACGCAGGAAAAACGGGGGCCCGGCGGGCCCCCGTTGAAGCCGGTTACTTTACCACCTGGGCCTTGATGAGGTTGGTGGAGCCGCTGCGGCCGATGGGCACGCCGGCGGTGATCACCACCGTCTCCCCGGGGTTGACCAGGCCCTCTTTCCGGGCGGCGTCCACAGACAGGGAGAACAGCCGGTCGGTGGAGTCCACGTTGCCCACCAGGCAGGGGTGGATGCCCCAGGAGATGGCCAGCTGACGGCGCACCCGCTCCTCGGTGGTGAGACCCACCACCACGCAGCCCGGGCGGAACCGGGAGATCATCCGGGCGGTGTAGCCGGACCGGGTGGCGGCCAGGATGGCGGTGGCGGACAGGTCCATGGCGGTCAGGCAGCTGGTGTGGCTGATGGCGTCGGTGATGGTGTTGGTGTGGTTGTAGGTGGCGTTGCGGAACCGCTTCCAGTAGTCGATGTCGTTCTCGGCGGCCACGGCGATGTCCACCATGGTCTGCAGGGCCTCCACCGGGTACTTGCCCGAGGCGGTCTCGCCGGAGAGCATGACACAGCTGGTGCCGTCAAACACGGCGTTGGCCACGTCGGACACCTCCGCCCGGGTGGGCCGGGGGTTGCGGATCATGGAGTCCAGCATCTGGGTGGCGGTGATGACGTGCTTGCCCTTGCGGATGGCGGACTTGATCATCCGCTTCTGGACGATGGGCACCTCGTGGGCGGGGATCTCCACCCCCATGTCCCCCCGGGCCACCATGATGCCGTCGGACACGTCGATGATGGCGTCCAGGTTGTCCACGCCCTCCCGGTTTTCGATCTTGGCGATGATGCCGATGTCCCGGCCGCCCAGAGAGTCCAGCACGGCGCGGATCTCCTCCACGTCAGAGGCCTGGCGGACGAAGGAGGCGGCGATGAAGTCAAAGTCGTTTTCCACGCCGAAACGCAGATCGTCCTTGTCCTTCTCGGTGAGGGCGGGCAGGTGGATGTGCACGCCGGGGATGTTGATGCTCTTGTTGTTGGACAGATCGCCGCCGGTGGCCACCCGGCAGTGGATGTCCTGGCCGGAGAGTTCCGTCACCTCCAGGTCCACCAGGCCGTCGTCCACCAGGATGTGGCAGCCGGGGGTGACCTCGTTGTGGAGGTTGTCATAGGTGACGGAGACGATGGTGTTGTCCCCCTCCACGTTGCGGGTGGTGAGGGTGAAGCTGTCGCCCTCCGCCAGGGTGATGCGGCCGCAGGCAAAGGTGCGGATGCGGATTTCGGGACCCTTGGTGTCCAGAATGGTGGCCACGGGGCGGCCCAGGTTGTCCCGCACGTGCTTGAAGCGGGTGAGCAGGGACAGATGGGTCTCGTGGGTGCCGTGGGAAAAGTTGAACCGGGCGGCGTCCATGCCGGAAAGGATCAACTGCTCGATGATCTCCTCGCTGTCGGATGCGGGGCCCAGGGTACATACGATTTTTGTCTTTCTCATGGAAGGGACCTCCATTTCAAATTCGCATTCTATATCTTGTTCGTATACAAAGCTATCATACATGATTTTTGCGGGTTTGACAATATGGTGAGGACGACTTTGTGGAATATTTCACAAAAAATTTTCGCGGGCTGCGGGCGGGCAAAAAAAAGCAGCCCGGCGTCAGCCGGGCTGCTTGGGAGATCACGGGAACGATCAGTCTTTTTCGCCGCTCTCCGGAGCGGGAGGGGAGGGGATTCTGGATACCAGGGCCCACTCCACACGCCGGTCGGTGAGCTCCAGCACTTTGATGTGCAGGCCGCAGGTGTCCACCTCGATCTGGCTGCCATCCTGGGGGATGGCGGAGAGCTGGGCAAAGACCAGCCCGCCCAGGGTATCGGACTCCACATCCTCGGGAAATTCCATATCCAGGGCTTCGGCCACCTGGTCCAGCTCGCAGGAGCCGGAGACACGCCACAGGTTGGTGTCCACCTGCTCGATGTCCTTCTCCTCCTGGGGGTCGAATTCGTCGTAGATGTTGCCCACGATTTCCTCCAGCAGATCCTCCATGGTGACCAGGCCGGAGGTGCCGCCGTACTCGTCCACCACGATGGCCAGATGTACTTTTTTGCTCTGCATGTCCCGGAAGAGCACGTCGGTGCGCACGGACTCGGGCACGAAATAGGCCGAGCGCAGCAGCTCCCGCAGGGGCTTGGGCTTGGGCAGCTGGGCGTTGAGCAGATAGTCCCGGGTGTTGAGGATGCCCACGATGTCGTCCGCGTCCTCCTCGTAGACGGGGAAGCGGGACATGCCGGACTCCCGGATGGTGCGCAGGATCTCCTCGGGGGAGTCGTCCACCCAGATCATCACCATGTCGGTGCGGTGGACCATCACGTCCTCCGCGGTGGTGTTGTTGAACTCAAAGATGTTGTCGATGAGCTCCTTCTCGTTGGACTGGATGGCGCCCCGCTCCTCGCCCAGGTCCACCATCATGCGGATCTCGTCCTCGCTGACCTCCTCCTCATCGGCCTTGGGGTCGATGTGCATCAGGCGCAGTACGCCGTTGGTGGACTTGCTCAGCAGCCAGATGACGGGGCGGAAGACGGTGGCCACCGCCCACACCACGCCCACCGTGGCCCGGGCGACACCCTCGGTCTTTTTCATGGCCACCCGCTTGGGCACCAGCTCGCCCAGCACCAGGGTGAAGTAGGAGAGAATGATGGTCACCAGCACCACCATGATGGTGTTGAGCGCCCCCACGGGCAGGGCGGTGAAATGCAGGTCGTTCACCAGCCAGTTCACCAGGGGGTCGGCAAAGCTGTCGGCGGCGAAGGCCGCGTTCAGGAAGCCGGCCAGGGTGATGGCGATCTGGATGGCGGACAGGAAATTGTCGGGGGCCTGCATCAGGGACAGAAGTTTTTTGGCCTTTCGATCCCCTTCCTCAGCCTGCTTTTTCAGCTTGGTCTCGGACAGGGAGATGACTGCGATCTCAGCTGCGGCAAAAAAGGCGTTGATTGCCGTCAGGATGATCAATATGGGGATCGATAGTAATGGGTCCAAGAAAATAACCTCCTAAAAAATTGGTCTTTGGGATTCGCCGCACAGACAGCGTAGACCTAAACAGAGTATAGTATAACATGTTTTGGCGGAAATGCAAGATGAAAGTGATGAGAATCTCCCAGGCGGGCTGTGATGGGCCGATCACAGGGGGGGCGGCGGGGACGGGAAGCGGAAATGGCCCGGTGGAGCACCGGGCCATTTGCCAGTTCAGTTGAATTTGTAGATCTTCCGCACCAGGCGGTAGAGCTTGACGGACAACTTCCGCCCCTGGTAGCCGGGGATGTTGGTGCCCAGGTTGGTCACCCGGTAGCGGCAGCGCCGGTACAGGGCGGGGTCCTTCTGCCGCAGCAGCTCCCACAGCTCGGTGCGCATGCCCAGGGACTGGGGGGTGTTGGCGATGATGGCGAAGATGGAGGAGATGGTCATCATCATGGACAGGTAGCTGAGCATATACCGCCCCAGCTTGGGCTGGCTGTCCTTGATGGCCAGCACGTCGTGGGCCTCGATCATGATCTTGGTCACCCGCACCTGCTGGTCGATGCGCCCGGCCATCACCGACTCATTCACGCTCTGGTCCGCCCGGCCGATGAAGTACCGGTACAGGTCCACGTTCATGTAGTACATGGTCTTGACGAAGGGCAGGGGCTGGTAGACGAAAATGTTGTCCACGTAGAAGGTGTGCTTGGGCAGCTCCAGCCCGCACTCCCGCAGCAGCTGGGTGCGGTAGATCACCGAGTGCATCAGCAGGTACTGGGAGGTGCGGAAGTTGTGGATCTCGTTCCAGGACAGGATGCGCTCGGTGGGGAAGACGTTTTTGTAGCGCACCACCTTCTGGGTGTTGTCCTCCACGTGCTCATAGACGTAGTTGGCGATGACCATGTCCACCGGGGCGGGCATTTTGGCGAACTGGCGCAGCCGCTCCATGACCTTGGCCAGGGCGTCGGTATCTAGCCAGTCGTCGGAGTCCACCACCTTGTAGTACAGGCCCCGGGCGTGGCGGATGCCCTGGTTGACCCCCTCTCCGTGGCCGCCGTTCTCCTGGTGGATGGCCCGGATGATGTCCGGGTAGCGCTGGGCCCACTCGTCGCACTTCTGAGGGGTTTCGTCCTTGGTGGAGCCGTCGTCCACCAGGATGATCTCCGCCTCCTCTCCGGCGGCCAGCAGGGTCTCGATGCAGTGGTCCATATAGGCCGCGGAGTTGTAGCAGGGGACGGCAAAGGTAATCAGCTTTTCCATGGGGGTACCCTCATTTCAGCAGGCCATCGGCCAGGGCCAGGGCCCGGGCCACGATGGCGTCCATGTTGTAGTATTTGTATTCGGCCAGCCGGCCCAGCAGGTGCAGCTGGGGATGGCGGGCGGCCAGGGCGGCGTACCGCTCATACAAAGCGTTGTTCTCCGGATTGATGATGGCGTAATAGGGGGTCTCCTCCGGGGCGCCGGTGTAGGCGCGGGAGTACTCCTTCACAATGGTGGTGGCCCCGGGGAGGGTCTGGCCGGTCATGTGCTTGAACTCGGTGATGCGGGTGTAGGGCTCGTCCACGGTGTAGTTCACCGTGCCGTGGGACTGCCACAGGTCCACCGGGTGGGTCTCGAACCGGAAGTCCAGGGTGCGGTAGGGCAGGCGGCCGAACAGGCAGCCGAACAGCTCGTCCACCGCCCCGGTGTATACCACGGGGCCGTCAAAGGCCTCCCCCTCAAAGCGGATGTTGGGTCCGGACAGGTCCAGCAGGTCCCGGGCGTCGGTGTTCAGTCGCACCTGGATGCCGGGGTGGTCCAGCATGGCCTCAAACAGCTTGGTGTAGCCGTGCAGGGGCATGCCCTGGTAGGCGTCCTGGAAGTAGCGGCAGTCCCGGCTGAGAAAGACGGGCACCCGGGCGGTGGTGTTGGGGTCGATCTGCTCCGGGGTGGTGCCCCACTGCTTCATGGTGTAGTGTACGAACACGTGCTCATACACATAGCCGGCCAGGGCGGCGATCTCCGGGTCCGGGTTCTGGCGCAGCTCCAGGATGGTCACCTTTTTCTCCGGGCCGTAGGCGGCGATGAGCTTTTCCCCCAGCCGGCCGCCCTCCTCCGGGCCGAAGGCGATCTCCAGGGAGTTCAGGTTGAAGGGGACGGGATACTCCAGCCGCCCCCCTTTGCCGTCGGGGAGGTTGGCCACCACCTTGTGGGGGTAGTCCAGCCAGGGGGTGAACCGGGAGAGGTAGTCGTACACCTGCCGGTCGTTGGTGTGGAAGATGTGGGGCCCGTACTGGTGGATGAGCACCCCGGCCTGGTCCAGCCGGTCATAGGCGTTGCCGCCGATGTGGTCCCGCCGTTCCAGAACCAGCACCCGCCGGCCCGCCTCGGCCAGCTGCCGGGCGGTGACGGCGCCGGCAAAGCCGGCGCCGATGATCAATGCGTCATAGTGCGCCAAATCGTCACGTCCTTCTCTCATAGAATTTGCGAAAGCGTCCGCCTTCAGCAGAAGCACTCCTTATAGTGGTCGATGGCCTCCTGGATGATGGCGATGGCGGCGGCCCGGTCGTTCACGTCCCCGGCCACGGCCTCCTTGCCCTCCAGCGCCTTGTAGACGGTGAAGAAGTGGGCCATCTCGTCAAAGATGTGGCTGGGCAGCTCCATCAGATCGTGGAAGGTGTTGTAGGTGGGATCGGAGAAGGGGATGGCGATGATCTTCTCATCCCGCTTGCCCCCGTCCAGCATGGAGATGTAGCCCACCGGGTAGCAACGCACCAGGGTGAGGGGGTCCAGCTCCTCCGAGCACAGCACCAGCACGTCCAGGGGGTCGCCGTCATCGCCGTAGGTGCGGGGGATGAAGCCGTAGTTGGCGGGGTAGTGGGTGGAGGTGTGGAGCACCCGGTCCAGGATGATCAGGCCCGTCTCCTTGTCCAGCTCATATTTTTTCTTGCTGCCCTTGGGGATCTCCACCACGGCGATGAAGTCCTCCGGGGCGATGCGCTTGGGGCTGATGTCGTGCCAGATGTTGTTCATAAACGCTCCTCCTCTGTGGCGCAGGGTATAGATGGGAACAGTATATCGTATTTCGGGGAAAAATACAACGCCTCTTTCCCGCGCGGGGCCGGACTTCAGAGAATCTTAAAGAAATCCCGGGAGAGAACCGGCCGGGGAAAAGGGGGGAGCAGGAGGCGGGCGGTTTGCCGGCGCCGGAAGGCGAAGGGCAGAGCGTGTGAAAAAAGATTGTGTCCCGGCGAAATGTGTGATAAAATATCCTCCGAATCAGAATACGAGGGGGAGAACGGGATGGAACCTGTGACCCAGAAATTCCGCCGCGCCCTGAACGGCTTCAACCGCTGGGACGTGATGCGATACATCGAGCAGTCTTCGGCCGCCCACAACAAACAGGTGGCGGAGCTGGAGCAGCAGCTGGGCCAGGCCCGGCAGGAGCTGGACGGCGCCGGCCAGGAGCGGAACGGCCTGCTCCAGGAGCTGGACAGCCTGCGCAGCCGCCAGGGCAGCCTGGCGGCGGAGGAGGCCCGGGTGCGCTCCAGCCTGGAGGAGTCCACCAGGGACCTGACCAAGCTGCGGGGGGAGCTGACCCAGACGGAGACCAAGCTGGGGGTGGCCCGGGCGGAGCTGGCGCGGCTGCAGGAGAAGGTGGAGCAGCTCTCTCCCATGGCAGAGCGCTATGAACAGCTGAAGGACCGGGTGGCCACCGTGGAGCTGGACGCCCACCGCAAGGCCCAGGCCACCATCGACGAGGCCCAGGGCCAGGCGGAGGAGATCCGGGAGCGGGCCCGGCAGTGGCTGGGCCGGACCCTGGAGGGATATGACGGATTGCGCCAGGCCATGGACGGGCTGTTTGCCCGGGCCCGGTCTGTGTCGGACTGGGAGGAGCAGCTCCGCCAGGCGGACGAGCGGGCGCACAGCCTGAGAGAGGAGCTGCTGGACCATGAGTGAAGCCATCGCCCTGACCACCGATCAGCTGCCGCAGCGCCTGGGGACGCTGAAGGCCGGGGACCGGGTGCTGCTGTCCGGCACCATTTACACCGCCCGGGACGCGGCCCACAAGCGGATCTTCCAGCTGCTGGACGAGGGGAAGCCCCTGCCCTTTCCCCTGAAGGGGGCGGTCATCTACTATGCCGGCCCCACCCCCGGCCAGCAGGGGATGGCGGTGGGCGCCTGCGGGCCCACCACCGCCGGGCGGATGGACGCCTTCGCCCCCCGACTGCTGGATCTGGGGCTGACGGCCATGATCGGCAAGGGGGAGCGCTCCCAGCCGGTGGTGGACGCCATTGTGCGCAACGGCGCGTGCTACTTCGCCGCCGTGGGGGGCGCCGGCGCCCTCATTGCCCGGTGCATCAAAAGCGCCCAGGTCATCGCCTTTGACGAGCTGGGCTGCGAGTCGGTCAAGCGCATGCAGGTGGAGGATCTGCCCCTCACCGTGGCCGTTGACAGCCGGGGGAACGATTTGTTCCGGGAGGGCCGGGCGGCGTACTGCCGGATTTGAGAGGAAACATAAAAACTGCCGTCCCCGAAGGGGGACGGCAGTTTTTTTGTCCGGGATGAAATTACTCCTCGGAGATGGCGCCCATGGGGCAGGCACCCTCGCAAGCGCCGCAGTCAATGCAGGCGCTGGCATCGATCTTCATGTGATCGTCGCCCATGGAGATAGCGCCCACCGGGCACTCACCCTCGCAAGCGCCGCAGGAAATGCAGGTATCGTTGATCACTCGAGCCATGTAAGTACACCTCCCATGCATTAGGTTGAACCAAACCTATTGTAGCAGAAAATTTCAAAATTGCAAGACAGAATTTCAGGGATGTCCTGTATAAAACCGATGAAATGTTCCCATGATTTCCATGAAGTGAGGAACAGGAGGAAAGGTATGGAACGCATCGGCATCTGGAGCAGGATCAAGGGAATGTGGCGGGCCAGGCAGGCGGGGCTGCCTCAGGCCCGGGGCGGCCCGGGCCAGGGGGGAGACTATGCCGCGCCCTGCCGGGAGGGGGAGCGGCCCGGCCGCCGGGAAAATCCGGAGACCCGCCTCACCGACCGGTATTCCCGGGACCTGACCCGGCTGGCGGCCCAGGGGGGACTGGACCCGCTGATCGGCCGGGACCGGGAAGTGGGCAGGGTGGTGCAGATCCTGGCCCGGAGGGGCAAGAACAACCCCGCCCTGATCGGGGAGCCGGGGGTGGGAAAGACGGCGGTGGCGGAGGGGCTGGCCCTGCGCATGGCGGCGGGAACGGTGCCGGAACCCCTCCGGGGCAAGCGGCTGCTGGAGCTGGATCTGACGGCCATGGTGGCGGGCACCAAATACCGGGGGGAGTTTGAGGACCGGGTGAGCCTGATCCTGGCGGAGGTGCGCCGGGCGGGCAATGTGATCCTGTTTCTGGACGAGCTGCACAACATCGTGGGCGCGGGGTCGGCGGAGGGGGCCATCGACGCGGCCAATATCCTCAAGCCCGCCCTGAGCCGAGGGGAGATCCAGGTGGTGGGGGCCACCACCCTGGAGGAATACCGGAAATATATTGAGAAGGACGCCGCCCTGGAGCGGCGCTTTCAGCCGGTGCGGGTGGACGAGCCCACGCCGGAACAGGCGCTGGACATCCTCCGGGGGCTGCGGGGAAACTATGAGCAGTACCACGGCCTGGTCATCTCGGACGAGGCCCTGGAGGCGGCGGTGGAGCTGTCCCGGCGGTACCTGCCCGACCGCTTCCTGCCGGACAAGGCCATCGACCTCATCGACGAGGGGGCGGCCAGGCTGCGGATGGAGGAAGAGGTGCCGGAGGGGCTGCGGTCCCTGGCCCATCGGGTGGAGCATACCGCCCGGGAGAAGGTGCTGGCCGCCGCCCGCCAGGACTACGAGCAGGCGGCCATCCTCCGGGACGCAGAGGCGGATTTCCGCTGGGAGCTGGACCGGAAGCAGAACCGCCGCCGGGGGGGCGAACGGCGCCGCCTGGGGCGGGAGCATGTGGCGGCGGTGCTGGAGCAGTGGACGGGCATCCCGGTGGAGGCCATCACCAAGGGGGAGGCCCAGCGCCTGCTGGAGCTGGAACAACAGCTCCACCACCGGGTGGTGGGGCAGGACGAGGCGGTGCGCACCGTGGCCGCCGCCATCCGCCGCAGCCGGGTGGGCCTGAAGGAGCCGGGCCGGCCGGCGGGGGTGTTCTTTTTCCTGGGGCCCACCGGGGTGGGCAAGACCGAGCTGTGCCGGGCCCTGGCCGGGGCGCTGTTCGGCAGTGAGGACGCCCTCATCCGGTTTGACATGTCCGAATATATGGAGAAGCACACCGTCTCCCGGCTCATCGGGGCCCCGCCGGGCTATGTGGGCCATGAGGACGGCGGCCAGCTCACCGAGCGGGTGCGGCGGCGGCCCTGGTCGGTGGTGCTCTTTGACGAGATGGAGAAGGCCCATCCGGACCTGCAGAATCTTCTGCTGCAGGTGATGGATGACGGGGTGCTCACCGACAGCCAGGGGCGGCGGGCGGATTTCCGCAATGCGGTGATTGTCATGACCTCCAATGTGGGGGCCAGGAAGATGGTGAGCCACGCCCCGCCCATGGGCTTTGCCGGGGGCGACCGGGAGGGAAAGGTGCGGGAGGAAGTGCTGGCGGAGCTGCGCCAGCACTTCCGGCCGGAATTTCTCAACCGGCTGGACGAGATCGTGCTGTTCCACCGCCTGGAGGGGGAGGACCTGGAGCGGATTGCCGGCCGGCTGCTGTCCGGGCTGGGGGGCCGCCTGTCCGCCCTGGGGGTGGAACTGGAGGCGGAGCGGGAGGCGGTGGCCCTGCTGGCCCGGCCCCAGGGGGAACTGGAGCGGGACCAGGGGGCCCGGCCCATCCGCCGGGCGGTGCGCCGCCAGGTGGAGGAGCCGGCGGCCCAGCTGCTGCTGTCCAGGCAGCTGAAGGCGGGAGGCGTCCTGCATCTGGGCGCGGAGGACGGGAAGCTGGTGCTGCGCGCCCAGGAGCCTGTCCGGCCATAGGGAGAAAGGCCGGCCCTTTCGGGCCGTCCTCAGCGTGTCGAGAACGCTCGACACGCTTCGAAAAAATGCCTGCATTTTTTCGAGGGGATGCAGCCCGCTGCATCGCACTCGCTGCAAAAGGCGCAGCTCGCACGTTTGCGGGCTGAGAAGAGTTTTTTCCGAGGCGCATGTCCCCGGAAAAAACGGATTTGAACTTGATTTCGCCGCCTGCGGGCGGCGAAACTCTGCCGAGGGCTTTTCTCCCTGTATGCGCGTCTCAAAGATCTTCCGTGGCAGTTCACTTTTCCAACAGTCTGAGGCCGGCCCTTTCGGGCCGGCCTTTCTGCAAAGATGGGACGGCATTGCGTCAAGTGAATGAATATTCATGTGAAACCGCTGAATCATGAATAAACTGTGGAAAGTGACCCAGAAAAACCGGGGACAGCGTGAATGATTATGTAAAAATAAGACTTGAAATCCGGCCGGCGCGGGAGTATACTTGCCTCATATCATATCCCAATAAGATCTGTGGAGGAATGGAACCATGGCTGACATCAAAAAAGTAGTGCTCGCCTATTCCGGCGGGCTGGATACGTCCATCATCATCCCCTGGCTGAAGGAGAATTACAACAACCCGGAGATCATCGCCGTCTCTGCCGACGTGGGGCAGGGGGACGAGCTGGACGGGCTGGAGGAGAAGGCCATCAAGACCGGCGCCTCCAAGCTGTACATCGAGGACCTCACCGACGAGATGGTGGATGACGTGATCATCCCCTCCATGATGATGGGGGCCAAGTACGAGGACTACCTGCTGGGCACCGCCTTCGCCCGGCCCATCATCGCCAAGCGGCTGGTGGAGATCGCCAAGGCCGA
>CALWXH010000046.1 GCA_944385465.1 uncultured Oscillospiraceae bacterium | reverse complement strand
TTCTACGCCGTCAGCGAGAAGCTGTATAACCAGCAGGGCGGCCAGGCCGGCCCCGGCCCCGACATGGGCGGCGCCGCCGGCGGCTCCACCGGCTCTGCCGGCAACGGCGGCGACGACAACGTGGTGGACGCCGACTACGAAGTAGTCGATGATGATAACAACAAGTAAGCAATTTGAAAATGCCGCGGCAAGCGGGGTGGGTTCCACCCCGCTTGCTGTAGGTATCGACCATTCCTCGCTTGAGAGGTGAAGCGGATATGCCAGATCAGAAACGAGATTACTACGAAGTCCTGGGGGTGGCCCGTACCGCCACGGACGACGAATTGAAAAAAGCCTACCGGAAGCTGGCCAAGCAGTACCACCCGGATATGAACCCGGGCAACAAGGAGGCCGAGGCCAAGTTCAAGGAGATCAACGAGGCCTATGAGGTGCTCTCCGACAAGGACAAACGGGCGAAGTACGACCAGTTCGGCCACGCCGGTGTGGATCCCAACTTCAACGCCGGCGGCGGGTTCGGCGGCTTTGATATGGGGGATATCGACCTGGGGGACATCTTCGGCTCCTTCTTCGGCGGGGGCGGGTTCGGCGGCTTCGGCGGCCAGCGCCAGGCCAATCCCAACGCCCCCAAGCGGGGCGCCTCCCTGCGGGCCAATCTGACCATCACCTTCCAGGAGGCCATGTCCGGCGTGGAGAAGGAGATCAGCCTCACCCGGACGGAGAGCTGTGATTCCTGCCGGGGCACCGGCTGCGCCCCGGGCACCACGGCGGAGATCTGCCCCGACTGCCGGGGCACCGGTCAGGTGCGCATCCAGCGGGGGGGCGGCGGCTTTGCCTTCACCACCACCGCGCCCTGTTCCCGCTGCCGGGGGACCGGAAAGATCATCCATCAGCCCTGCCCGGACTGCCATGGCGAGGGCCAGGTGCGCCGCCAGCGCAAGATCAAGGTGCGCATCCCCGCGGGCATCGACGACGGCCAGACCATCTCCATGCGGGGCGAGGGCAACGGCGGCCTCAACGGCGGCCCCGCCGGCGACCTGCTCATCAACATCTCGGTCATCCCCGATCCCCGGTTCCAGCGGGAGGGCTATGACCTGTACCTGGAGCAGTCGGTGTCCTTTACCCAGGCCGCCCTGGGCGCGGAGCTGCAGATCGACACCATTGACGGCAAGGTGAAGTACAACCTGCCCGCCGGAACCCAGACGGGGACCACCTTCCGCCTGCGGGGCAAGGGGGCGCCCAATGTCAACGGCCGGGGCCGGGGGGACCAGTATGTCACCATCCGGATCCAGGTGCCCACCAATCTCACGGAGCAGCAGCGCCGGGCGCTGGAGAACTACGCCGAGACCATGGGGGAAGGCTCACCGGCGCCAGCTACGCCGGTACGGGATTTCTTTGAAAAGAAACGCAAGAAAAAGAATTGAATCAGAGCGCGAAAAAGTCCAGCCGGTCCGGCTGGACTTTTTTTGTGTGGGGACGATAAGGGTCAGAAACGGAAGTAGATAAAGGGATTGTAGGACGAGCTGAGAATGACGATGACGCACAACCCCGCCAGGGCGAGATGGAGCGCGTGGGAGAGGCTGCGGCCCCAGAGATTGTCCGGCAGTTTCAGCCGGGGCAGAATGGGCAGCATGCACACCAGGCCCAGCGGGATCCACACCACGGCCCAGAGAAGGTCCGCGTTGGCGGCCACGGCGCCGAACCAGTCGGTGGGGTGATAGGTGAACATCATGCCCAGAGCGCCGGCCATTTGGGAAAAGTCGGTGAGGTCGAAGATGACCCAGCCCACCACGACAAAGAAAAAGGCGTAGGCCCAGCGGATCAGGCCGGGGAGCTTGTCCAGCAGCCGGTGGAGCAGCAGCTTTTCCAGCAGCAGGAGGGCGGCATAGTAAAAGCCCCAGAGCAGGAAGTTCCAGCTGGCCCCGTGCCACAGCCCGGTCAGGCCCCAGACGATGAGAATGTTCAGAATCCAGCGGGACTTGCGCACCCGGTTGCCGCCCAGAGGAATATAGATATAGTCCCGGAACCAGGTGGACAGGGAGATGTGCCAGCGGCGCCAGAACTCCGTGATGGAGCGGGAGATATAGGGGTAGTTGAAGTTCTCCAGGAAATGAAAGCCGAAGATCCGGCCCAGGCCGATGGCCATATCGCTGTACCCGGAAAAGTCAAAGTAGATCTGCATGGTGTAGGCCAGGGCGGCGATCCAGTATACCGCGGTGCCATAGGCGTCCCGGGGGTTGTTGTACACCAGCTCC
Source organism: uncultured Oscillospiraceae bacterium (assembly GCA_944385465.1). Taxonomy (GTDB): domain Bacteria; phylum Bacillota; class Clostridia; order Oscillospirales; family Oscillospiraceae; genus Enterenecus. The sequence continues at coordinate 13,066 of CALWXH010000046.1, read as the reverse complement.
GCCACCACCGCCGCGCCGTTGGCCAGCAGCGCCTTTTTGGCCAGGCCGATGATAAAGCGCTTGAAGCCGGCCACCACGTCGTCCAGGGTTTCCCTTCTGTGCCGGATCTCATGCTCAATGGTCTGATAGCGCACAATGGGGCCGGCAATGAGCTGCGGGAAAAAGCACACGTACAGGGCCAGCCAGAAAAAATTGCGCTGGACGGCCACTTCCCCCCGGTAGAGGTCGATGACGTAGGAGAGGATCTGGAAGGTGTAGAAGCTGATGCCGATGGGCAGGGCGATGGCGGGGATGGACAGCCTGCCGGAGAAGAGCAGGTTCAGGTTGTCCACCACGAAATTCAGGTATTTGAAGATCACCAGGTTGGCCACCAGCAGGCATACCGTGAGGATCAGGGCGGCCCGTTTGGCCCGCCCGGCGCCGCGGCTGTCAAACCGGTGGATGAACAGGCCGCCCACCCAGGCCACCAGCGTGGCGGCCATCATGAGCAGGACAAATTTCGGCTCCCCCCAGGCGTAGAAAAAGACGGATGAGACCAGCAGGACGCTGTTGCGCCAGACCCGGTTGGGGATGAGGAAATAGGCCACCAGGACAACGGGGAAGAGCGCATAGAGGAAGGGCAAGCTGCTGAATACCATTGCTTAATCCTCCAGAAGAAAGTCTTGCGAGGCGAAATAGTCCGCGTTGCCGATGAGCAGCACCCGGTCGGGCTGGTGCTGCTCCAGGTAGTCGGACAGGGAGAAGGCGGTCCCCATATAGGCCTCATAGTAGCGCAGGTCGATGGAGTACAGGCGGTCGAAGTGGCTGGCCAGCAATTTGAGGATGGCGTTGTCAAAGGACTCACCGATGACCAGAAGACTCCCTCTGCCCTGGGTCCCGGTGTCGAAGATGATCTCCCCCATGTCCCCGCCGTAGAAGGCGCTGTAGGAAATCGCCCCGGTTCCCTGGCCGGAGAGCCAGGCGTCCTGGTTGCCGTAGTCCGCGGCCGGGGCCCCGTTGATGACAATGTCCATGTCCGGGAAGTCATAGGGGTAGACGGAGAAGGGTTCGTACAGACTGGGGGCGCTGGAGGCCTTGGAGCCGGAAAAATGCTGGGAAACCGTCACCAGATCCCCATGGGTGAGGGGCTGCTCCGCCACGCCCAGCAGCTCCAGGACCTGGAGGTAGCCCTCATAGGAACCCTGGGCATTCCAGTGGTGGTCCGTGCGGTAAAACCACTGGCTGAACTGGTCGAAACTGTCGATCCGGTAGCGGGCGATGCGCTCCTCTGGCAGGTTCAGCTGACCGGCCAGATACTCGTAGATCCCCACCTTTTCGCCGGTCTCAAAGTCGATATCCGTATCCTTTTCAATGAAGTATACGTAAAACTCTGTATCGGGATGTTGGGCGAACACCTGGTTGTAGTTCTCCGCTTTCTCATCCAGGCCGGGGACGCGGTCGGACAGGATGTTGGTGTAGTAGGTCAGGTGGGTGCCGTTGAACAGGCGCAGCCCGAATATGTTGATGTAGCGGTTGGGGTGGCTCTGGGCGATGGGAAGGACCATGGACTCCATCAGAGCGGAGGTGCCCAGGTTGTAGAGCTTCTTCGCGTACTGGGACAGGGGGACCTGATCGGCCAGGGCCGCGTCCAGATCGCTTTGATAAGAGCCGTCCAGGAAGCCGCTCACGGACAGGGCGGGGGCTTTCTGGGCATAGCGGTTTTCATAGGTGTTGAGTTCTTTGGGGAAAAACAGAGTCCTGACCAGTCCGGCCAGCAGAAGCAGCAGGATCACGGACAGGAACAGGACATCTGCCAATCGCTTTTTGACCATGTGTGGGAAACCTCACTCCTGCGGATGATGGCTCAGCAGTCCACGGTGATGTTGTCGGTGCCGTGGGCCTCAAACTCGTCGATGTAGGCGTCGATGCGGCGGTTGAGTTCATCCAGATTGTTCTCGTCGATGGGGACATCATCCATGTCCCGGCGGGCCAGGTCCTCCGCCAGGATCTCGAAGAACACGTTGTTCTCATAGTCCATGATGGCCTCGTGAATGCCGCCTTCGGCGAAGGCGCGGGAGGGGATCACCTCTCCCTGGTACAGCTCCGCCAGGGTGGGCATGCCCTCCTGAGCGGCCCGGGCGAAGAGCAGGCTCTCCACCTCGTCGTAGTCCTTAAAGCGATCCTCACCCCGGGTGGAGTTGAGGATCCAGTTGCCGATGTAAACCATGTCAAGCAGGCGGCGAAATTGCTTGCGGGTCAGTTCCAGTTCCATCATCAGACCTCCTTTTGGCCGGGTCACGGGAACGGGCCGGGATGGTACCTGTATTGTATACAGCATCCGCCTCATTTGTCAATGGGCATACTTGCCGCTCCGGGCACATATATTCAGGACAGCTTGACTGCAAACGGAGCGTGATACCATGGCCGATTATCAAGGGGAAAACCGGATCAGACTGCGGGGAAGCCCGGCGGCCTCACCGGTTTTCTCTCACCGGAACCACGGAACGGACTACTATCTGGTCCCGCTGCGGGTGCCCCGGCTGTCCGGGAACCAGGATGTGGTGAACCTCATCACCACCTGTCCGGACCCGCAGCTGTGGACGCCGGAGGGCTGGGTGGAGACAGAGGGAGAGGTGCGTTCCTACAACAACCGCACGGGGGTGGGCAGCCGGCTGGTGATCACCGTCCTGGTGCGGGGGGCCCGGCGGGTGGAACCGGGCGAGGGGGAGAACAGCCTGACCCTGTCCGGAGTGCTGTGCAAGCAGCCGGTGCGCCGGCGCACCCCGCTGGGCCGGGAGATCTGCGATCTGCTGCTGGCGGTGAACCGCCCGTATGGCCGCGCGGACTATCTGCCCTGCATCGCCTGGGGATCCCTGGCCGCGCTGTGCGGCGGGATGGCGGTGGGGGACACCCTGCGCCTGGAGGGCCGCCTCCAGAGCCGGGAGTACCGGAAGGTGGTGGACGGGGAGAGCGTGACCCGGACCGCCTACGAGATCTCCATCATGAATCTGCTGCCCCTCCCGGAAGAGGAGCCGTAACGCCCGCCGGCTCAGTAGGTGTGGGTACATACCTGGCGGATTTTCTCCCGGATGGAGCGCAAATCCACAAAGGTCTCCGGCTTTTTGGAGGGGTCCCGGAGCAGGGCGGCGGGGTGGTAGATGGCGGTGTAAAACACCCCGTCCCGCTCCACCCACTGGCCGTGCTCCTTGGTGATCTTGTAGTCGTCGTGGATGAGACGGTTGGCGGCGATGCGGCCCAGGCAGATGATGAGCTTGGGGCGCACCAGGACGATCTGCTCCCGGAGATAGCCGATGCAGGCGTCCTGCTCGGTGTTCAGCGGGTCCCGGTTTTTGGGCGGGCGGCACTTCACGATGTTGCAGATGTAGAAATTCTTCTGCCGGTACAGGCCGATGAGGGAGAGCATCTCATCCAGCAGCAGGCCGCCCCGGCCCACAAAGGGCTCACCCTGGAGATCTTCGTGCTCCCCGGGGCCCTCTCCCACAAACATCACTTCCGCGTCCCGCTGGCCGGCACCGAACACCACGTGGGTGCGGCTGTCCGCCAGGGCGCATCGCTGGCAGGCCAGGCACTGCCGCTCCAGCTCTTCCCATGTCATCATTGGGCATTCCTCCCGCGCTTATTTCCTTTGCGTCCATCATACCACAATCCGGCAGAAAAAACCATGGGGAATCAGACCGGCTGCGCCTCCTTCGGGGCGGCCGGTTTTTTGCGGGGAGCCCCGGGCGGGGAAAAGCGGAACGGCGCGCTTGATTCACCCGGAGCGTTGGGGTACAATGAGACCGGAAAACAACGCACGGAGATGTTGCGGAGAAAAAGAGGGAGGGGTACCATGGAACCGATCAATGCCTGGCTGGTGGACGAGCTGGCCCGGCTCTCCCGGCTGTCCCTGCCGGAGGAGGAGCGGCGGGCCATGACCGCCCAGCTGAAACGCATCGTGGACTATATGGACATCCTGGGGCGGCTGGATACAGCGGGCATCGAGCCCCTGAGCCATGAGGCACCGGTCGGGAACGTGCTGCGACCGGATGTGGTGGAGCCCTCTCTGGACCGGGGGGAGCTGCTGGCCAACGCCCCGGCCCAGGATGGGGAGATGTTCCTCACGCCCCGGAGCGTGGAGTGAGGGGGGCGGACATGGAACTCACCGAACTCACCGCCCTGGAGCTGGGGGCGGCCATCCGAAGGGGGGAGGTGTCCGTCCCCCAGGCGGCCCGGGCGGCGCTGGAGGCTGTGGAGCGGCAAAACGGGGCGCTGAACTGCTTTCTCACCGTCACCGGGGAGCGGGCCCTGGCCCGGGCGGAGGCCCTGCAAAAGGGCGTGAAAACTGCCAACAGCCCCCTCTACGGGGTGCCCATGGCCTGGAAGGACAACATCTGCACCAAAGGGGTGCGCACCACCTGCGCCTCCCGGATGCTGGAGGACTTCACGCCCCCCTACGACGCCACCGCGGTGGAGCGGCTGGAGGCCGCCGGCGCCCTCTGCCTGGGCAAGCTGAACATGGACGAGTTTGCCATGGGCTCCACCAGCGAGACCTCCTTCTTCGGCCCGGTGCGCAACCCCTGGGATCTGGAGCGCTCCCCCGGCGGCTCCTCCGGCGGGGCGGCCGCCGCGGTGTCGGCGGGGCTGGGGTGGTATGCCGTCGGCTCGGACACCGGTGGGTCCATCCGGCAGCCGGCGGCCCACTGCGGCGTCACCGGCATCAAACCCACCTACGGCACCGTGTCCCGCTACGGGCTGATCGCCCACGCCTCCTCCCTGGACCAGATTGGGCCCCTGGGCCGGGACGCGGCGGACTGCGCCGCCGTGCTGGACCTGCTCCAGGGCCGGGACCGGCGGGACGCCACCAGCCTGGACGGGGACTACGGCCAGCTGCTGTCCCGCCTCACCGGGGATGTGCGGGGGCTGCGGGTGGGCCTGCCGGAGCAGTGCTTCGGGGACGGGCTGGACGACGGGGTGCGCAGGGCGGTGCTGGCGGCGGCACAGGTGCTGAAGGATCGGGGGGCGCAGCTGGTGGAGCTGTCCTTCCCGGTGCTGGAGTACGCGGTGCCCGCCTACTACATCATCGCCTCGGCGGAGGCCTCCTCCAACCTGGCCCGGTACGACGGGGTGAAGTACGGCTGGCGGGCGCGGGAGTACGGCGGCCTCCATGAGCTGTACACCCAGAGCCGTACCCAGGGCTTCGGCCCGGAGGTGAAGCGGCGCATCCTGCTGGGCACCTTCGTGCTCTCCAGCGGCTACTACGACGCCTACTACCAGAAGGCCCTCCAGGCGAGGGCGGTCATCCGGAATGCCTTTGACGAGGCCTTTGGCCGCTGCGACCTGCTGCTCACCCCGGTGGCCCCCTCCACCGCGCCCAGGCTGGGAGAGAGCCTGGGGGAGCCGCTGAAGATGTACCTGGGGGATATCTACACCGTCCCGGCAAACCTGGCGGGGCTGCCGGCCCTGTCCATGCCCTGCGGGTTTGACAGTCAGGGGCTGCCCATCGGGGCCCAGCTCATAGGCCCCCGCTTCGGGGAGGGGCGGCTGCTGAACGCCGCCCACGCCTTCCAGCTGGATACCGACTGGCACCGGCGCGCACCGGAAGGGGGGAAGCGGACATGACCTGGGAGACCGTCATCGGCCTGGAGACCCATGTGGAGCTGGCCACCCGGAGCAAGATCTTCTGCCCCTGCACCACCCAGTTCGGCGGCCAGCCCAACACCCACTGCTGCCCGGTGTGCGCCGGCCTGCCCGGGGCGCTGCCGGTGCTCAATGAAAAGGTGCTGGAGTTTGCCGTGAAGGCGGGGCTGGCGCTGAACTGCCAGATTGCCCGGTACAGCGCCTTCGACCGGAAGAACTATTTCTACCCCGATCTGCCCAAGGCCTACCAGATCAGCCAGCTCTACCTGCCCATCGCCCGGGACGGCCGGGTGGAGCTGCACACCTCCGGCGGGGACAGCGCGGTGCGCATCCACGAGATCCACATGGAGGAGGACGCGGGCAAGCTGGTCCACGACCCCTGGATCGACCAGACCCGGGCGGACTACAACCGCTGCGGCGTGCCCCTCATCGAGATCGTCACCGAGCCGGACTTCCGCACCGCCGACCAGGTCATCGCCTACCTGGAAAAGCTGAAGGAGACCCTGCAATATTTAGGGGTGTCCGACTGCAAGATGCAGGAGGGCTCCCTCCGGTGCGATGTGAACCTGTCCGTCCGGCCCCTGGGCAGCGACGAGCTGGGCACCCGCACGGAGATGAAGAACCTCAACTCCTTCAAGGCCATCGCCCGGGCCATCGCCTATGAGGCCGGCCGCCAGATCCGCCTGCTGGGGGCGGGGGGCCAGGTGGCCCAGGAGACCCGGCGCTGGGACGAGGACCGGGAGGTCACCTGCCCCATGCGCTCCAAGGAAGAGGCCCGGGACTACCGCTATTTCCCCGAGCCCGACCTGCCTCCCGTCCGGCTGGGTGAGGACTATGTGGCCGCCCTGCGGGCGGCCCGGCCCGAGCTGGCGGCGGAAAAGCGGGCACGGTATCAGGCCGACTACGGCCTGTCCCCCTATGACTGCCGGATGATCACCTCCGACCCGGCCCTGGCCCGCCTCTTCGAGGCCCTGGTGGAACTGGGCGCGCCGGCCAAGCAGGGGGCCAACTGGATCATGGGGGAGGTGCTGGCCGCCCTGTCCGCCCGGGGGATGGAGCCCGGGGATATGAAGCTGCCCCCCGCCGCCCTGACCCGGATCATCGCCCTGGTGGAAGAGGGGCGGATCAACCGGAACACCGGGGTGCAGGTGTTTGAGGCGGTGTTCGACGGCGATGGGGACGTGGACGCCTATGTCCGGGAGCACGGCCTGGAACAGGTGGGGGACACCGGCCTGGTGGCGGCCGCCGTGGAGCGGGCGCTGGCGGCCCATCCCCGCTCCGTGGCCGATTTTCAGGCGGGCAGAGAGAAGGCCTTGGGGTTCCTGGTGGGCCAGGTGATGCGGGAGCTGAAGGGCAGGGCCGATCCGAAGCTGGTGAATGACCTGCTCCGCCGGGCCCTGGGAGTGCCCGGGGCGGGAAAAGCGGTGGAAAAGCCGCCGCAGCTGTGATAAAATTGCGGGAGACCGGCCCTGGCCGGTCTCCCGTGATCTGTTTGGAAAGGTGGTGACCGCCATGGCGGTCTGCTATATTTTTGGCTCCGGGGAGTATGGAGAGCAGTGGCCCCGGATGGAGCAGGGCGATCTGATCATCGCCGCCGACGGGGGCTATGCCCAGCTGGAGAAGCGGGGGATCACCCCGCAGCTGCTGGTGGGGGATTTTGATTCCCTGGGCTATGTGCCATCCCATCCCCACATCGTCCGCCACCCGGTGAAGAAGGATGATACAGACACCGCTCTGGCCATCGCGGAGGGGTGGGCGCGGGGATACCGCACCTTCCACATCTACGGCGGCATGGGCGGGCGGCTGGACCATACCCTGGCCAACCTTCAGCTGCTGGTGGGCCTGGCCCGCCGGGGCGGCGCGGGCTTCCTGGTGGGGGAGGAGAGCGTGGCCGCCGCGGTGTGCCAGGGCGCGCTGGCCTTCCCGGCGGGATACCGGGGGACGGTGTCGGTGTTTGCCGCCGGGGGGCCGGCGGAGGGGGTGACCCTCACGGGGCTGCTCTATCCCCTGGAGGAGGCCCGGCTCACCGGGGAGGACTCCCTGGGGGTGAGCAACGAGTTTCTGGGCCCGCCGGCCCGGGTGCAGGTCCGCCGGGGGGCGGCCCTGGTGCTGTGGCACCCCCAGCAGGGGCTGGCCGCGCCGGTCCACGAAAGTCTGGGAGAGTGACAATTCCCGCCCCACATGGGGCGGGAACTCAGCGTGTCGAGAAACCTCGACACGCCTCGAAAAAATGCTTGCATTTTTTCGAGGGAGTACAGCCCGCCGCGCGCATAATTTGGCCTTTGGCCAAATTCCACACTTGCGGGCTGAGAAGTGTTTTTTCCGAGGCGCATGTCCCCGGAAAAAACAGATTTAGAACTTATTTCGCCGCCTGCGGGCGGCGAAACTCTGCCGAGGGCTTTCCCTCCGCAAGTGCGCCTCAATATCCTGCACGGCATTTGACTTTTTCGACAGCAGCAATTCCCGCCCCATGTGGGGCGGGAATTGCTGTTTTGTTTACAGATTGTCCTGACCGGGTGCTTCCCCCCGCAGCCGCAGGGCGTCCTGGATAAAGGCCTGCACCGCCTTTTTGCTGGGGAAGCAGGCGACGGCCACCTGGTTGCCCATGAGGCCGGCCATGGCGTCGGGCATGCGGGTGAACATGCGGATGTGTTCCCCGGCCCGGGAGAGCAGCTGCTCCCCGGACAGGGCGTAGTCCACCCCGTCCCGGCGGCCCACATAGACGCAGTAGGATTTGGGCCCCTCATACCGGTGGTGGCGCTGGTCAAAGACCACCATGTCCGCCCAGATCTGAAACATATCCACGCTCTGGCTGAAGTCGATCATATCCGGGGTAAAGCCGCCGGCGGGGCGCATGTTGACCTCCAGGGCCACGATGTCCCCCTTTTTGCCCAGGCCGGCCTTTGCCTTGCTCAGGCGGAAAAACTCCAGGTGGAAGCAGCGGCCCCGGGCCTGGAAGGCGGCCAGCACCGCTTTGCCCGCCCGCTCTACATCGGCGGGGACCTGCTTGTCCACATAGTAGAAGCAGGGGGCGCCCTCGTTGGCCATGTCCATGATGGAGTTGGGGGTGACGTGGCTGGCGGCGAAGAGCACCTCCCCCTTGGAGTTGCACACCCCGTCGTAGGTGGTCACCGCCCCCTGGACATATTCCTCCATGAGATAGGGGGTGGGGGGCAGATGGCGGAAGAAGTCCTTCAGGTCCGCCTCGTCCTCCAGCCGGTAGGTGTCCGCCGCCCCCACGCCGCTGTCCGGCTTGACGATCACCGGAAAGCCCACCTGGGCGACAAATTCCAGGGCGGGGGCCAGCTCGGTGACGGGCAGGCACCGGGCGCTGGGGATGCCCGCTTTGGCAAAGTACTCCTTCATCAGGGATTTGCTGCGGTATTTGCGGATCTGCTCCCGGTTTGGCCCGGTGGGGATGTTGAAGTCGGTGCGCAGGGCGGCATCCAGCTCCAGCCAGTACTCGTTGTTGCTCTCCACCCAGTCGATCTTGCCATACCGGAAGGTGAAGTAGCCCAGGGCCCGCAGCACCTGGTCGTAGTCCTCCAGGGTGGATACGGCGTAGTACTCGGTGAGGGCCTGTTTCAGCTCCGGGTGGAGGGCATCGTAGGAGGCGTCTCCCACCCCCAGCACGTTGACCCCGTTTTCCCGCAGCCGGACGCAGAAGTGCCGGTAGGCATCTGGAAAATTGGGGGAGACAAAGACGAAATTCACACCGATCCCTTCCTTCTGGTTCAATGCTTTATTGCGTTGAATTATACCTTGTTTTCCGGGGAAAGGCAAGCCCTATCCGAAAAAGAATGTCGGTTTTTGACGCGGGGATTTTGGGGTGGAGGAAACTGCGCTCTTGTGGCCGGGGGAAAAGTATGATATGCTGTAACTGGAATTGAATGATTGCCGAAGGAGGCCGAGAACCATGCGCATTGAGTATGAGAAACAGCACAGCGGCTGCTTGGGCCGGGACATGGAGTTCAAAGTGTACGGCCAGGGGGGAAAGCCTGTCCTGGCTGTGCCCTGTCAGAACGGACGGTTCTATGACTGGGAAAATTTCGGCATGTTGGACACCCTGAGGGACTACCTGGAAGAGGGGAAAATCCAGCTGTTCACCGTGGATACCATCGACGGGGAGACCGTGTCCTGCGCGGGGGGCAATCCCTATGAGCGGGTGCGCCGCCACGAGGCGTGGTACAACTACGTGGTGGAGGAGCTGATCCCCCGGATCCGGGAGATCAACGGGACGGGGCAGGCGCTGCTGTCCACCGGCTTTTCCATGGGCGCCTACCACGCGGCCAACTTTTTCTTCCGCAGGCCGGACATCTTTGACAGCGTGATTGCCCTGTCCGGTGTGTATGACACCCAGGATATGTACGGCGGGTACATGGACGAGGTGGTGTACGCCAACGATCCCTGCGCCAGCCTGTCCGGGATGCCGGCGGATCACCCATACATCAGGATGTTCAACGAGCGCACCATCATTCTGTGCGTTGGGCAGGGGGCCTGGGAGGAACAGCTGCTGGCCGGCACCCGGCGCATTGACCAGGTGCTCCACGCCAAGGGCATCCGGGCCTGGGTGGACTACTGGGGGCTGGATGTGAACCACGACTGGCCCTGGTGGAAGAAGCAGATGCGCTACTTCCTGCCCCATGTGGTGGGCAATCCGTAAAGCCCTCCCGGGCGGCTGCCCCAATCCAGATAAAAACCGCTTTCCGCCGGGCTCAGCCCGAACCGGAAAGCGGTTTTTCCATCTTCACATGGGGGACGTTGGCCTCCAGAAATACCTCGGATACCGCACGGCAGCCGCAGGCGGCGTAAAACCCCTGCACCTCAAATTTGGCATCCAGGGTGAGCTTGTCTGCCCCCCGGGCGCGGCAGAGGGCCTCCACCTGGGCCATGGCCGCCCTGCCCCAGCCGCGGCCGCGGAAGGAGGAGAGCAGGCAGAAACGCTGGAGGCGGGCGGCGGTCCCCGCCCGCCGCAGGCGCAGGGCGCCGGCGTCCGCGCCGTCCACCTGGATGAGAACGTGGAGGCAGGGGCCGTTCAGCCGGTCGTCCCCATCCACCTCCAGCTGGGCGGGGACCCCTTTTTCCGTTACGAACACCGCCCGGCGCACGGCCAGGCAGCGGGCCAGTTCTTCCGGGGTGGAGGCGGGGCGCAGCGTGAGCATGGCAATCTTCCTTTCGGGATCTGTCAGATATGGCGGCCCTTGTGCTGGGCAAAGTGGATGGCCTCTTGCAGCCAGCCCAACAATTCGCCGTCTATGTCCTCCTCCCGGGTGAGGAGGATGTGGTGGGTCCAGCGGCCGGGGTAGGGCTCCACTTTTACCACGACCCGGGGGGAGTCCAGGGGCCGGCCAAGGCCGACGGTGAGCACAAGGCAGTGCTCCGGCCAGCCCTTTCTCCGGCGGATGGGCAGGGAGACGGCGGCAAACAGCCTGGGGCAGTAGAAACTCACCTGACTTTTTTGCACCTTCACGCTGCCGCCCGGACACAGGGGGGACAGGCGCCCGAACAGGGCCTGGTACAGCGATAATTCCAGGGGGCGGCGGTCAAAGAACAACAGCAGGTCCTGGTCATAGTACTCCGGAGTGGTCATGGCGCGGCCCCGCTCACAAGGTCCCGGAAAAATGCCTGGGCCCGGGCCAGGTCGTCCTGGTTGGGGCGGCCCTTGCCGGCGCCGCCGATGAGCCGGAAGGGGCCATAGGTGACATAGCCCCGGCAGCTGAACTCCCCCAGCACCGGGCAACCCTTTTCCCGGGCGGCGGCGACGGCATGTTTGCAACCGGTGCCCCGGAGGCCGCCGTAGGTGTAGACGAAAAAGACCGGCTTGCCCTGGGGCAGGTTGTCTTTCAAAAACTGCACCGCTTGGGGGGAAAACTCAAAGGCGTAGATGCCGGAGGCGAAGCCCACCAGATCATAGGCGGACAGGTCGGCTGTCTCGGCGGCGGTGATGTCGATGAGATCCACATCCTGCCCCTGGGCCATGGCCTGGACGACCTTTTGGGTGTTCCCGTGGTGCTGCGACAGATAGCAGATGGCGATGTTCATGGTGCCCTCCTGGGATGCAGAGATTCTTCAGCCCTGGCGGCGGCAACGCCGCTGCCAAGGCGAGGCTCCGGAAAACAAGCGAAAAAAGACTGCTGGATGGATACCAGTTTAGCACGAGGCAACTCAGCGCGCAAGTGCCAGAACAGATTTGCGGCGGAGAACGGGGAACATCCGGGGCGCGGAGAGAGCATATTGACACAGTGACAGAACAGTGTTACAGTATATCTGCGAAGGGAACACGCGATGCGGGCAGGCCGGTGGATCCCGCCGGCACGGGAGCGGTACTGCCGCGCAGGGTGAGAAAGCGAGGAACGATTATGAAGGCAAAGGTGTATTTCAGCCGGTCGCTGACGCCGGAGACGGTGGTGGAGGCCTATCGCAGGCTGGGCGCGGAGCTGCCCGGCAAAGTGGCGGTGAAGATCCACTCCGGTGAGAAGGGAAACCAGAACTACCTGCATCCGGAGTTCTGGAAGCCCATGGTGGAGCTGGTCCACGGTACGATTGTGGAGTGCAACACCGCCTATGGGGACGCCTCCGTCGGCGTGCGGGACAATACCGACTCCCACTGGAAGCTGCTGGAGGAGCACGGCTGGACCAAATACTTCGATGTGGACCTGATGGATGCTGAGGGGCCTGACGTGGTGTGGCCCATCCCCAACGGGAACGTGCTCAAAGAGAACCATGTGGGCAAGAACATTCTGCGTTACGACTCCATGCTGGTGCTGGCCCACTTCAAGGGCCACCCCATGGGGGGCTACGGCGGCGCGCTGAAGCAGCTGGCCATCGGCTGTGCCAGCCGGGCCGGCAAGGCGCTGATCCACTCCGCCGGTAAGACCGATGACCGCTACAAGACCTGGGAGCAGCACGCCAGCAATGTGGAGTTCCCCGAGGCCATGGCGGACGCTGCCGCCAGCGTGGTGGAGCACTTCAAGGGGAAGATGGCCTTCATCAATGTGATGAAGAACCTGTCGGTGGACTGCGACTGCTGCGCCGTGGCGGAGGACCCCTGCATGAAGGACATCGGCATCCTTGCCAGCCTGGACCCGGTGGCCATTGACCAGGCCTGTATCGATCTGGTGATGGCCTCCGATGACCCGGGCAAGGAGCACTTCATGGAGCGGGTGACCAGCCGCAACGGCATTCACACCATTGAGGCCGCCGCCCAGCTGGGCTACGGCACCCGGGAGTACGAGCTGATCGAGTTCTGAAAAGACACTGCCAACAAAACGAATCGGGCGCGGATGCCAGCGGCATCCGCGCCCGAATTTTAGGGCTGCATCTGCGGGAGGCTCCCGCGTGGGGCGGGTCACACCCCGCGCTCCAGCAGGCACACCGTCTCAACTTGCTGTTCATTGTCCAAACTGATATTCATATCTTCCTCTATGATAGGCAGTCTGAACTTAATGGA
>CALWXH010000045.1 GCA_944385465.1 uncultured Oscillospiraceae bacterium | reverse complement strand
CCCAAGATGGTGGAGCTGGGCATCTACAACGGCATCCCCCATCTGCTCATCCCGGTGGTCACCGACCCCAAGAAGGCCGCCGGCGCCCTGCAGTGGGCGGTGAGCGAGATGATGAAGCGCTACAAGGCCTTCTCCGAGGTGGGGGCCAAGGATCTGGCCTCCTACAACAACCACGCCCGGAAAGAGGGCAAGGAGCCCATGCCCCAGATCGTGGTGGTCATCGACGAGCTGGCCGATCTGATGCTGGTGGCCGCCAAGGAGGTGGAGGAATCCATCTGCCGGGTGGCCCAGATGGGCCGGGCCAGCGGCATGCACCTGGTCATCGCCACCCAGCGGCCCTCCGCCGACGTGATCACCGGCCTGATGAAGGCCAACATCCCCAGCCGCATCGCCTTCGCCGTGTCCTCCGGCATGGAGTCCCGGATCATCCTGGACACCACCGGCGCGGAAAAGCTGGTGGGCAAGGGCGACATGCTCTACGCCCCCCTGGGGGAGGGCAAGCCCAAGCGGGTCCAGGGCTGCTTCATCTCCGAGGAGGAGGTGGCCAATGTGGTGGAGTTCATCAAGGAGGGCTCCGCCGCCCGGTACGATGAGTCGGTGATGCACGAGATCGAGAAGCACGCCGAGGACAAGGACAAGGGCGCCAAGGGGGTGGGCGGTGCCGACCCCGCCGGGGGAGACGACTACGACGAGCTGCTCCCCGCCGCCATCGACGTGGTGCTGGAGGTGGGACAGGCCAGCGTGTCCATGCTCCAGCGCCGGCTGAAGCTGGGCTATGGCCGGGCGGCCCGCCTGGTGGACCAGATGGAGGAAAAGGGCGTGGTGGGCCCCTTCGAGGGCTCCAAGCCCCGGCAGCTGCTCATCACCAAGGAGCAGTGGCAGGAGATGCAGTACCGCCAGGGGCTGGACGGCCCCGCCGCGCCCCCCGCCGACGAGCCGGTGCCCGACGAGCTGCCCTACGAGGGGGACGCCTTCCCCCAGGAGCGGGACATGCCCCCCTTTGACCTGGACGAGTGAGAGGCCGACACAAAAGGACAAACTGCTCCTTCGCGCCTGCGGGCGCGAACGCCGCGAGGCTTTTTTGACAGACAGCCCCGGGATCGTCTTGATCCCGGGGCTGCTGTTATCTGCGCAGGTATTTGATCATACACAGGATAGCCAGAACCAGAAAGACCGGGAACAGATAGGTGCCCAGCAGTTCCGTCCAGACGCGGATCTCATACAAAACGAGTTCTCATGTTTCTGGCATAATGCCCCCCCTTATGATATTTTTGTAAAATCAGTATGGCATACAGAAAAATTCAGTCAACTAAAAAGTTAAAGCGTGAAACTGCCGGGGGGTGCCATAGGCCACATCCCCATAAAAAAGAAACATCCGAAAGGGAGAGGATACCTTTCGGATGCTGTATGGGGCTGAACTCATGCCGGGGCGCTGCCCTCCAGCTCCCCCTTCTCCCAGGAGATGGTGTCCCGCAGGGTCTGGAGCAGGTCCCGGGGGCGGTAGCCCAGCTCGGCGGTGGCCTTGTCGTGGGAGAACTTGTCGTTGCTCAGCAGGGTGTACAGGGAGTAGCGGGTGAAGAGGGGGCGGCGCTTGGTGCGCAGGGCGTGGAGCCGGATGGCGGGCAGGGCGGCCTTGGCCAGCCAGTGGGGGAGGGTGGCCAGCCGCCGGCCCCCGGCCAGCTTGCGCACCATGGCCAGCACGTCCTTGATCTCATAGTGGCGGTTGGACAGGATATAGCACTGCCCGGCCGTCCCTTTTTCCAGGGCCAGCAGGCAGCCGGCGGCCACGTCCCGCACGTCCACCAGGTCGTAGCCGCCCCGGACGCAGGCGGGCAGCCGCCCGTGGATATAGTCATTTACCAGCTGCACCAGGTGGTTGCCGGAGCGGTCGTAGGGCCCCAGGATGCCGGAGGGGTGGACCACCACCGCGTCCAGCCCGGCCCGGGCGGCGTCCAGCACGGCCTGGGTGGCCTCCGCCTTGGTCTTGGCGTAGCCCCCCACCACCTGGTCGGGGGAGAAGTGGGCCACCTCGTGGAGCACCTGGGCCTTGTCCCCCTCGGGGATGGCGTGGACGGAGCTGACGTAGACCAGCCGGCGCACCCGGTACTCCCGGCACAGGGCCAGGATGTTTCTGGTGCCGTTGACGTTCACGTCATAGGCCAGGGGGGACACCTGGTCGGAGATGTCGATGATGCCCGCGGTGTGAAGGACATACACCTGCCGGCCCCGGAGGCCCTCAAACAGGGGGCGCAGGGTGTCCGGCCTGCGCACGTCGCCGGGAACGTAGGTCACGCCGGGCAGGGGCTCGTAGTCCTCCCCCTCCAGCACCAGACCCCGCAGCTCCACCCCCCGGCGGCCGGAGAGGGCCCGGAGAATGGTGCTGCCCAGGTGGCCGTTGGCCCCGGTGACCAGATATGCCTGCTTCATGGAGAACACCCCCGTTGGATATTGAACTTTGTGTTCAATTACATTATAATGTGTTCAGTTGGGTGATGCAATCAACAGCTGGGGCGGATGCGTTACATACTGAACAGACCGGACAGAAGCTGTTCAGAA
Source organism: uncultured Oscillospiraceae bacterium (assembly GCA_944385465.1). Taxonomy (GTDB): domain Bacteria; phylum Bacillota; class Clostridia; order Oscillospirales; family Oscillospiraceae; genus Enterenecus. The sequence continues at coordinate 13,202 of CALWXH010000045.1, read as the reverse complement.
ACGCCGGCTGTTCACGAAAAGTTTTCAGAAGGGGGCGGCGTGATGGCCAGCGGCGACCATCGGACCAGAGTGACCAGACTGCTGATCCGCAGGGCCTTTACCGGCCTGCTGAAGGAAAAGCCCATCCAGAGCATATCCGTCAAGGAACTGTGCCAGCGGGCGGACATCAGCCGGGGGACGTTTTATGCCCACTACACGGACATCTACGATCTGCTGGGCCAGCTGGAGCATGAGATGCTGACCCAGGTGCGCCAGGAGCTGTCCAGGATGGAGGCGGGCGTGCCGGAGGATGCCAGGTCCCTGCAGGTGACGGCCAGCCTGTTCCGCTGCATCCGGGAGAACGCCGACCTGTGTACGGTGATCCTGGGCCCCTGGGGGGACAAGGAGTTCCTGGCCCGGCTGCTCAGCCTGGGGCAGGAGTACTGTGTGGAGGCCTACCGGAAGTATTTCCGCAGCGCCACCCCCAAGCAACTGCGGTATTTCTACTCCTTTGTCAGCGGCGGCTGCATGAGCCTCATTGAGGACTGGATCAAGGGGGGCATGGCGGGCAGCGAGGAGGAGCTGGCCCAGGCCGCGGAGCAGATCATGATGCACGGCGTCGGATATTTCCAGTGCGGCGGGGAGGCGCAGGACGCCGCCGGGACGTGAGGCCGGCGGCCGGAGTGAGTGAAAAAACAGCGCGGTTCCGGACAAGGCCGGAACCGCGCTGTCTGGCATCACAGCAGGGTAAAGGTGTAGCGCAGGAGCCGGGACTGGCCGGGCTCCAGCACCATGCAGTGGGGCTTGTGGAGGAAGTCCCCGTCCTCGTCCTCCAGCGCGGCGCACCCGTGCCAGGGCTCCAGGCACAGGTAGGGGGCGTTTTTCCCCGGGTTGGTCCAGAAGGCCACCATGGGGAAGTCCCCGAAGCCCAGGCGCACCCCGTGGCCGTCCGGCCCCACCAGGCTGACATGGCGGGAGCGCAGCCCGTCGAAGATCAGGGTGTCCACCTGGTCAAAGACGGCGTGGTCCAGGGGGATGGTGTCCGTGCCGGACAGGACGGGCCGCGTCCGGTCCGGGTGGAGCAAGCCCTGGGGGCTGGGGTAAAGGGCGCAGGCGTCCTCCACCTGGTCAAAGACCAGCCGGTACTCCTCAAAGGCCTGCCCGGGCCGCAGGGGGCAGCGGATGCCGGTGTGCCCGCCCAGGCAGAAGGGCAGGGGGCCGTCCCCGGGGTTGAACACCTCGAACTGGGTGTAGAAGCCGTCGTCCAGCAGCTGGTGGCGCACCCGCAGCCGGAAGGGGAAGGGGTACTGCTCCAGGGTGTCCGGATTGTCCCGCAGCTCAAAGACCACGTAGTCCATGCCCTGCTCCACGGCGGAGAAGAGGCTGAGGCGGGCAAAGCCGTGGCGGCCCATGTGATGGGGTTTGGTGTCAAAATATACGGTGTTGTCCTTCAGACTGCCCACAATGGGGAAGAGGATGGGGTTGCGGCCGGCCCAGTAGGCCGGGTCGCCGCTCCAGATGTATTCGGTGCCGTCCGGCCCGGTGAGGGAGATCAGCTCGCCCCCCTGGGGGGTGGCCTGGGCGGTGAGGGCGCCGTGGCGCAGGGTAACTGTCATGGGTACCTCCGTTCTGCCGCGTGGCGGCTGGCTGAGATGGGGCGGGCGGCGGCCCGCGCTGGCTGAGCTTATTGTAGCACAGCGGCGGCCGGTAGGGAAGGGGGTGGTTCGGGGCTATCGCTGGTTTCTGTCCTTCAGCCAGCTGGGCAGGGGGCGCATCTTGATGCCCGAGACAATGCCCATGGCGATAAACAGGGTCAGGGTGGACGAGCCGCCGTAGCTGATGAAGGGCAGGGTGAGGCCGATCACCGGGCAGACATACAGGTTCATGCCCACGTTGAGCACCGTCTGGACCATGAGCATGCCGGCAAAGCCCATGGCGATATAGGCGGACATGGGGCTCTTTGCCTGGCGGGACACCCACACGCACCGCAGGATGATGGCCAGCAGCAGGAGTAGCAGCACGCAGCAGCCGATGAGGCCGAACTCCTCCCCGCACACGGCGAAGATGAAGTCGGTGTGCCGGGCGGGCAGGCTGTCCGAGCGCAGGGACTGGGTCTGCTTGCCCTGGAGAAAGCCCATGCCGGTGAGCTGGCCGGAGCCGATGGCCAGCAGGGAGCGGGACTGATGCCAGCCCACCCCCAGGGGGTCCAGGCCGTGATCCAGCACCACCCGGAAGCGCAGGATCCGGTAGTCCCCCCACAGGCCGGTGTGGGGCAGGACGAAATTCCAGAGAATGGCCACGGCGGCGACCAGGGGGACGCCCACGCCGATGAACCACCACTTGTTGACCCCGCCCACCCAGGCCATGATGACGAAGAGGAAGAGGTAGACCAGCACCATGCCGAAATCGCCGGAGAGCACCGCCAGCAGCCCGGCGTACACGCAGGTGAGGAACAGATATTTTAGAATGGCGCCCAGCCGGCTCACGCCCCTGGCCCGCTCGTGATTGAGCAGCCAGGCCAGCACCACCACAAAGGCCAGCTTGGCGATTTCCCCGGGCTGGAAGCCGAAGGGAATGCCGGGGAGGAACACCCAGCTCTTGTTGCCGGTGTTGTCCGCCTGGCCGAAGGGCTGGATCAGCAGGATGACGAACAGGCCCAGCAGCAGAAAGACCTTCCACCACTTCTCCAGCAGAAACTCCACATCGACGAAGGTGACCACAATGTAGGCCACCACGCCCATGGCGATGAACAGGGCCTGCTTGGTGACGTTGCCCTGCAGGTCCGCATCGTACCGGGTGGCGCTGTAGATGAGCAGCAGGCCGGCGGCGCTGGCCAGCAGGCACAGCCCCAGCAGGAGCACGTCGCCTTTGCGGAAAAACTCTCTCAGGTTGCCAACGGGATGCAAGGGGCCGCCTCCTTCCGGTGGGGAAAATCGGAAATGGAAATATAGTATAGCACATTTCAGGGGGATGTGCTATACTGTTTCCAAAAGGTTTTCCAACAGGAAGCGACCGAGCCGGGCGAAGCCCCGCTCCCCCGTCCTTTTGCCGGAGGGTTCCGGCAAGCCCTCTGGTTTGCTGGTTCTCGCACCGGCGGGCGGGTTCCGGTTTCGCCCGGAAGGGCGACCTACTTTCTGCGCGCGCAGAAAGTAGGCAAAGACGCGCATAGGGGGACAAATCCATCGGACAAAGGACGTCCTCCAGAATTTGACCCCCTAAGGACCCCGATTTACGGGGGCGCAGAATTGGTGCCAGTCTCTACCGACCGGCGCACAGTATCGACACTCTGCGCCCCCCTCGGCGGGCTCCGCCCTGGTGCCACCAAACTTGCCCCACTTCTGCGCCGCCTATGGGCGCCTGCCCATGGTGTTCAAGCCTGCGGGTCTGCACCTCTAACGGCGCAGGTACCAAAGTGCCACGCGATTCCAGGCGCCCCGGTGGGGTGCAAAATCCGAAGCATACGGATGCACAAAGCCGCAGGCCGCCGGGGGAAGCTGGGCAGCCGCGGGTTCAGGACGCCGGAAAGAGAAGGACGCACCCCAACTGAGCGGGGGGATACCAAAGGGGGCGCTCCCCCTTGGGCGCACTTTTGGTGACTTTTCTTGCGTGAGAAAAGTCACCCCAGCGGCGCGTCCCCGCCGCCCGCCGGCGGCGGAACCCCTTGTTTTTCGGTACGTTCTCTGATGCAAGAGAACGTACTCCGCAAACTCTCTGATCGGAAGTGATCTCCATGCAGACAATCATCACCCACAGCCCGGAGGAGACCCGGGCGCTGGGGGAGCGCCTGGCCCGGCTGCTGCAGCCCGGCGCCGTGGTGGCCTTCACCGGCGATCTGGGGGCGGGAAAGACCGCCTTTATCTCCGGGATGGCCCAGGGCCTGGACATTCCCGAGCGGGTGACCAGCCCCACCTTCACCATCGTCAACGAGTACGAGGGGGGGCGGCTGCCCCTGTTCCACTTTGATATGTACCGCCTGGGCAGCGCCGACGAGCTGTTCCACATCGGCTGGGAGGACTATCTGGCCCGGGGGGGCGTGTGCGCGGTGGAGTGGAGCGAAAACGTGGCGGAAGCCATAGAGGACGACGCCGTCCGGGTGGACATCGCCCGGGGGGAGGACGACAACAGCCGGGTCATCCGCGTCGAGGGGGTGCAGCTGTGAAAATCCTTGCCATTGAAACCTCCGCCGTCACAGCCTCCGTGGCGGTGACCCAGGAGGAGACGTTGCTGGCCCAGTCCTTTCAGAACACCGGCCTAACCCACTCCGCCACCCTCATGCCCATGGCGGCGGACCTTCTGAAGAACACCGGCCTCACCCTGGAGGAGATGGACGTCATCGCCGTGGCGGTGGGGCCCGGTTCCTTCACCGGGGTGCGCATCGGCGTGGCGGCGGCCAAGGGCCTGGCCTGGCCGGGGAACAAACCCTGCGCCCCCTGCTCCACCCTGGAGTCCATGGCGTGGCAGTGCGCCCATCTGGGCGGGGAGATCTGCCCGGTGATGGACGCCCGGCGCAGCCAGGTGTACAACGCCCGGTTCCTGGCCCAGGGCGGGGGACTGACCCGCCTTACACCGGACCGGGCCATCGGCCTGGAGGAGCTGGTGGAAGAGGTGAGACAGTCCGGGGAAAAACAGATCCTAGTGGGGGACGGGGCGCGGCTGTGCCGGGACGCCTTCGCCGCCGCCGGGGTCGAGGCGGTGTGCATGCCGCCCCACCTGATTTATCAGACCGCCTGGGGGGTGGCCCGGGCCGCGCTGGAGCTGGCCAGGGCGGGGGAGCTGGTGGATGCCGGCCGGCTGAATCCCCACTACCACCGGCTGAGCCAGGCTGAGCGGGAGAGGCTGGAGCGCCTGTCCGGCACCAATTCGTAAAGGGGAGTCAAGATTATGGAAAAAGTACACATTCTGGATCATCCGCTGCTGCAGCACAAGCTGTCCATCCTCCGGGACCGGAACACCGGCGTGAAGGAATTCCGGGAAATCGTCTCGGAGATGGCCACCCTGGAGTGCTATGAGGCCACCCGGGACCTGCCCCTGAAGGAGGTGGAGCTGGACACCCCCGTGGCGCGGGGCACCTTCAAGACCCTGGCGGGGAAGAAGCTGGCCATCGTCCCCATTCTCCGGGCGGGGCTGGGCATGGTGGACGGCATCCTGAATCTGATCCCCTCCGCCAAGGTGGGGCACATCGGCCTATACCGGGACCCGGAGACCAACGCCCCGGTGGAGTACTACTGCAAGATGCCGGTGGACATCGCCGAGCGGGACGTGATCGTGCTGGACCCCATGCTGGCCACCGGCGGCTCCGCCTCCGCGGCCATCACCTTCCTGAAGGGATACGGCTGCAAGCACATCAAGCTGATGAACATCCTGGCCGCGCCCAAGGGGATTGCCCAGGTCCAGAAGGACCACCCCGACGTGGACATCTATGTGGCCGCGGTGGACGAGGGGCTGGACGAGCACGCCTATATCATCCCCGGCCTGGGAGACGCGGGGGACCGGATCTTCGGCACCAAGTAAACCTGTGGGAAAAACAGAGCCGCTCCCCCGGCAGACTGCCGGGGGAGCGGTTTTTGTGCAGGATAGCAGTATGGATGGACCTGGGTCAGTGGCTGGACTCGCCCCGCAGGCCGGCCAGATACAGCTTGCCGCAGGCGGGGTACATGGGCAGCTTGGAGGCCATGACCACCATGCCGCGGTCCTCGGCCAGCTCCAGCATCTTCTCGTCCGGGCGCTTGCCCCGGACAAAGACAATGCACTTCATATCCATCATATCGGCGGTGCGCACCACCTGGGGGTTGACCAGGCCGGTGAGGAGCATCGCCTGATTTTTTACAAAGGCCAGCACATCGCTCATGAAGTCGCTGCCGCAGGCGGACAGCACCTCGGTATCCAATTGGTCGGCGCCGCACAGCACCTCGGCATCCAGAATGTCCCGCACTTGTGACAGCTGCATATGCATTCCTCCTGGTCTGGCGCCCTCCGCCCAAGGGGAAGCTGAACGGGGAGCCTTGTGAAAAGAAAAACAATTTACCAGCAATTATCTTATCACATCCGGCGGCCGAAGGGAAGAGGGAATTTTCCCGCCCCGGGCGGGAAGCTCAGAAGGAGATGACCTCCTGCTGCGCCTTCCGGCAGGGGGCGATGGCGGTGACGGCCAGGATGGGGCCCTGGTCCCGGCCGTAGGCGGGGTGATGGCCCACCCCCACCCGGGCGGTGACCTCCACCCAGGCCCGGTTGGGGAACTGGTCCAGCCCCTTGCCCATGGCCACCAGCCCCAGGAAGGTGACGTCGTTTTCGCAGCACACCATGGCAAACCGCCCGGGGATGGCCACGTCGGGGTACTGGGGCACATGGCACATCACCAGCTTCAGGTGCACGTCCTTGCCGGCGTACCGCTCCGGGTGCTCCATGGCGTCCACGTAGAAAATGCCGAAGTCGTCGTCCGGGATGTCGATAACGCTCTGGCTCAGGTCGAAGGGGCACTCGTCGCCGGTGAGGTAGGGCTCACTGGTGCCGTCGGTATTCTCCAGGAAGATGTCCGCCCGGCGGTTGACCATGCGCAGGTTGCGGCGGCGCAGGGCGTCCCTCAGCTCCGGCGTGCACCGGTTGAAGAGGATCATGTCCGCGCTGAGCAGCTTTTCCATCATGATCTGGCCCATGTTCTTGGCGTACACGTCAAAGGTGGCGGCGTCCACCGTGGTCATCACCTGATACAGGATCCAGTTGGAGGGGAGCACCTCCTGCTCCAGCCAGGGCAGGGGCCACATGCCGTTGTACTCGATGAGCACCTGCTGGGGCTGGTACTGCCGCTCCAGCTCCTTGAGCAGGGAGCACTTCAGCTCCTCCTGGCTGTCCACCGTCACCACCGTGACGTTGTCCAGCACCTTGGGGTCGTATTCCTCCTCCCCCTCCTCGCAGCACAGCAGCAGGGTGGGCGTCTCCCGGGCGAAGCCGTCGGCCAGGATGTCGTTGAGAAAGGAGGTCTTGCCGGAGTCCAGGAAACCGGCGAAGAGATAGACGGGGATCTCCATGTCTGCCCGCCCCCCTTACAGCGCGAAGAGCCGGGACAGCCCCTCCTCGTCCAGCCGGGCGCCGATGACGCACAGCCGCCCGGTGAAGTCCGCCGGGCCGGTGCGCACCTGGTGCTCTTCCGGCACATAGTCGAAGTGGAGCCAGCCGCCGTCGGCGCAGGGCAGGATGCCCTTGGCCCGGAGGACCTGGCCGTAGGCCCCGGAGTCCAGGGCGGCGAGGATGCCGTCCAGCTGTTGGGCGGTGAAGGTGTGGGCGGTCTCCCGGCCCCAGCTGGCAAACACCTCGTCGGCGTGGTGGTGGCCCTCGTGGCCGTGGTCATGGTCGTGGTCGTGATGGCAGGCGCAGTTGGGGTCGTCGCACTCATGGCCGTGATCGTGGTCATGGTGGTGCCCGTGGTCATGCTCATGATCGTGGTCATGATGGTGTTCATGCTCATGGTCATGATGGTGTTCGTGCTCATGGTCATGATGGTGGTGATGTTCGTGCTCGTGCTCCTCCTGCGCCTTGCGCGCCATGAGCTGGGCGAGCAGTTCCTCCTCCAGGGAGGAGGCGCGCTCCATGGCCTTCAGGATGGTCTGGCCGTCCAGCTCGTCCCAGGGGGTGGTGAGGATGGCGGCCTTGGGGTTCAGCCCCCGCAGCAGGGCCACCGCCCCGTCCAGCTTGTCCCGGGTGAGGTTCTGGGTGCGGGAGAGGATGACGGCTCCGGCGGTCCGGATCTGGTCCTCATAGAACTCGCCGAAGTTTTTCAGATAGGATTTCACCTTGCTGGCGTCGGCCACCGCCGCGAAGCAGTTGAGCTTCAGCTCCGGGACCTGGGCGGCGGTGCGCTCCACCGCAGCCACCACGTCGGACAGCTTGCCCACCCCGGAGGGCTCGATGAGGATGCGGTCGGGGTGGAACCGGCTGTGGACGTCCTGCAGGGCCTGGGTGAAATCCCCCACCAGGGAGCAGCAGATGCACCCGGAGGACATCTCGGAGATCTGCACGCCGGAGTCCTTCAGGAAGCCGCCGTCAATGCTGATCTCGCCGAACTCGTTTTCGATGAGCACCAGCTTTTCCCCGGGGTAGGCCTCGGCCAGCAGCTTTTTGATGAGGGTGGTCTTGCCGGCCCCCAGGAAGCCGGAGATGATGTCGATTTTGGTCATGATGAAAATGCCTCTTTTCTCCGCGCCGCAGCCCGGGACGCCGTCCCGGGCTGCGCGCAGTATTGGGATTTGTAGGTATTATACCACTCCTGTCCGGAAATGCAAACGGCAATCGGACTTGCCAAGGGGAGAAAAAAGGGTATAATGGGACGGGATCTGTGAGAAACATCCCACAAGAGGGAGGGGATCTGCCTTGGTGTACAGACAGCCTGAGTACAACCGCGCCTTCCGCTGCCTGGGGGGCGCCTGCCCGGACACCTGCTGCCGGGACTGGGAGATCGTGGTGGACGAGGGGGCCCTGGCGGACTACCGGGCCGCCCCCGCCGGACTGCGGGAGGCCCTGGCGGACGCCCTGGCGCCGGACGGGGAGGGGGAGGTGTGCTTCCGCCTGCGCCCGGACGGCTTCTGCGCCCTGCTCACCCCGGAGGGGCTGTGTACCATCCAGCGGGACTGGGGGGAGGAGCACCTGTGCGCCCACTGCGCCGCCTATCCCCGCTTCACCGAGGAGTACGGCTGCCTGACGGAGACCGCCCTGGCGGTGTCCTGCCCCCAGGCGGCCCGGCTGCTGATGGAGGCGGCGGACTTTGCCCTGGAAGAGCAGGACGACGGCGGGAACCAGCCCCCCTTCGACGGGGTGGAGGCGGAGCTGCTGGCGGGGCTGGAGGCCACCCGGGCCCGGGCCCTGGCCCTGCTGGGAGAGAGGGAGGAGCCGCTGTGGCGGCGGCTGGCCTGGCTGCTGGCCTTTGCGGACCGGTGCCAGGACTATGTGGACTTCGGCCTGTACGGCCAGCTGGCCCGGTGCCTGCTGGAGCCACCTCAGGCGGAGGGGGCGGGTTCCCTGCGGGGGCTGGCCCTGGCCCTTCTGGACGCCTGCGCCGCCCTGGAGCCCCTGCGCCCGGCCTGGCCCGCCCTGCTGCGCCGGCGGCGGGAGGAGCTGGCCGGGCTGGACGGGGAGGGGTACCGCCGGGCCCGGCGGGAGTTTGAGGCGGCCTGCCCGGACTGGGAGGGGCACCTGACCAACCTGGCCTGTTACCTGATCTTCCGCCACTGGCACAAGACGGTGAACGACGACGTGCTCTACGGCCGGGCCGCCCTGGTGGGGGGCGCGTGCGTGCTGCTCTACCACCTGTGCCTGCTGGAGTGGCGGGAGCGGGGGGCGCTGGGGCCGGAGCGGGAGATCGCTCTGTGGAGCGCCTTCAGCCGGGAGGTGGAGCACATGGAGGAAAACCTGTCCGCCCTGGCCCAGGGGTTCTATGACCTGGAGAAATGGGAGTTCCTCCCGGCTCTGATGGCCCGGGAACCGTAGAGATCGGGGAGGCCCGTCATCGGGGCGGGCCGGCCCGGACAGAGACATCCCCCGGCGGCAGCCGGGGGATGCTGGTGGGTCTGTGCGGTTCAGTAATAGAAATCCGTCCACTTCCCGTGCCAGATGGAGCAGGGGAAGACGGGGTGCTTTTCATGGGGCAGCGTCCCGGCGCGCAGGGCCAGGGCGTCCTCCAGGTCCTTCTGGATGTAGCCGGGGTCGATGGGACAGTGGCTGTGGCAGGGCAGGATCTCATCCGCCAGCCGGGCCAGGGGCAGCATCTGCTCCAGGGTGGCGATGTAGGCGTCCAGATCCCGGTGGGGGCCGAACATGTAGATGGGGCCGCCCTTCTGCACCGTGTCCCCGGAGAACAGCAGCCGGTGCTCCCGGTCCAGGAAGGCCACGCTGCCGGGGGTGTGCCCCGGGGTCTCGATGACCTCCAGGTGGTAGCCGGCGCAGGAGAAGATGTCCCCCGCCGCCAGCTCGTGGAGCTGGATGCCGCCGGGGATCAGGTCCCAGTCCGCCGGATGGAGCCAGCACGCGCCGAATTCACTCAGGCCGCCGGCGTGATCCCGGTCGCCGTGGGTGAGCACCACCTGCACCGGTTTGTCCGTCAGGGTGCGTACCATATCCCGGACATGGCTGTCGGGGAAGCCGGTGTCCAGGAGCAGCGCCCGGTTTTCCTCCAGAAAGAGGAACTGGCGCACCCGCCCGTCGTCCAGGAAATAGAGCCCGTCCCGGAATGGTGTGATCTGGCCCATAGAGGGATCCCTCCCGTATCAAGATAATTTCATTGTACCGCGAAACGCCCCTGCAATCAAGAGGCAGACGCCCAGGGGTTACGCAAAATCCCGGTCAGGTTTGCGGTTATGGGAATTCTCACTCTTGACAGACCGGGCGGAAAGCCGTATACTTTCGGAAAGAGCCCGAAGGGGCTCCCTTTTCTCACCCGAATGCTTTTTCAGGTAAAAGCGATAAAGCGATGAAGCGGGTGGAAAACGACAGCCATTATGTTTGGAGGACATTCCCATGAAAAAGATGAAGCGCCTGCTTGCCCTGTTCCTGTCCCTGGCCATGGTGTTCGCCCTGGCCGCCTGTTCCAACCCCTCGGCCCAGAACACCCAGCAGTCCCAGGGGGGAGAGGACAGCCAGCCCCCCGCCAGCTCCGCCGGGGAGGAGACCCCCTCCGGCGAGGCCGGGACCTACCTGGTGGGCATCTGCCAGCAGATGACCCACGACGCCCTGGACGCCGCCACCCAGGGCTTCAAGGACGCCCTCACCGACATCTTCGGCGAGGGTGTGGTGGAGTACACCGAGGGCAATGCCTCCGGCGACTTTGTCAACTGCGGCACCATTGTGGACGGCTTTATCTCCGAAGGGGTGGACCTGATCCTGGCCAACGCCACCTATCCCCTCCAGGCCGCCCGCTCCGCCACCGCGGACATCCCCATTCTGGGCACCTCCGTCACCGACTACGCCACCGCCCTGGAGCTGGACGACTGGACGGGCACCGTGGGGGGCAATATCTCCGGCACCTCCGACCTGGCCCCCCTGGACCAGCAGGCGGCCATGATCCAGGAGCTGTTCCCCGACGCTGAGACCGTGGGCCTGCTCTACTGCTCCGCCGAGCCCAACTCCGCCTACCAGGTGACCACCATCCAGGGCTATCTGGAGGAGATGGGCTACACCTGTGCCAGCTATGCCTTCAACGACGCCAACGACCTGCCCTCTGTGGCCCAGAGCGCCTGCGACGGCTCTGACGTGATCTACATCCCCACCGACAACACCGCCGCCGCCAACACCGAGGTCATCGCCAACGTGGTCATCCCTGCCGGCGTGCCCGTGGTGGCCGGCGAGTCTGGCATCTGCTCCGGCTGCGGCGTGGCCACCCTGTCCATCAGCTACTACGACCTGGGCTACACCACCGGCGTGATGGCCGCCCAGATCCTGAAGGGCGAGGCGGACATCTCCACCATGGCCGTGGAGTACGCCCCCGAGGCGACCAAGATGTACAACGCCGCCAACTGCCAGGCGCTGGGCATCACCCCGCCCGAGGGCTACGAGGCCATCGGCTGAGGGAAGACCCTTTCCCGAACCCCACGGCGGGGCCGGGCCCGGACGGGCCCCGGCCCCGCCGCGCCTGTTCCGGGGGGCGCTGCCCGCCGGAACAGGATTGCGGATTCGCGCCGGCTGTGGTATACTGGGGCAAATCAGTTGACGGAGGACAGCGTATGAACATACTGGTGGTGGATGCCCAGGGCGGCGGCATGGGGAAGATGCTGGTCGCGGCCATCAAACAGAATCTCCCCGGCGCGGTGGTGACCGCGGTGGGGACCAATACCGCGGCCACCTCCGCCATGCTCAAGGCCGGGGCGGACGTGGCCGCCACCGGGGAGAATGCGGTGGTGGTGGGCGCCCGGAGCGCGGATGTGATTGTGGGGCCGGTGGGCATCGCCATTGCCGACTCCCTCCACGGCGAGATCACCCCCAGAATGGCTTTGGCCATCGGGCGCAGCGCCGCCAGGCGGATCCTGATCCCGCTGAATCAGTGCAACAACATCATTGCCGGCGTGTCAGGCATGACTCCGGCCAGGCTGGTGCAGAGCGTGCTGGAACTTTTGCAAGGGGGCTGAGCCCGGGCGCGGTTCCGGGGCGGAGAGCCTCTTGCCAAAGCCGGCGGGGTGTGGTACAATACCCCCATGTGGCCGGCAGGAAGCCGGCGGGGGGCGCAGAAGCGCCCGGCTTGATCCGGCAACCGACTTTCTTTGATCAATTGTGCTGTGAAGGCATATGACTTTCCTGTAGGGAAGGCCATATGCCTTTTCTTTTTGCCCTGGACAGGGGGCGGAGGACAGCGAAATCTGCGGCGGCTGTTCTCCTGAAATGGGCCGGGTGCCGTCCCGGCGTGGTGTTTGAAATGGACAATCAGTGTGTTTGCGGCGCGGGCGCCCTGCCGGCGGGGGAGGCCGCCATGAGCAAGGCGGCGGTGCGGGACTACTTTGACCGCCTGGCCCCCGGCTGGGACGCGGAGCTGGTGGCGGACAGCAAGAAGATCCATGCAATCCTGGACGCGGCGGGGGTGAAGCCCGGCGCGCGGGTGCTGGACGTGGCCTGCGGCACAGGGGTGCTGTTCCCGTTCTACCTGCAGCGCGGGGTGGCCGGCGTCCTGGCCGTGGACCTCTCCCCGGCGATGGCCGCCATCGCCCGGAGCAAGGCTACCGGCCCCATCCGGGTGGTGTGCGACGACGTGGAGGAGATGAGGGGGACGGGGGAGTATGACTGCTGCGTGGTGTACAACGCCTTTCCCCACTTCCCGGACCCGGAGCGGCTGATCGGCGGCCTGGCGGCCTGGCTCAGGCCGGGCGGGCGGCTGACGGTGGCCCATGGGATGAGCGTGGAACAGCTCAACGCCCACCACGCGGGCAGCGCGGCAAAGGTCTCCCGGGGGATGCTCCCCGCCCCGGAGCTGGCGGAGCGCTTCCGCAGGTGGTTCCGGGTGGACGTGGTGGTGTCCGACGGGGAGAAGTACATCGTCTCCGGCGTTCTGAAAACGGATGCCGGAGCGGGGGAGGCCCCATGAGCGGGGGCAGGGGAGCCCAGCGGAAAAAGGGGGCGGTGATCGCGCTGCTGGCCGCGGCGGTGGCGGTGCTGGCCTTTGCCTGCCTGCTGGTGGGCTCCTCCGGCATGTCCGTGGGGGACTGCCTGGAGGTCCTGTGGGGCCGCAGCGAAAACGCCGGCCACATCCGGAT
>CALWXH010000044.1 GCA_944385465.1 uncultured Oscillospiraceae bacterium | reverse complement strand
GGGGTGTTCCGCCGGGTGATCTTCCCCCTGTCCCTGCCGGGCATCCTGTCCGGGGTGACCATGGTGTTCGTCCCGTCGGTATCCACCTTCGCCATCTCCCGCCTGCTGGGAGGGGGCACGCACATGATGCTGGGCGACCTCATCGAGCTGCAGTTCCTGGGCGGGGCGTACAACCCTCACCTGGGCTCGGCCATCGCCCTGGTGATGATGATCATCGTGGTCATCTGCATGTGGGTGATGAATCGCTTCGGTGAGGGCGAGGAACAGGCGGTGGTGCTATGAAAAGACAACGCCGCGTGGGAAGCCGCCTGTTCATGGCCCTGGTCTTCCTGTTCCTGTACGCCCCCATCCTGCTGATGATCATCTTCTCCTTCAACGCCGGCAACAGCAGCGTGGTGTGGCAGGGCTTCTCCCTGCGCTGGTACGAGGAGCTGTTCCAGGACCGGGCCATCATCCAGAGCGTGTCCACCACCCTGCTGGTGTCTCTGCTGGCCACGGTGATCTCCACCGTGGCGGGCACCTTCGCCGCCGTGGGCTTCTACTCCATGCGCCGGCGCACCCGCTCCGCCCTGATGACGGTGAACAACATCCCCATGACCAACGCCGACATCGTCACCGGCGTGTCCCTGTGCCTGCTGTTTGTGGCCATCTTCGGGCTGTGGAATGAGTTTGCCGCCAATTACCGGGTGACCATCAACCTCTTCGGCACCCTCTACCGCATCACCTTCCCGGAGCTGACCCTGGGATTTGGCACCATGCTCATCGCCCACATCACCTTCAACATCCCCTATGTCATCCTGTCCGTGGGCCCCAAGCTGCGGCAGATGGACCACAACTTAGTGGACGCCGCCCGGGACCTGGGCTGCACCTGGATGGGGGCCTTTTTCAAGGTGATTCTGCCCGAGATCAAGCCGGGCATTGTCTCCGGCGCCCTCATCGCCTTCACCATGAGCGTGGACGACTTCGTCATCTCCTACTTCACCGCCGGCTCCTCCGTGTCCACCCTGGCCATGGAGATCTACTCCATGGCCCGCCGCCGGGTGTCCCCGGAGATCAACGCCGTGTCCACCCTGCTGTTCGTCATCGTGCTGGCCCTGCTGGTGTTCAACAACCTGCGGGAGGCCCGCATCGCCAAGGCGGAGGCAAAAAAAGTTTACTAACTAATTTCGCCGAAAAGGCACAGCCTTTCCGGCGAGAGGGTTTGCGGCCCGCGGCAGCGCACTCGCCGCAAAGGACGCGGCTCGCACGTTTGCGGGCCGAGAAGTCGTCGGGGCAAAGTCCGCTCTGCTCCGTTTCCGCCAACCGGGCGGCGAAAACTCCGCCCGCTCCCTTGCCCCTCCTCTCCCCACGCAAACCAACATGCTGGGTTTGCGCGGGGACCCGACAGATTGCCACGCACATGTCGCGGCAAAAAACGGATTTCACTCTATTCGCGCCTGCGGGCGCGCACTCTGCGAGGCTCTATCCACTCTTGTTCTTTCGGCCATATTGCCTGAAGATAACCATCACTATTATATTCTTTGGAGGAATGATCTGTTGAAGAAAATCGTAGCTCTGACTCTGGCCTGCGCTCTGGCCGCCGGCCTGTTCCTGTCCGCCTGCTCCGTAGAAAAGGTGGACCCCAATGGTGGGGACGACGGGTTCGTCTCCGGCTCTGACACTCCCGCCGGGGAGAACACCCCCGCCGCCGATGGCAGCCGGGAGGTCACCGTGTACAGCTGGGGCGAGTACATTGACGAGTCCCTCATCCAGGAGTTCCAGGACCAGACCGGCATCACGGTCAACTACCGCACCGTGCCCAGCAACGAGGAGCTCTACTCCCTGCTCCAGCAGGGCTCCATCTCCCCTGACGTCATCGTCCCCTCGGACTACATGATCTCCCAGCTCATCGAGGAGGACTGGCTCCAGCCCCTGGACTATTCCAAGATTCCCAACTTCGAGAAGATCGCCGACCGGTTCAAGAATCTGAGCTATGACCCGGAGAACCTGTACACCGTCCCCTACACCTGGGGCACCCTGGGTATCATCTACAACACCACCATGGTGGACGCGCCCATCACCAGCTGGGAGGCCATGTTCTCCGATGAGAACGCCGGCAACGTGCTGCTCATCGACAACTCCCGGGACGCCTTCGGCATGGCCCTGATGTACCTGGGCTACTCGGTGAACACCACCAATGAGGATGAGATCCGCCAGGCCGCCGCCCTGGTGGCCGACGCCTGGGACCGGGGCGTGTACCAGGGCAAGGTCATGGACGAGATCTTCAACCTCATGGAGGGGGGCAACGTGGCCATCGCCACCTACTACGCCGGCGACTACCTGACCATGCTGGAGAACAATGAGGACCTGGCCTACGTCATCCCCGAGGAGGGCTCCAACTGGTTTGTGGACGCCATGTGCATCCTGAAGAACGCCAAGAACGTGGACGAGGCCCACGAGTGGATCAACTTTATGGCCTCCACCGACGCCAACCTGCGCAACATGGACTACATCTGGTACGCCTCCCCCAACGAGGAGGCCCTGGAGATGTACCCCGAGTGGTATGAGGAGCAGTACGGCGAGCCCCTGGACATGGATCTGTACGAGATCATGGCCGCCCCCCAGGAGGTGCTGGACCGCTGCGAGGCCTACCTGGTGATGCCCCAGGAGCTGCGCACCCTGTACAACGATCTGTGGACCGAACTGTTCGCATAATTGCGTCCGAGCCGTCGCGAGCAGCGGGCTAAGACCGGAGCGGAGCCAAACCGAGGCAGGCCCCCAGGGGCCGGACGCGGTTTGCGCAGTCGCAGGGCTTAGATCCGCGTCGCGAGCAGGCGAGGCGTAGATACATGCTTGCGCCCGAGCCGTTGCGAGCAGGCGCAGCAGACATGCGTTATCTCTATTTCTCCCCCGGCAACTGCCGGGGGAGATTTTTCTTGCCAAACCCTCCCCTGTCTTGTATACTGTGAGGGCAATCAAACAGACTGGAGGAATTCCCATGTCCATTGAAGTCGGCCTGAAGGGCCGTTCCGAGACCGTCGTCACCCAGCACAACACCGCCAACGCCATCGGCTCCGGCCTGGTGCCCGTGTTCGCCACCCCCTATATGATCGCCCTGATGGAAAACGCTGCCGCCAACTCCCTGCTGCCCTATCTGGCGGAGGACGAGGGCAGCGTGGGCACCCAGCTCAATGTGGCCCACACCTCTGCCACCCCCATCGGCATGAAGGTCTGGGCCAACACCGAGGTCACCGCCGTGGAGGGCAAGAAGATCACCTTCTCCGTCACCGCCTTCGACGAGGCCGGCGAGATCGGCCACGGCACCCACGAGCGGTTTATCATCAAGCCGGAGCGCTTCCTGGCCAAGGCCCAGGGCAAGCTGGACCGGTGAGCCCCCTCTCCCCCGGGAAATCCCGGGGGATTTTTTTGTCTTGACAAATTCCTATCACCGTGATAGGATAATCCCCGGAAGGAACACTCCCCCCCAGGGGGGTATCCGGCATTGACGTGCCGGAGCATCACATACGGAGGTGGTACAGATGCAGGCAGATCAAAGGACCGTGCTGCGGCTGCTGAAAACCGCCCGGGGCCAGCTGGACGGCATCATCAAGATGGTGGAGGAGGACCGGTACTGCATGGACATCTCCCAGCAAGTGCTGGCCGCCGACGCCATGCTGCGCCGGGTGAACAAAGAGATTCTCACCGCCCATCTGAAGCACTGCGTGGAGCACGCCAGGGATGAGCGGGAGCGCTCGGAGAAGATCGACGAGCTGGTGGCCGCCCTGGGGAAGATGCTGTAACATCCAGGGCGAAGCCCTGGCACCGCTTTCTTCTGCCGGCGGGTGCCGGCAGGCCCTTTGGTTTGGGGGCTCTGCCCCCAAGCCCCCGGGACGCTCCGCTGGGGTGACTTTTCTGACGCGAGAAAAGTCACCAAAAGCGCGCCCGAAGGGGGGCGGACCCCCCTTGGGTATCCCCCCCGCTCAGTTGGACTGCGTCCTTCTCTTTCCGGCGTGGCGAAACCCGCGGCTGCGCCGGTTCCCCCGGCGGCCTCCGGCCTTGTGCATCCGTATGCTTCGGCTACCCCACCCCACCGGGGCGCCTGGAATGGCGTAGCACTTTGGTGCCTGCGCCGTTAGCGGTGCAGACCCGCAGGCTTGAACACCCGCACCAGGCGCCCGTAGGCGGCGCAGAAGGCGGCAAGTCACATCCGCAAAAGGCCGGAGGCCGCCGTGCGTGGCAGGGAGTGTCAGCAGGCGCACGCCGGAAAGAGGACACCGCACCCATTCTGCTCTCCCGTAAATCGGGGGTTCTTAGGGGGTGGCCGACTGTGAGCGAGGCCCCGCCCTTGGGGGCCGAAGACGAACCGGAGGCACACCCCCTAAGCGTGTCTTTGGTTTCTTTCTGCACGAGCAGAAAGAAACTCGCCCTTCCGGGCGAAACCGGAATCCATAGGGCCTGCCGGAACTCTCCGGCACAAAAAAGGAGGTCTGAGCATGAGAGAAAAATTCATCGTCACCGGCATGACCTGTTCGGCCTGCTCCGCCCATGTGGACAAGGCGGTGCGCAGGCTGCCCGGCGTGTCTGAGGTCAACGTCAACCTGCTCTCCGGCTCCATGACGGTGGACTGGCAGGGGGAACTCACCGCCGACGACATCATCTCCGCGGTGGTGAAGGCGGGCTACGGCGCCACCCTGCCCCAGGAGGGTAAATCCGGCGGCCAGGCCGCCCAGGCCCGCCCCGCCGCCAAGGCCATGGAAGAGGATCAGAAGAACATGAAGCTGCGGCTCATCTCCTCCCTGGTCTTCCTCGTCCCCCTGTTCTACCTGTCCATGGGGCACATGATGGGCTGGCCCATCCCCCCCTGCTTTCTGGGGGAGGAGAACGCCATGGTGTACGCCCTCACCCTGTTTCTGCTCACCCTGCCCCCGCTGATCATCAACCAGAAGTATTTCCGGGTGGGCTTCAAAACCCTGTTCCACCTCTCCCCCAACATGGACTCCCTCATCGCCGTGGGCTCCTCCGCCGCCGTTATCTACGGCGTGGCGGCCCTGTACTTCATCGGCTGGGGCCTGGGCCACGGAGATATGGCCCTGGTGCACCGCTACTCCATGGATTTGTACTTTGAGTCGGCGGCCATGATCGTCACCCTCATCACCGTGGGCAAGTACCTGGAGAGCCGCTCCAAGGGCAAGACCGGCCAGGCCATCGCCCGGCTCATGGATCTCTCCCCCAAGACCGCCACCGTCCTGCGAAACGGGGCGGAGACCGAGATCCCGGTGGAGCAGGTCCAGGCCGGGGAGCTGGTGCTGGTGCGGCCCGGCGGCAGCGTCCCGGTGGACGGCGTGGTGGTGGAGGGGGAGTCCAGCGTGGACGAGTCCGCCCTCACCGGCGAGTCCCTCCCGGTGGACAAGGGCCCGGGGGACACGGTGATCTCCGCCTCCATCAACCGCTCCGGCGCCCTCACCCTCCGGGCCACCCGGGTGGGGGAGAACACCACCCTGGCCCAGATGATCCGCCTGGTGGATGAGGCCGCCTCCTCCAAGGCGCCCATCGCCAAGCTGGCGGACAAGGTGGCCGGCGTGTTCGTCCCCGTGGTCATGGGCATCGCCCTGCTCACCGCCGCCGTCTGGCTGCTCACCGGCCACAGCGTGGAGCAGGCCCTCACCTCCGGCGTGGCGGTGCTGGTCATCTCCTGCCCCTGCGCCCTGGGGCTGGCCACCCCCGTGGCCATCATGGTGGGCACCGGCAAGGGGGCGGAGCGGGGCATCCTCATCAAGTCCGCCGAGGGGCTGGAGACCCTGCGCTCGGTGACCACCGTGGTGCTGGACAAGACGGGCACCGTCACCGAGGGCAAGCCCAGAGTCACCGACCTGCACCCTCTGGGGGACACCACGGCGGAGGAGCTGCTGTGTGTGGCCGCCAGCCTGGAGAAGCCCTCGGAGCACCCCCTGGGCGCCGCCATTGTGGAGGAAGCCCAGCGGCGGAACATCCCCCTGGTCCCCGTCACCGGCTTCCGGGCCGTCCACGGCAAGGGGGTGGCGGGGGACATCCAGGGCGGGCACTACCTGGCGGGCAACGCCGCCATGCTCGCCGACGCCGGGGTGAGCCTGGGCGAACACCAGGCCGTGGCCGATCAGCTGGCCCAGCAGGGCAAGACCCCCCTGTGCTTTGTCCAGGACGGCGCCCCCGTGGGCATCATCGCCGTGGCGGACACGGTGAAGCCCACCAGCAAAGCCGCCATTGAGGGCTTCCAGAAGCTGGGCATCAAAGTGGTGATGCTCACCGGGGACAACCGGCGCACCGCCGACGCCATCGGCCGGGAGCTGGGCCTCACCCAGGTCATCGCCGAGGTGCTCCCCGCCGACAAGGAGCGGCAGGTGGCCGCCCTCCAGGCCCAGGGAGAGAAGGTGGCCATGGTGGGCGACGGCATCAACGACGCCCCCGCCCTGGCCCGGGCGGACGTGGGGCTGGCCATCGGCGCGGGCACCGACGTGGCCATCGAGTCGGCGGACATCGTGCTGATGAAGAGCGACCTCATGGACGCGGTGACGGCGGTGGAGCTGTCCCGGGCCACCATCCGCAACATCAAGCAGAACCTGTTCTGGGCCTTCTTCTACAACATCATCTGCATCCCCGTGGCCGCTGGGGTGTTCTATCCCCTGTTCCACCTGCAGCTCTCCCCCATGTTCGCCGCCGCCGCCATGAGCCTCAGCTCGGTGTGCGTGGTGACCAACGCCCTGCGGCTGCGGTTCTTCAAACCCAGCGTCCAGCCCCCCTGCCCCTGTGAGGAGCCGGATGGATGCGCCATTCCCCAGTCAACCTGTGAATCCGACGGCTGCGCCGTCTCCAATACGAAAGGAGAAGAAACTGTCATGGTCAAGAAAGTCATTGTGGAGGGCATGATGTGCCAGAACTGCGTCAAGCACGTGTCCAAGGCCCTGAACGGCCTGCCCGGCGTCACCGCCGAGGTGGATCTGGAGTCCAAGACCGCCACCGTCACCGGCGACGTGTCCGACGACGCCATCCGGGAAGCCATCACCGAGGCGGGGTACGAGGTGGTATCCATCCAGTGAGGAAAACTCCACGCATCGTGGATTGCTTTTTCCCTCTGGCTGGGTTATCATAACCCCATCCTCAAAAACAGGCCGCAGGCCGTATGGGATTTCCCCCCATGAGGCCTGCGGCTGTGTTTTTGCCTATTCAACAGGAGGTGAACCATGGACTGCGGAAAAACCGGCGGACTCATCCGCCATTTGCGGCAGGCAAAGCAGCTGACCCAGGCCCGGCTGGCGCAGGCCATCGGGGTCAGTCCGAAGACCGTGTCCAAATGGGAGACGGGCGGCGGTGCGCCGGATGTGTCCCTGCTGCCTGTCCTGGCCCGGGTGCTGGAGATCGAAACGGACTGCCTGCTGGCCGGGGAGCTGCCGGACAATTCCCAGGTCCCAGGAAACATGAAACACATCCGCTTCTTTGTCTGTCCCCACTGCGGCAGCATCTCCTCTTCCACCGGCAATACCCAGGTGAGCTGCTGCGGGAAGCCCCTTGCCCCATTGCCTGCGCAAAAAGCGGACGAGGCGCACCGATTGGCCGTGCAGGCCGTGGAGGATGAGTGGTATCTCACCTCCGATCACCCCATGACCAAAGACTGCTATCTCTCCTTCACCGCCTTTGCCACCGGCGAGAGCGTACAGTTGACCAAGCACTACCCCGAGTGGGACTTCCAGCTGCGCCTGCCCCGGCACAGGCACGGCATCCTGTACTGGTACTCCACCCGGGACGGGCTGTTTTGTCAGTACCTCTAACAACAATGCATCCCCGTAATCTGCTGTGAGATTGCGGGGATGTGTCTGTCATATCACTTTGAATTTTGTCCACTTCCGGGAGTGCTGCCGCCAAAAGAAGAACATATCTTCAAAAACCCCCCAGCGAAAACGGTGGACACCGCTCCCTCGCAGCAGAGACTATGAATTTGGCTCTATCTTCGGACACTCTGTGCAAGACTCATAAGTCGCTCACCTGCATATGCATAAAAGGTCTGGTATGCCTCGCAGAATTGGTTCAATCCCAGTTCCCCGTTCTCCCAAGGCCGGTTTCTGCGGCAGCCACCCCGGCAGAGCGATCTCCAGCGGCAGCTGTCGCACTGCTTCGGCTGGGCGCGGGATTCCTCCAAAAATCGCACCGCCGCCGGGCTGGAGGCCAGCTGGGCAAAGGAGTGGTCCACGACGCTGCCCATCCGGTATTGATCCAGCACATAGAAATCGCAGGGATATACGCTCCCGTCCGCCTCTACCACATATTGCAGAGAGCACCGGCCCCGCATATCACAGCTCTCCGGCTGGTAGCCCGCCAGTATACCCACCAGATTTTCAAAATATCGGTTATACACCTTGACTCCCCGGCGGTAATCAGCAAACCAGAGGTCAAACAGCTCCTTCAGTGCCTGTCCATAGGTTTCCGCACGCAAGGCATACCCGTCGCCACCGCCGTCCAGGGGCGCCAGACAGGGGATGTACTGTTGGTAGAGATATCCTCTGGACACCAGGAAATTGTAGATCCGGCCGATCTCTCTTGCCCCCTGCTCCGTGAGAACCGTCAGAATATTGAACTCCGCCCCGGCCTGCTCCAGCAGGCCGGCCGCCTCCAACACCCGCTTAAAGGTTCCCTCCCCTCGGACATCCACCCGACAGCGGTCGTGAACAGACCGAGGTCCATCCAGGGACAGGCCCACCAAAAATCGCTCCCGGGCCAAAAATTCAGCCCACTGTCTGTCAATCCTCATTCCATTGGTCTGGATCGCGATTTGAATCGGCAGATTTTTTTGGTTGCAGGTTCTGACAAGCCGGCAGAATGTCTCATAAAACTCCAATCCGGCCAAGGTGGGTTCCCCTCCCTGGAATCCAAAGGTAACCATCCCCTCAGCTTCCTCTAAGCTTCTGCGCACCAGAATCTCCAGCGTCTCCACCGACATCACCCCGTAATTGGGGATATTCCGGTGTTTCATCTCATCCGCGTAAAAGCAGTACTGGCACCGGAGGTCGCAACTCCCGGATGCCGGCTTAATCAGCAAACTCAACGGCGGCATGTGAATCCCTCCTATGCAGTGTGCCAGGCCCCCGACCCAGAGCAGCTGTCTCTTTTAAAGATAAGTGCCCCAAAATCCGGCCGCCACTTCATTTTCGTATCTCAGCGGTCCAGCTTTCAGGGCGCTTATCAGTTATCTTTAGAGTTTCAAGTCAATTCGGACATCCTCACCCCGAATCCACCAGGCAACCTCTTCCCAGCAGTTTTCTCCATTGTAGTTCTGCTGCCTGGCCCCGGGAGTGGAGCGTCCGTCCTCGATATACCGCATCAGCTTCTGCCGCAGACGCTCGGCAATCTCCGGCTCTCGCTCGTAGAGATTATACTGCTCGCACACATCCCCTGTCAAGTGATAGAGCTGGAATCGGGGCAGAGCGGTCAGATCTGTCTTGTTCATGGCATCGGTGGGACCGGTGAAATTTGCTCCGCCAATGACAGCTCCCAAAGGCGAAGCCACACATCACAGCGGCTGTAATCGCGATGCTCAGCTTGATCTGGGCGGTAAACAGCGCAGAGGTGGGAATTACCATGATGACAAGGAACAGTACCACTGCCACAATCCAACCGCTTTTTACTTTTCTGCTCAGTTTCGGACGTTGAGAATAGGGGGTAGACAAGGGTTCGTTCCTATCATTTCCTCCCTTTTTTGTATGTGCTCCCGGGATGATACCGTTTTACTATACCAGTCCGTGCCCATTTCCTCCGTCATTATAAACACACTCGACCGAGAAATTTCGCCTGCTTTTTGTTTGGCTTTTGCAGCTTTGCAGTGCTGTCATATACCATTGCAATAAATATCCCCCGGCATAGCCGGGGGATATTTATTCTGTCATATCACCTTGAATTTTGTCCACTTCCGGGAGTGCTGCCGCCAGAGGAACACCGCCCCCCGGAGCACCAGGTCGATGCTCATGCCCACGGCCACCCCCAGCAGCCAGCCCACCACACCCAGGTAGAGCATGGAGCGCAATGGGCTGGAGGAGATGACACAGCTGCCGTTACAACCGAAAAACTGGTACCAGGCCAGGCCGGCCAGCGCCCCGCCGGCAAAGAACAGCGCCGCCCGGAGCCATCGTTTTCCCCGTCCCATCTCAGCCCCTCCCCTGGCCCAGGTACTCTTCCGCCGCGTGGACCGCCGCGGCGCCGTCGGACACCGCGGTCACCACCTGGCGCACCTGCTTGGTGCGCACGTCCCCCACGGCATATACCCCGGGCAGGCTGGTGCGGGTGTCCTCGCCAGCCACCACATAACCGCCCTCGTCCAGCTCCATCTGGCCCTGGACCAGGCCGGAGGCGGGCTTACGGCCGATGCTGACGAACACCCCATCGCAGTCTGCCATGGACTGCGCTCCGGTGTTCACGTCCCGCAGGCGCACCCCGGTGAGGGCGCCGCTCTCCGCCCGCGCGAATCCCTCCACCACGCTGTTCCAGCGAAACTCCACGTTGTCCGCCTCCATCAGGGGCCGATGGTAGATCTGCGTGGCCCGCAGGGTGTCCCGTCGATGGACCAGGATCACCTTCCGGGCGACGCGGCTGAGCAGGGCGGCGTCCTGGGCGGCGGTGTTGCCGCCCCCCACCACCACGACGGTTTTCTCCTTGTAGAACATCCCGTCGCAGTCGGCGCAGTAGTGCACCCCCCGGCCGGTGAGCTCCCGCTCCCCGGGCACCCCCAGCTGGCGGGGGCTGGCCCCGGTGGCCAGGGCAACGGTTTTCGCGTAATAGGTCCCTCCATCCGTCTCCACCACCTTGGGATCCGCGGCCAGGTCCACCCCCGTCACCTGGGTGAGGACGGTGCGGGCGCCGAACCGCTCGGCCTCCTGCCGCATCTTGTCGGCCAGAGCGTACCCGGCGACCCCCTCCTCAAAGCCTGGATAGTTGTCAATCTGATGGGCCTGGGCCATCTGGCCGCCGGGAACCAGGGCCTCCAGTACCACGCTGTCCAAACCGGCCCGGGCGGCGTACAGGGCGGCGGTGTACCCGCCGGGGCCGCCGCCGATGATGATCATGTCGTAGATATGCTCCATGGTGATTGCTCCTTCTTCCCCGGCTCCCCGGCCTTCCCCAGGGGAACCGCGGAGGTCTGATTTTTCTTAGTATACCCCGACCCCGCCCCGCCGTCCGTGACCAGGTCACGAAAAGCAAAGGGGCGGCTTCAGCCCTGCCGGGCCAGCCGCCTCTCCACTCCCGCCCGGAGGCCGTCCACCGCCCGGGCAAACAGCTCCAGATCGATCAACTCTGCCGGGAGGCAGGCCCCGGCTCGGAACAGAGCCATGGCCTGCCTCTGAAACTCCCGCAAGGTATCCGCCAGCGCCCCCTCCCCGGCCAGTTCCATCATGGCCAAGGCATCCACCGCCAGCGGCCGGAACAGGGGGTTGACCGCCTCCCTGATCTCCTGCTCTGTCCGCTCCCGGCCGCAGAAATCCGTCACCGCCCGCCGGTATGCTTCCAGGCAATTCAGCGAGGCCTCCAGGTCCCTCCGATCCGCCGGGCGGGGCCGCTCCATCCGGCGCAAGCAGCCCACGGCGTTCTGCGCTTCCAGCGCCGCCAGGAGCGCCTCGTCGGTGAAGCTGAGGCGGTCCGGCTCCCCGTCCGCCCGCCGGTGGGGGTTGAGGAAGGACAGTTGTCCGTCCTCTCCCCGTCCCGTATACACCACGGCATGCTTCCAGGCCGCCGTTTTGATCCCCACCATGCAGGGGACATGTGCCTCCAAATAGGCGGGTACGGCGTCCCGGGCCACCCATTCTTCCACAAAGGCGAAGCCCAGCGGCCCGAGACAGCAGTCAAACCACGCCTTCCCCTGGAGCATCGCCCCGGCCAGGAACGTCCTCCCCTCCGGATCATAGGAGAACAACCAGGGCAGGTCCATATCCAGAGCCAGTTCCCGGTCCTCCCTGTCCACGCCGTACCCCTCCAGCAGGTTGGCCAGGCAGCAGTAGCTGCACGAGGAGTTGAAGGACATATATTTCACGGGGCACCCTCCTCCCTCAGTCCAGGGCCAGCGAGGCGGCCAGCAGCTTTTTCGTGTAGTCGTGCCGGGGGTGGTCGTATACCGTGTCCAGGCCGCCCTCCTCTACAACCTGGCCGTGGTAGAGCACGCACACCCGGTCGCACAGCTGGTACACCACCGCCAGATCGTGGGAGATGAACAGGTAGGACAGCTGATAGCGCGCCCGCAGGTCGGCCAGCAGCTGGAGGATCTGGGCCTGGAGGGTGACGTCCAGGGCGGACACCGGCTCGTCCAGCACGATGAGCTTGCTGCCCTGGATGAGGGCGGCGGCGATGGACACCCGCTGGCGCTGCCCGCCGGACAGCTGGCCGGGCCTTCTGCCGTAGTGCTCCCCGGTCAGCCCCACCTGGGTGAGCATGTCCAGGGCCCGGGCCCTGCGCTCCCCCCTGTCCCCCACGCCGGAGGCCCGCAGGGCCTCCTCCAAAAACCAGCCCACGGTGCGGGCAGGGTTCAGGGAGCCGTAGGGGTCCTGGAATACCATCTGGGGCCGGGGACTGTTCACCTGGAGGGTCCCCTGGTAGTCGGTAACCATGCCCAGCACGCATTTGGCCAGGGTGGTCTTGCCCGAGCCGGACTCCCCCACGATGCCCAGGGTCTCCCCCGCCGCCAGGGTGAGGGACACGTCCCGGAGCACCTGCCGGCGCTCCTTCCCTTTGCCGTACCAGCTGTTGAGATGCCGGATGTTCACAATGGGCTCAGCCATCTTCCCCGCCCCCTCTCAGCTTTTTCCGGGTGGGCCGGGCGGCGATGAGCTGCCGGGTGTACCCCTCCCGGGGATGATAGAATACCTGGTCCGCCGGCCCCTCCTCCACGATGAGGCCGTGGCGCATCACCACCACCCGCTGGCACAGGGCCTTCACCACCCCCAGGTCGTGGGAGATGAAGAGGATGGCGGTGCCCTCTGTTCGGTTGATGTCCTTCAGGGTGTCCAGGATCTGGGCCTGGATGGTCACGTCCAGGGCGGTGGTGGGCTCGTCGGCGATGAGCAGCCGGGGCCGCAGCACCAGGGCGGCGGCGATCATCACCCGCTGGCGCATGCCGCCGGACAGCTGGTGGGGATAGCAGCGGTAGAGCTTTTCCGGGTCGCTCAGCCCCGCCAGGGCCATGGCCTCCAGGGCCCTGGCCCTCCGCTCCCCCGCCCCCAGCTTGGTGTGTACCCGCAGGGCGTCCTCCACCTGGCGGCCGATGCGCATGGTGGGGTTCAGGCTGGTCATGGGCTCCTGAAAGATGATGGACAGCTCCCGGCCCTGGACCTGCCGCAGCTGGGCGCGGCTCATGGCCAGCAGGTCGGCCCCCCGGAACAGGGCCTTGCCCGAGATGTCCGCCTTGGCGCGGGGGATGAGCCCCATGAGGGCGTGGGCGGTCATGGATTTGCCGGAGCCCGACTCCCCCACGATGCCCACCACCTCCCCCTCCTCCATCTGGAGGGAGAAGTCCTCCACCGCGTCAAACAGGCTGCTCCGGTCATGGAAGGTGACCTTCAGATGTTCCACGTGCAGCAGCATCAGTCCTCACCCAGCCTTTCCCGGATGCCCTCGCCCAGCATGCCTGCCCCCAAGATGAGCAGCACCGTCACCAGGGCGGGGAACAGCACCAGCCAGGGGGCGGTGGTGAAGTAGCTCTGGGCCTCGCTGATCATGCGGCCCAGGCTGGTGTCCCCCGGCCCCACGCCGATGCCCAGATAGCTCATGGACGCCTCGGCCAGCACCGCGTTGTTGAAGCCGATGGTCAGCCCGCTCAGCAGCACCGGCCAGGTGTTGGGCAGGATGTGGGAGAACAGGATCCGCAAAGGGGACACCCCCATGAGCCGGGCGGCCCTGACAAAATCCCGGTCCCGGTATTTCAGGAACTCCCCCCGCACCAGCCGGGCAAAGCTGGGGATGAACAGGATGCCCAGGGCCAGGATGACGTTGTACTTCCCCGGCCCGGTGAGGGCCAGGATGACCAGCCCCAGCAGCACGCTGGGGAAGGCGGCGATGGCGTCGCAGATGCGCATGACCACCGCGTCCGCCGCCCCGCCATAGTAGCCGCACAGCGCGCCGATGACCAGCCCCGCCATAAAGCCGATGACGATCACCGCCAGGGCGATGGTGAGGGTGGCGCTGGCCCCCTCCAGGGTGCGGGAGAACACGTCCCGCCCCATGTGGTCGCAGCCGAAGGGGTGGGCCAGGGAGGGCAGGGCGTACCGGTCCGCCCCCACCATGGCGGTGGAGGAGTAGGGGGTCCAAAACAGGCCCAGGGCGCTGTAGCCCACGCTGAGCGCGGTGAGGATCAGCCCCAGGACAAAATACCAGTTCTTGCGTTTTCTCATGGCCCTCACCTCTGTCTCAGCCGGGGGTCCATCACCCGGTACAGTCCGTCGGCGGCGAAGTTGCACACCACCACAATGAGGGCGATGAAGGCCACGATGGCCTGCACCACCGGGTAGTCCCGGTTGCCGATGGAGGTGACCAGCATCTGGCCGATCCCCTGCACGGCGAACACCTGCTCTACCACGATGGAGCCGGCCACCACATCGGCGATGGTCATGGCCAGGAAGGTGATCACTGGGATCATGGCGTTGCGCAGGGCAAAGCGCCACAGCACCGCCCCCTTGGAGTTGCCCTTGCTGTAGGCGGTGCGGATGTAGTCCTCCCTCATCTCCCCCAGGATGGAGCCCCGGAGCATCTTCACCGTCATGGCCGACTTGGGCAGGGCGATGGCCAGGGCCGGGAAGAACAGATAGCTCAGCCAGTCCCAGAACCCCTGGGCGGTGGCGGCGCTGAAGCTGCCCACGGTGAACCAGCGCAGCACCAGGCTGAACAGGAAGGTGAGCAGGAAGCCCAGCAGGAAATTGGGGATGGACATGGTGATCTGGTTGAGCACCGTCAGCGCCCGGTCCAGAACCCCGCCCTCATACCGGGCACACAGGATGCCCAGGGGGATGGAGATGACCACGATGAGCACAAAGGACAGCCCCGCCAGGGCGGCGGTCACCCCCACCCGGCCGGCCAGCAGCTGCCCCACCGGCATGTCGTAGTTGTAGGAGATCCCCAGGTTGCCGGTGAACAGCCCGCCCAGCCAGTTGAGATACCGCTGCCACAGGGGCAGATCCAGCCCCAGCTGGGCCCGCAGGGCATCCACCTGCTCCTGGGTGGCGTTGAGCCCCAGGATGGAGTTGGTGGGATCCCCCGGGAGGATGGAAAAGGCCACAAAGGCCAGGAAGGTCACCAGCAGCAGGGTGACCACCAGCAGCCCCAGGCGCTTCAGGATGGTCTTTGTCAAGGGGATCCCCCTTTTCTGAATGGATGTCTGGAAATTGTGCCCGTCCCTGGGTTTGGGGAGGCGCCCCCAGGGCGGGCACTTTTCGTTTGCCGGGTTCCCTTTTGCCGGAGGTTCCGGCAAGCCCCGCAATTTGCCGGTTCTCGCACCGGCGGACATTCTACAGGTTTCGCCTGAGGGCGAGTTTCTTTCTGCTCGTGCAGAAAGAAACCAAAGACACGCTTAGGGGGTGAAAAGCCGGTTCGAGCGGCCAAAGGGCGGCCCGCTCTCAAGGCTTTCCACCCCCTAAGAACCCCCGAAAGGGCTACGGGGGCGTCAGTAGCAGTGCCCAGCTCGCCTTCCGGCGTCCTAAACTCGCGGTTGCACAGCTTCCCCCGGCGGCCTCCGGCCTTGTGCATCCGTATGCTTTGGCTATCGCACCCCCCGGGCCGCCTGGAATGGCGAGGCACTTCGGCGTGTGCGCCGTTAGGGGTGCAGACCGAAGGCTTGAACACCAAGACCAGGCGCCCATAGGCGGCGCAGAAGTGCGGCAAGTCAGGTCGGCAAAAGGCCGGGGGCCGCCGGGCGTGGGATACGTGTCGATGCAGGACGCCGGAAAGAGACCG
>CALWXH010000043.1 GCA_944385465.1 uncultured Oscillospiraceae bacterium | reverse complement strand
GCGGCTGGCAGACCGTATTTGCGTGACGAGACACGTGTGCTAGTAACATAGGGCTTTGCCCGTATATGAAATACCCCCGGCTATGCCGGGGGATATTTATTGTCAGTAGCGCTTATCCAGAATCTCAATGGCCTGGGCCACGGCGTGCTGGTCGCAGTGGCCCAGAATGCGCGCGCCGGAGGCCCGCACCTCATCGGCGCAGTTGGCCGGGGCGAAGGGGATGGCGGACAGGGCCAGCATGGGCAGATCATTCTGGTTGTCCCCGATACAGTAGAGGTTTTCCGGGGCAATGTCCAGCAGCCGGGCCACCCGGGCCACCATCTGCCCCTTGTCGCTGCCCTTTTCCGTCAGCTCCAGCAGGTAGCGGTTGGAGAAGATGGCCTCGTAGTCCCCGCCCCAGCGCGCCAGGATATAGGACTGGATCTGCCGTAGATAGGGCTCGTCCTGCTCCATGATCACCTTGTTCCAGGGGGCGGGCATCTCCCCGATGGGGCACAGGGTATAGGGGACGTTCACCCGCTCCAGGTGCTTCATGGTGACCACATTGGGGTTGTGTACGTACACATCCTCCCCGTGATAGGCCTCAAAGGCCAGATCGGGGAAGTCCCGGCACAGCCGGGTCATGCGTTCCGGCGTCTCCGGGCACAGGTGGGTGCGCACCAGATACCGGTCCGCGGCGTAGTCGTAGATGGCCGCCCCGTTGGACAGCACCACCGGGGCGTTGAGCTCCAACCCCTCCTTTTGAATCTGGGGGGTGAAGGTGCGGTGGGCCCGGCCGGTGGCCACGGAGAACCGGCCGCCCTCCTGGGTGAAGTAGCGGATGGCGGCGTGGTTTTCCCGGGAGACGGTGTGCTGCAGGTTATATAAGGTGTCGTCATAGTCGCTGAAGAACAGCACGCCGTCGAATTTGCCCACGGGAAACCCTCCTGTTTGTTATGCTCTGACCGCCCGCAGATCCTCACCCTTGAGGTACTTGCGCACCGGGGTGCGCAGCAGCAGGGCGAAGATCACCACGCACAGGATCAGGTCGATGACATTATACCAGCCGTTGTACACCAGGGAGTAGATCCAGGGGTTGATAAAGGTCAGGCCAAACAGGGAAGTGGGCGCCAGGATCTTGTACACCGTGATGCCGCTGATGAAGTGGACAATGAAGCGGCACACGGCGCCCACCACCGAGGCGGCGAAAATCTTGCCCCGGAAAAAGCCGCCCAGGCCGATGACGCCAAAGGCCACCACATAGTCCAGCAGAATGGACACCCAGCCGAAGCTCACCGCGCCCTGGACGAACACCTGGAGAATGCCGAAGGCGAAGCAGCCGATCAGGCCCCAGCCGGGGCCCCAGCGGGTGATGAGGATGAACAGGGGCAGCATCTCGAAGGAGATGGAGCCGCCCTGGGGCAGTTCGTTGAATTTGAACAGGCCCAGGATCAAGGCCAGGGCGATGAGGATGGCGGCCTCACACAGCGCCCGGATGGTCATGTGACTGCGTTGCATAGTTGGATTCTTCCTTTCAAATAAGTATACCGCAATGCAATCGGATGCAATGCGGTACACGAAAGAAACGAACCCGGCCCACCCCCGGGCACCTTCACTTCCTACGCCGGCATTATCCGGATCAGGTCGAGGGACTGGGGGCTGCACTTTGCCCCACATCTCAGCCGGAGTTGCCCTCCAGCGCCCCTGTGAAATCAATATTCCATTACGTTGCGGCGACATTATCTTACATGGCCCGGGGGCGGCTGTCAAGGGGGTTGACGAAAACATAGAAAACAGTGAAGGAAATTTGGCAAATCTGCATAAATCCACAACAAAATGTGGCGGGGACCGCCAGGATGGCCGGCGAGACCGCAAAATGTGCCCCTCCCTTCCGGCGCTGCCGGAGGGGAGGGACTGAGATTTGGTCTTGACGGGGAGGGGGAAAATGTTGTAGGATATGCCTGTAACTATTTTGTAACCTTTGACGCTGTTTTGTTACCAATGGGACAGACAGCGCGGCATACACTTGACACCGGGCAGGAGGGACAATGCGTGATCCAATTCCAGCATGACCTGAAGGAAAAAGCAAAACAGTTGCGCGGCGGGCTGGCTGCCGCGTGGGACAAGACCAGGGCTGCCGCCGCCAGAGGCAGGGACAGATCCCGGGTCTTCTTCAAAAAGGCCAGAAAGGCGGTGGTCAGGCATCCGGTCTCCCCGCTGCTTTACGTGGCGGTGCTGGCTGTGGCCATCGGCGCCGTGGTGTTCGACGGGATGTACTCCCGGGCCTATGTGCTGGAGGTGGACGGCCAGCAGGTGGGCGTCATCGCCGATGAGGCTGAGCTGGACACCATTGTATCTGACGTTGAGGCGCGGGTGGCGGACATCCTGGGCGAGGAGTACGACTACGACGCGGAGATCACCCTGACCCCTGCCTTTGCCGCCGCCGGCGACGTGAGCGACACGGAAGAGGTGGCCGCGACCCTGTTTGACAATGTGGGCGCGCTGATGGACGCCTACGCCATCTCCATCGACGGGTACGAGATCGGCTATGCCGAGACCCAGGCGGAGCTGGAGGGGATGCTGGAAGAGATCGCCCAGCCCTACTGCACGGAGGACACCGTGGAGCATTCCTTTGCGGAGCGTGTGGAGATTTACCCCATGCAGGTGCCGTCCAACACGGAGTTTGACCTGGAGGTCCTGCGCAACACCCTCACCGGCTACCGGGTGGAGGAGAATACATATGTGGTGCAGCAGGGGGACACCTTCAACGCCATCGCCTACTCCCTGGACATGACCCCTGCCGGGCTGGCGGAGCTCAACCCCGACGTGGACCCCAACACGCTGTATGTGGACCAGAAGCTGGTGATCCAGCAGGCGATCCCCTACCTCTCCGTGCGCACGGTGGACCACGAGACCTATGAAGAGACCATCGAGAGCCCTGTGGAGTACATCGACACCCCCGACCTCTATGAGGGGGAGACCTCCGTCAAGGAGGAGGGGACGGACGGCGTGGCCCAGGTGAGCGCCGAGGTGACCTATCTCAACGGGGTGGAAGAGGCGCGCACCGTGCTGGAGACCACCACCGTTCAGGAGGCCACCACCACCTACATCTACCGGGGGACCACCCCCAAGCCGGTCACCGCCTCCAACGGCTATTTCATCTGGCCGGTGAACGGCACCATCACCTCCTACTATGGCGGCCGGTACATCTTCGGCAGCTATGACTTCCACCTGGGACTGGACATCGCCTGTCCCTATGGCACTGCCATCCAGGCGGCCGACGGCGGCACCGTCACCTACTCCGGCTGGAAGGGCAGCTACGGCAATCTGGTGGTCATCACCCACGACAATGGGATGCAGACCTATTACGCCCACAACTCCTCCCTGCTGGTGAGCGTGGGGGACAAGGTGTACCAGGGGCAGACCATCGCGGCGGCGGGCATGACCGGTTCCGCCACCGGCTATCACTGCCATTTTGAGGTGCGGGTGAACGGCTCCACCGTGAACCCCCTGAGCTATCTCTGAGAAGAAGAAACGTTTGTTCCGCCCGCTGTGAACCAGGCAGCGGGCGGATTTTTCTTGACAGAATAGAACGTTTGTATTATAGTAGGAATAGAAACAAGCGTTCGAGCGCACAGAGACCGGTTTATGGGACTCGTACTGTGAGACACTGGGATTAAGAAAAGGAAAAGGGGGCTTCTGGCCATGAAGACAACATACTATACCATCACTGCCCGGGAGATCCTGGTGTCCGGAGATGGCGTGGAACAGGTTGTGGGCGGCGGCCGGCAGCTGGTGTGCGCCCGGAAGACGGTCCCGGCGGATACGGGCGCGGCGAGGCGGAATAATGTGATTGACCTGGCGGCGTGGAAAGCCGCGCGGGAGGAAGAGGTGTGGCAGGAGCAGCCGGAGGACGGGCGGGAGCCAGTGCCCGCCTTTGTGCCGCGGGCCCGGCGGGATCACAGCAGCCGGGCGCTGGCGTGGGCGGAGCTGCTGGCCACGGTGTCGGTGATCGGCGTGATGGCCCTGCTGGCCCTTCGGATCCTGCAGTTCTGAGCTGCGGGGGGACGGGGTAGGATGCCCGGAGCGGACTCGGCCGTGACGATACGCCCCGGCGGAGAACCGACTGCGCTTGATTCGCGCCTGTGGGCGCAAACGCTGCGGGGCTTTTTGGAACAACTGGAACCCATGAATGTGGTGGATGGAAACACTCCGTCCACCACATCTTGTTTTGCGGCAAAAAAGCCTGCGGGAAAAGGAAAAATTCCTTTACAATGGTGGGAGACTATGATATACTACCTGAGCGTGAAATTTCACGCATACCCGCCGGCTTAGTTTCGGGAACAGGGCCGCGTCTCCGCGGTGACCACCCGCCCGATACCCAGCGGCAGGGCAGAATCACAGAAAGGTGGAACCAAACCATGATCCGCAAAGAGCAGAAGACGGCCGTTATCGAGGCCAACCGCACTCACGAGACCGACACCGGCTCTCCCGAGGTGCAGATCGCCATTCTCACCGCCCGCATCCAGGAGCTCACCGAGCACCTGAAGATCCACACCCACGACAACCACAGCCGCCGCGGCCTGCTGAAGATGGTCGGTAAGCGGCGCAAGATGCTGGACTATCTGGCCAAGAAGGACATTGAGCGCTACCGCGCCATCATCGCCAAGCTCGGTATCAGAAAGTAATTTCGAAAGAGGGCGGCGTGAGGCTCACGCCGCCCTCTTCCCACACCCCAGGAGATCCCGCCGGGGCCGCCGCTTATTTAGCAGTTGAACATGGGTCTTGCCAAGAGGCGGGGCCTGTGTTCAAGTGCTAAAGGGTGTTGGCTCCGGCAAAAAACTAAGAGCAAAGGAGCGAACCGTATGTCAACCATCATCAAGCACAAGCAATTTGCAAACTACAAGAAGTACGAGACCACTGTGGCCGGCCGCCCGCTGACCATCGAGGTGGGCAAGATGGCCGAGCTGGCCAACGCCTCCGCCATGGTCACCTATGGTGAGACCAGCGTGCTGGTGGCCGTCACCGCCTCCCCCCGGCCCCGGGACGGCATCGACTTCTTCCCTCTGAGCGTGGACTTTGAGGAGAAGCTGTACGCCGTGGGCCGCATCCCCGGCTCCTTCATGCGCCGGGAGGGCCAGCCCTCTCTGCCCGCCGTGCTGGCCAGCCGCCTCATTGACCGGCCCATCCGCCCCCTGTTCCCCTCCGACCTGCGCAACGACGTGGTGGTCACCTGCACCGTGATGAGCGTGGATTATGACTGCTCTCCCGAGGTCACCGCCATGATCGGCGTGTCCGCCTGCCTGTCCTACTCCGATATCCCCTGGAACGGGCCCATCGGCTGCATGGAGGTGGGCTATGTGGACGGCCAGGTGGTGATGAACCCCAACCAGGAGCAGAAGCACCGCTCCCAGATGGACGTCACCGTGGCCGCCACCAAGGAGAAGGTGGTCATGATCGAGGCCGGCGCCGACGAGATCCCCGATGAGATCATGTACGAGGGCATCGTGAAGGCCCACGAGGAGATCAAGAAGCAGGTGGAGTTCATCAACGGCATCGTGGCCGAGATCGGCAAGCCCAAGTTCGAGTACGAGCACGCCGACTTCAACCAGGAGCTGTTCGACGACATCGTGGCCAACTTCATGGACGAGGCCAAGGCCGCCATGGACACCGACGACAAGAACGTCCGGGAGGCCCGGTGGAACGCCATGATCGACAAGTGGCACGAGAAGTACCTGGAGCAGTACCCCGACATGGACAAGTACCTGGAGGAGTTCACCTACAAGTTCCAGAAGAAGATCGTCAAGGCCTGGCTCCTGGAGGGCCACCGGGTGGACGGCCGCGCCAAGAACGAGATCCGGCCCCTGGCCGCCGAGGTGGGCGTGCTGCCCCGGGTCCACGGCTCCGGCCTCTTCACCCGCGGTCAGACCCAGGTCCTCTCCGTGTGCACCCTGGACACCCTCTCCGCCGCCCAGAAGCTGGACACCATCTGGCCTGAGGAGACCAAGCGCTACATGCACCACTACAACTTCCCCGGCTACTCCGTGGGCGAGGCCAAGCCCTCCCGCAGCCCCGGCCGCCGGGAGATCGGCCACGGCGCCCTGGCGGAGCGGGCCCTGCTGCCCGTCCTCCCCGACGTGGACGAGTTCCCCTACGCCATCCGGGTGGTCTCCGAGGTTCTCTCCTCCAACGGCTCCACCTCCCAGGGCTCCATCTGCGGCTCCACCCTGGCCCTCATGGACGCCGGCGTGCCCATCAAGGCCCCGGTGGCCGGCATCTCCTGCGGCCTGATCCAGGACGACGACGGCTCCTTCACCACCTTCATTGACATCCAGGGCGTGGAGGACTTCCACGGCGAGATGGACTTCAAGGTGGCCGGCACCAAGAAGGGCATCACCGCCATCCAGATGGACCTGAAGAACGACGGCCTGTCCCACGCCATCATCAAGGAGGCCCTGGACATCACCCGGGACGCCCGGTTCGCCATCCTGG
Source organism: uncultured Oscillospiraceae bacterium (assembly GCA_944385465.1). Lineage (GTDB taxonomy): Bacteria > Bacillota > Clostridia > Oscillospirales > Oscillospiraceae > Enterenecus. The sequence goes on along the minus strand of CALWXH010000043.1, from coordinate 9,511 downwards.
ACGAGATCATGCTGCCCTGCATCGCCCAGCCCCGGCCCGAGGTGTCCAAGTACGCCCCCAAGATGATTACCATGAAGATCGACCCGGACAAGATCCGGGAGGTCATCGGCAAGGGCGGCAGCGTGATCCAGAAGATTACCGCCGAGTCCGGCGCCACCGTGGACATCGAGGACGACGGCACCATCCACATCGCCTCCCCCAATGCTGAGGCCTGTGAGGCGGCCAAGAAGATGATCGAGACCATCGTCTTTGTCCCCGAGGTGGGCGCCCTGTACTACGGCAAGGTGGTGCGCATCCTCCAGTTCGGCGCCTTCGTGGAGCTGGCCCCCGGCAAGGATGGCATGGTGCACATCTCCAAGCTGGCCAACCACCGGGTGAACAAGGTGGAGGACGTGGTGAACATCGGCGATATGATCTGGGTCAAGGTCACCGACATTGACGAGAAGGGACGGGTCAACCTGTCCTACAAGGACGCGCTGCGCGAGATCGAGGCCAAGAAGGCCGCCGGCGAGCCCATCAAGTAAAAAGTTGTCCCAAAGACGGTGCCAGGCCGCCTGCAAGCGCAGGCGGCCTGGTTTTTTGCATGGCTCACGGCAGATCCAGGGCGGCGATGACCTCCAGCAGCTGCTGCGCGGAGTGGGACAGCGCCTGGCGCTCCCCGGGGTCCAGGGGGATCTCCAGAATCCGCTCCACGCCCCGGCGGCCCACGATGGACGGGATGCTCAGGCTCAGCCCCTGCAGCCCGTACTGCCCGCCCAGCACCACCGATACCGGCAGCACGGCCCGCTCATCCCTGAGGATGCACTCCGCGATGCGCCCCACCGCCATGGCGATGCCGTAATAGGTGGCGCCCTTGCGGTGGATGATCTCATAGGCGCTGTCCCGGACGGACTCGTACAGCTGCCCGGTGGCAGCGTCGTAGTCCCGCAGGCCCTGGAGCTCCCAGAAGTGGGACAGGGGGATCCCGGTGACGTTGGCGCCGCTCCAGACGGCCAGCTCGCTGTCGCCGTGCTCGCCCATGATGCCGGCGTGGATGCTGCGGCTGTCCACCCGGAGCTGCTCCCCCAGCAGATACTTCAGCCGGGCGGTGTCCAGCACGGTGCCCGAGCCCATCACCCGGTGGGCGGGATAGCCGGACAGGCGCCAGGCGGCATAGGTGAGCACATCCACGGGATTGGAGACCAGGAGGAGAATGCCCTCAAAGGGCCGGGCGGTGATCTGGGGAAGGATGGAGCGCAGGATGGACACATTTTTGCCGATGAGTTCCAGCCGGGTCTCGCCCGGCTTCTGGCTGGCTCCGGCGGTGAGGATAATCAGGGCGCAGTCGGCCACGTCGTCATAGGTGCCGGCGTACACGTCCATGGCGGCAATGTAGGGCAGGCCGTGGCTGAGGTCCATGGCCTCCCCCTCCGCCTTGTCCCAGTCCACATCCAGGAGGACCAGCTCGCTGAACAGACCCCTCTGGATGAGGGAAAAGGCGATGGACGAGCCCACAAAACCACAGCCGATGATGGCTGCCTTCCGAGGATTCATAAAAATCAGTCCTTTCGTCGCGGACGGCCAGGGGCCGTCCATGGATGGGTTAGTTTGCCTGGGAACGGGCCGGGTTATGCCTGGAGAGCAAAATTCCCGGGGCGTTCCCGGGAATTTTTTCGATCGGGGCAAATTCAGCGCGGGAACAGGGGCTCAGGGCCGGAGGGACGCCATGGCGGAAACCATCCCGTCAATGCCCAGCAGCACGTCATAGCAGCTCTGGCTCTTCCGAAAGGCGGGGGTGTAATAGATGTTTTTTTCCGCGTCCCGGCAGAAGCCCCGCGGGGAGAGTTGGGCGGCTTCCTCCAACAACAGGTCCCGGCCGATGGTCATGCGGAGAAAGTCGATGCCCGCGCACATGGCGCCGATGGGCTTCCCCCTCCGGAGAAAGTGGTCCAGGCAGGACAGCACCTGGGGACAGTGCCGGTAGTTGGAGATCAGGCCGATGCCGCCGGGGAGGAGCAGGGCGTCAAATGGCTCCAAGTCCAAGGCGGACAGCTCCTGGATACGGCCCCGGCCGATGCGGGCGGACTCTGTGAGGACGTTGCGCTCCGGGCCGGGGGCCTCGGTCCGGTGGTCCACGGAAGGGACATCCATGTCCACGGCGGCGATGGCATAGGAATGGCCGTATTTGTCCAGCACCGTGTAGGTCAGAATGACCTCCTCGACGCAGGAGCCATCCCCCAGGCCGCAGCCGGCCAGCAGGACCAACGCGTTCATCTGATACACTCCTTTCCGACGGCGGGGGCGGGTCAGTCCAGCTTCAATCTGTTCAGAACCCTTTGAAACCAGTTGGGCAGAGGGGCCTCCACGGTCATGCGCTCCCCGGTGGCCGGGTGGGTGAAGGTGAGCTGGGCGGCGTGGAGGCACTGGCCCGCCAGGCCGGGAAAGGGGCGCTGGGGACCGTATACCGGGTCCCCCAGCAGGGGGTGTCCGATGTGGGCCATGTGGACCCGGATCTGATGGGTGCGCCCGGTCTCCAGCCGGCAGGTGAGGTGGGTGTAGCCGTCGTGGCTGTCCACCACCTGATAGTGGGTGATCGCCTCCCGGCCCTCCCCGGGGCGGCAGACCGCCATCCGCTTGCGGTCGGTGGGGTGGCGGGCAATGGGGGCGTCCACCGTGCCGGAATCCTCCCGGAAGCCCCCCAGCACCACCGCGTGGTACAGGCGGAACAGGGAGTGATCCTGAAGCTGCGCCGCCAGGGCCAGATGAGCCCGGTCGTTCTTGGCCGCGATGAGCAGGCCGGAGGTGTCCCGGTCAATGCGGTGGACAATGCCGGGGCGCAGCTGCCCGTTGATGCCGGACAGGGACTCTTTGCAGTGGTACAGCAGCGCGTTGACCAGCGTGCCGTCGGGATGCCCCGGCGCGGGGTGGACCACCATACCCACCGGCTTGTTGACGACGATGACGTCCTCATCCTCGTATACCACGTCCAGGGGGATGTCCTGGGGGACGGTGTCCAGCTCCTGGGGCTGGGGGGGAGAGATCAACAGCTCCTGGCCTGGCTGAAGCCGGGCGTTCTTTTTCACCGGGACCCCGCCCAGGGTGACCCGGCCCTCTTCCAGCCAGCGCTGGGCGGCCGAACGGGTGACCCCGTCCAGGGCGGCGGAGAGCACCGCGTCCGCCCGGCCGACCTCAGGGACGATCAGGGGGAAGCTCGGCTGTGTCGTCATGGTCTCCGGCCGCCTCCTTCTTGTGGAGCTTGTCATAGCAGAACAGCACATAGATGACCAGCAGGACCACGCCGATGGTGAGACAGCTGTCCGCCACATTGAAAACGGCGAAGTCCATGAACGTGGTCTGGAACATATCGGTCACATAGCCCAGGGCAACCCGGTCGATCAGGTTTCCGATGCCCCCGGCCAGCACCAGGGTGGCGGCCACAAGCCCCAGCCGCCCGGTGATAAACCGTCTGGCGACCAGCAGGGCCACAATGACCACCAGCACGGCGGACAGCAGGGTGAGCAGCCAGGTGTGCTCCCGGAGGATGGAGAAGGCCGCCCCGGTGTTCTGGGTGTAGGTCAGGTCCATGATGTGGGGGAGAAAGGGGATGGATTCCCCCAGGGGGATGTTGGCCCGGACCCAGAATTTCACCACCTGGTCGGCAATAACCAGGATGACAAACAAGATAATATACAGCATGAAATCAGCCTTTCTGAGAAGTTCGGGGACAATAACAAAACAGCGGGCAAGCCGCAGGCTTGCCCGCTATTTTATCACACTTAGTTGTTCCCGTCCAGCTTTTCGTCAATGGCTTTGGCGGCCCGCTTGCCGGCGCCCATGGCCAGGATGACGGTGGCGGCGCCGGTGACGGCGTCCCCGCCGGCGTACACGTTTTCCTTGCTGGTCTGCATGGTCTCCTCGTCCACCACAAAGCAGCCCCGGGCGTTCACCTTCAGATCGGGGTCTGCCATGCGGATCAGGGGGTTGGGGCTGGTGCCCAGAGCCATGATGACGGTGTCCACATCCATGGTGAAGTTGGAATTGGGGACGACCACCGGGTTGCGGCGGCCGCGCTCGTCCTCCTCCTCGCTCAGGGCCATCTTCACGCAGGCCAGGCCGCACACATTGCCGTGGCGGTCGTCAATGATGGCGGTGGGGTTGGTGAGGAAGTGGAACTCAATGCCCTCGTCCATGGCGTGGTGAACCTCCTCCGCCCGGGCGGGCATCTCCGCCTCGCTGCGGCGGTAGATGACGTGGACATGGGCTCCCATGCGCCGGGCGCAGCGGGCGGCGTCCATGGCCACATTGCCGCCGCCCACCACCGCCACGGTATGGCTGTTGACGATGGGGGTGTCGTAATTCTCGTCCCAGGCGTGCATCAGGTTGATGCGGGTGAGGTATTCGTTGGCGGAGAACACACCGGCCAGCTCCTCGCCGGGGATGTTCATGAATTTGGGCAGGCCGGCGCCGGTGGCCAGGAAAATGGCGTCAAAGCCCTGCTGGAAGAGCTCTTCCAGGGTATACACCCGGCCGATGACCATATCGGTGTGGACCTGTACGCCCAGGGAGCGCAGTTCATCCATGGTGCGGCGGACGATGGCCTTGGGCAGGCGGAACTCGGGGATGCCGTACACCAGCACGCCGCCCACGGTGTGGAAGGCCTCGAAGATGGTGACGCCGTAGCCCCAGTTGGCCAGATCATAGGCGCAGGCCAGGGCCGCCGGGCCGGAGCCGATGATGGCCACGTGGCGGTAGTTCATGGGGTAGGCCGGGCTGGCGTGCTGGGTGGCGTGAGCCATGTGCCAGTCGGCCACAAACCGCTCCAGCCGGCCGATGGCCACGGGCTCGCCCTTGATGCCCCGCACGCACTTGGCCTCGCACTGGCGCTCCTGGGGGCAGACGCGGCCGGTGATGGCGGGCAGGCCGTTGGTATCGGTGATGACCTGGTAGGCACCCTCGAAGTCGCCCTCGGACACCTTGGCGATGAATTCCGGAATGCGCACATTGACCGGGCAGCCCTGCACGCACATGGGGTTGGCGCAGTGCAGGCAGCGGGAGGCCTCCTGCTTGGCCTGCTCTTCGGTAAAGCCCAGCGCGACCTCGTTGAAATTGTGGACGCGCTGCTGAGGGGGCTGTTCGGGCATGGGGGTGCGGGGCGCGTTGTTCACAGCCATTACTGAGCGCCTCCTTTCTTCTCTTTGAGTTCGTCGGCCATCCGCTGCAGATTGCACAGATGGCGCTCGGTGGCGTCCGCCTCCTGGGTGCGGTAGACGGCGGTGCGGATCATCAGCTCGTCGAAATCCACCTTGTGGCCGTCAAAGTCCGGCCCGTCCACGCAGGCGAATTTGATCTGCCCGTCCACCTTGCAGCGGCAGCAGCCGCACATGCCGGTGCCATCCACCATGATGGGGTTGAGGGAGACGATGGTCTTCAGCTGATAGGGCAGGGTGGTCTGGCAGACGGCGCGCATCATGGGCACGGGGCCGATGGCGATGACCACGTCGTACTGATTGCCGGCCTGGAGCAGCTGCTCCAGCTTTTTGTTCACGTAGCCCTGCTCGCCGTAGGTGCCGTCGTCGGTGGTGATATACAGATTGCTGCAGTTGCGGCGGAAGTTGTCCTCCATGAACACCAGCTCCTTGGAGCGGAAGCCGATGATCACATCCACCTGTGCGCCGGCGGCGAACAGCGCCTTGGCCTGGGGATAGGCGATGGCGGAACCCACGCCGCCGCCGATGACCATGGCTCTCTGGACGCCCTCCACTTCGGTGGGGTTGCCCAGCGGGCCGACCACATCCAGAATGTTGTCGCCGGCCTCCAGCAGGTCGAGCTTGTGGGTGGTGACGCCCAGCCGCTGGTACATGATGGTGACGGTGCCCCGCACCGGGTCATAGTCGGCGATGGTCAGGGGGATGCGCTCTCCCAGCGCGTCGGGGCGGACCATGACAAACTGCCCGGGCTTGGCCTTTCTGGCGATGTGGGGGCAGTCCAACTCCATCATGGTGACGATGGGGTTGAGATATCGTTTCGTTACGATGGTAGGCATAACTCGTTCACTTCCCGGAAGTTGATATGAGAAAAGACGGGCGCCCTCCGCCGCGGGGGGAGGGGAACGCCGTTTCAATGAATTACATTATAAAAGAAAACAGACGGCATGGCAATAGGCTTTTTTCCCAGAAAAAGTGGAACGTCCGGTTGTCCGCATAAGATTTCATCCACGAGCCCATACTGAAGGGAAAGAGCGGTGGCCAGTGGATGGCCCCGGGGAGAAAGGAGCGCACGTATGGGCATCTTCGGGAGAGGGAAGCGGATCCCGCCGCCCCACCCGCAGCAGGAGCCCCGTTTCAGCTGTCCGCTCACAGCCGACGCGGTGGCGGAGATTTTTCAGGATTGCGCGGATTTCAGCAGGCGCACGCTGTTCCTGGGCGGGGATCGGGAGCGGCAGGTGGAGGCGCTGTTCATCACCGGACAGGTGCGCAACGAACGGGCCAGCGACTATGTGCTGCGCCCGCTGGTCCAGAGCCGGGCGCTGCAGGAGGCGCCGGATCTGGATGCGGCGTTTGAGCTGATGGCCAAGGGGGAACTCTATTCCCTGGCGGTGGCCGTACGGGACACGGCGGATCAGGTGGTCTTTGATCTGGTCAACGGCTGGCTGGCGCTGTTTTTCCCCGGGAGGGCCCAGGTGCTCACCTTTATGACGGCCACGGAAGAGAAGCGCGCGGTGGCCCCGCCGGGGAATGAGCCGGATGTGAAGGGCGCCCGGGACTCTTTTGTGGAGAGCGTGCGCACCAACACCTCCCTGGTGCGCCGGCGGCTGCGCTCGCCCGCGCTGCGGGTGAAGGAACAGCTGGTGGGGCGGCAGTCGGTGACGCCGGTGGATGTGGTCTACCTGAAGGACATCGCCGATGAGGGGCTGGCAGAGCAGATTGAAGCGCGCATCCGGGAGATTGATATCGATGCCATGCTCATGACTGGCAATTTTGAGCAATATGTCGCCCCGGAGACCACCACCGCGTTTCCCCTCACGGTATATACCGAGCGGCCGGACCGGTTTTGCGCCGGGCTGGCGGAGGGACGTGTGGGGGTGCTGGTGGACGGCATCCCCATGGGCTGGCTGTTTCCGGCCACCCTGGACAGCTTTTTCCGCACGGGGCAGGACCGGAGCACGGGCTGGATGCTGGCCAGCGTGCTGTCCCTGCTGCGGTATGTCTGCATGCTGCTCACCCTGTTTCTGCCGGGGCTGTACGTGGCGGCGGTGCTCTATCATCCGGAGCTGATTCCGGTGAAGCTGATGCTGTCCATCATCTCCGCCAAGGCGGACGTGCCCTTTTCCACCCTGGTGGAAGTGCTGGTGATGCTGGCGGCCTTTGAAGTGCTCCAGGAGGCGGGGCTGCGCCTGCCCGCTTCGGTGGGACAGACGGTGTCCATCCTGGGCGGGCTGGTGGTGGGCTCCGCCGCGGTGGAGGCCAAGCTGGTCTCGCCGGCGGTGCTGGTGGTGGTGGCCATTGCGGGCATTGCGGGGTACACCGCGCCCAGCCAGGATTTCGCCGGCGCGCTGCGCCTGTGGCGCTTTTGCATTACGGTGGCCGCGGCGGTGTTCGGCCTGGTGGGGCTCACCCTGGGGGGCGTGGTGCTGGCGTATCGCCTGGCAGGGCTGGAGAGCTTTGGGGTGGCGTATCTGGCCCCCTTTGCGTCCAATGCCGGGCGGCGGGGAGAGGGCCACGCCGTGCTGCGCCGGCCGCTGCCCGAAGTGAAGACGAGGCCGGGGTATCTCAAGACAAAAAACAGGAGGAATCAGGGGTGAAACGGGTGATGGCAGCGGTGCTGGCGGCGATGGTTGTGCTGGCGGGGTGTACCCCCGCGGCCCGTGAGCCGGACAACCTGGCCCTGGTGCGGGTGCTGGGTGTGGACGGAGCCGGCCCGGTGGCCCTCACCGGCGTATGCGGCGGCTCCAATCAGCAGGATGTGAGCCGGGGTACCTGCCTGGGGGACAGCTTCGGCATTGCCAGGGAAAAGCTGCCCTGGTCGGGAAGCGAGGAGCTGGCCCTTACCAGCGTGAGCTATCTGCTGATTGGCGCGGATGCGGATCTGACGGCGGTTTTGTTTGCGGTACTGGAAGATCAGGAACTGAGCGCTTCTGCCACCGTCTGGCTGGCGCAGGAGGGGGCGGGGGCGGCGCTGGAGCCCTGCCGGGATCCGGCCACCGATCTGGAGCTATTGTTGAGACAGGGGATCCACGCGCCCACGGCGGCGCAGGCCCTGGAGGAGCTGTGTGCCCGGGGCGAGGTGCTTCTGCCGGTGGTGACCGCTCGGGAAGGGCGGCTGGGCATCGGGGGAGAGGAGGTCTGGAGGGCGGATCATGGATAGAGAGTTGCTGTCGGCCCGGCAGCTGTGTACGGCGGCGCTGGCGGGCGGACTGTCCTGGGCGGGGGTGCAGGCCGGCCGGATGGACTGGCGGTGGGGGCTGGCGGCATTGGCGGCCGGAGTGGCGCTGGGCTGGCTGCTGCTGCGGCGGGCGGAGCGGAAAGCGCTGTTCCAGGGCCCGGGTGGAAAGGTGCTGACGGTGCTGTATGCCGCCTGGGGCGTGGTGCTGCTGGCCTGTGTTCTGCGCCGGGCCGCGGGACGGATCATCCAGACAGGGGGCAGTGAAGCGGGGTGGGGCTGGATTCTTCTGCTGCTGGCACTGCCGCTGGTGTGGATCGGGCTGGGCAAGTGTGCGGCCTTTTTCCGGCTGGCGGAACTGCTGTGGCTGGCCATCGCGGTCATTGCGGCGGTATTAATCCTGCTGATGTTCCCGAAAACCGAATGGAAGCGGCTGCTGGTACCGGCCGGGTCCTGGCTGGACTCCGCCATGGGGATGGCGCAGATCCTGACAGCCGGACTGTACACCCTTCCGCATATATATAAGGTAAGGCAGGAAGAGCGGAGCCGGGCCGGAAGTCTGACCTGGCTGACGGCGCTGGGTGCTGTATCGGTGCTGCTCTCCGCGCTGACGGCCGGAGTGCTCGGCCCGGTGTTGACGGCGCAGCTGCGGGATCCCTTTTTTGCCGGGATCAGTGTGCTGGGGCGGACCGCCCGCCTGGAGGGGCTGGCCTCCGCCCTGTGGCTGCTTCCGGATCTGGTGCTGGCGGGACTGCTGGCCCAGAGCTGGGGGCGGAAACCGTTCCCGGCTGTGGCTGTAGCCGTGGCCTGTGCTCTGGCAATGGCGGGAATTCCGCAGATGATTTCCCCGACGGCCATGGGAATCGGGGGATTGACGCTGGTGATTTTGACGCTGATCCTGCCGATTGGAAGGGAAAAATAGTGGTTGAAATTCTGCCGTGGCGGCATATCTTGTGGTCGACGATAACTGATGAAAAAAGTTGCGAAAAGTTGGGGAAAAGGTGTTGACAAGAGGGAAAAGGTTTGGTATATTAATCGAGCGCCTGACGGGGCGGGAGAGCTGGGAAGCGGACAAGCGTGAGGGATCACGAAAAAGTTCGAAGAAAGTGCTTGACAAACCGGGCAGCGCGTGGTAAACTAAAAAAGTTCGCGC
>CALWXH010000042.1 GCA_944385465.1 uncultured Oscillospiraceae bacterium | reverse complement strand
TAGGTGCCGTGGCGGGCGGTGTGGCCGATGTTCTCGATGTCGCCGGTGCGGATGCACTTCTGGCAGGTGGTCACCCGGCGGCGGGGGGGCTCCTGCTCCCCGGTGAACCAGGGCTTCATGGGGGCCATGCCCGAGTTGATGAGCAGCAGGGACGCATCGTTCTGGGGGATCAGGGAAAAGCTGGGCAGGCGCAGGTGGCCTTTCGTCTCGAAGAACTTCAGGAACATCTCCCGCAGCTCGTTCAGCCCAAAGGGCTTGGGGTCTTTCATGGGAATCTACCTCCATATGTTGATTTTTTATATCTTTTCTCAAAGCTGGTTCAGGCAGAACGGGTGCCCGGCGGGGTCAAACATCACCGTCCACCCGGAGTCGTATTGCACAGGGGCCTTTCGGGCGCCCAGGCGCTCGGCCAGGGCCACGGCGGCTGCCAAGTCCCGGACGGCGAAGTCCAGGTGAATGCTCTTCTGCTGCTGGCCCGGCTGCTCCGGCCACACCGGCGGGCGGTAGTCCTCCACCTCCTGGAACAGAAGGAAGGGCAGCGTGCCCATCCGGCCCACCGACACCCATTCCGGGTCTTCACAATGTCTGTCCCAGCCCAGCAAAGCGCTGTAAAACCCCGCCAATGCCCAGGGGTCCGGGCAGTCCAGCACGATGGAGCGCAGGGTGATCTTGGCGTTCTCCATGGAATTTCCTCCCGTCCAAAGAAAAACCCCCGCCCGGTTCAGGGGCGCGGCAGGGGCCGCGCGGTACCACCCTGATCATCCCGGCAGGGACATCTCACGTCATCCGATAACGGGGATGGGCCGTCCCGGTCGTCCCGGGACCGCTCGGGAGTGGCTTGTCCGGGCGCCGCGCCGAGGGCTCTCACCATCCCCTCTCGCTCCTGGCCGCGCTTGCCGGACTTGGCTCCGTCGTCGCTTTCAGCTGTATTATTTTATCACAGTTTGCCCGCTTGTCAAGCCCGGTTTTCCCGGGGAGAGGGGCAGCGGGGGGCCGGCTTGCGCCGGCCCCCCGGGCGGGACATTCAGAAGGTATACAGATAGATCCCCAGGGCCAGGTTCTCCTGGTTCAGGGTGCGCACCACCACTGTGTCGTCGTCAAACCACTGCGCACTGTCCCAACTCTCCTGGCCCACCCGGTCAAAGCCCAGGAACGTGCCCGCCTTCAGATCCAGCATTCCCAGCTGTGCTATCCCGGGCTCACCGTCCCCACCGCGGCGGACGTAGAGCAGCCTGTCACCCCGGGGAATAAACTGCCCTCCGTCCCGCCAGGAACCCCCCTCCACCTCCGTCTCCGCCCCGGTGAGCAGATCCACCACGCAAACCGCTCCACCCTCGTCCCGGCGGATGGCATACCGCCCTTCGCCCAACAGTTCCAGGCCCCGGGTGTCATATTCCGCCTGAGCCTGTTCCCCCGTCTCCAGGTTCCAGAGCCAGAGTTCATACGCCTCCTGCCCATTCTCCCGCCGGGCAAGGAGCACAGTCTCCCCGTCGGCAAACCAGGCCCGCAGTTCCCCCTGAGCGCCGCCCGCCGTCCCCAGCCGGGTCTGCGTCCCCGCCTCCAAATCGCAGTACCACAGGGTATTGGTCTGCCGCTCCCGGTCCGCGCAGCCCAGGATCACCCCGTTCAGATCCTCCGACCAGGTGTAGTCCGCCGCCTGCGCCAGCACCTCCCGGGGCACCTCCGCCAGCAAGTCGGTGACCTCTCCGGTGTCCAGGTAGTAGAGATACACCTGGCTGCGATAGCTCAGCTGGCTGCCCTGTCCCAGGGTGAGAAACACGGCGTCCGTCCGGCCTGGGATGGCGGACACCCCCCAGCTCCGGTCATCCCGGTCGCTCCGGCCCACGCAGGTGAGCTGGCCCTGCCGGACGCACCAGCGGAAGCTGCCCTGGTACCGCACCCCTTCCCAGGTGAGGTCAAAGGCACACGCCTCCCCCTCCAGGGGAATCAGCGCCCCGCCGTCCACGCCCCAGAAGCGCACCTGCGTGATCTCCCCCTCCGGGTTGTGTTCCGCCCGGTAAAACACACCGTTGCCCACGTCGTAGTTCAGCCCGTCCGTCTGGACGTACATCGCTTGAACCAGGTCGCCCACCTCCCCCTGGGAGGCGGCGGGGCCGGTCTGGCCATAGGTGAAGTCGTACACACACAGGCAGTCCTCTCCGTCTATCTCCACATAGCCCCCCAGGATCCGGTCATCCCCCAGCCAGGAGAAGCGGTCTATGGACGGCTCCTGGTCATCCCGCGCCCGCTCCAGCAGCCGGAAGGTGCCGTACTCCAGGTCGATGACCCCGATCTGCTGCGTCCCGTCCTCCAGCGTGCCGGCGCACAGCAGCCGGGTGCCCGCGTCGTTGCAGCTGAAGCTGCACTGCGTCCGCTCCCATTTCATATACTGCTCCCACTCCTCCTCGGTCTGGGGGAACTGCACCAGCGGCTGGGTGGGAACCTGGAAGGGGAAGTCCTCCAGCCGGGCCCGCTGGCCGGTGGCGTCGTTCACCATCCACAGGGCCTCCCCCTCCCGGATGAGCTTGAGCATGCCGTCCTTCCCGCTCTCCATCAGCACCTCCCGGGTCTCCTCCGGGACGGGGGTCACCGTGCCGCTGGGGATGTGGTATACCCACTCCTCCACCACCTGGTCCTCCCCCTCCAGCCGGGAGATCCGAAGAAAGATCTTGTCCTCGCCCTGGAACTGAGCCCAGGCCCCCTCCTGGGGCCTGGGGGCGTTGGCCCCATCATAGGGCGGAAGGTCCAGCCCGGTGAGCTGGCTCATGGCGGTGCAGGTGCCCGCCTGCCGGTCCACCAGGTACAGCTGCGCCCCCGCGCAGCCGCCGTCCGCATCGCCCAGGTTCACCAGGACATAGCGCAGATCCTCGGAGAGGGCACCCGGCTGGTCCCAGGCCACGCCGTATTCCTCCGTGCCGCAGCCCGCCAGGATATCCTCCAGCTCCCCGCTCTCCAGATGGTAGAGCCAGGCCCGGCTGCCCTGGGCGGCGAAGCTCTCCAGCAAGATCACATCCGTCCGCCCCGGCAGGGCGCTGAGCTGGAGCCAATGGCCGGAGAACCCGTACTGGCTGGGCCGGTCCATCAGATCGGCCAGATACACCCTGCCGTTGTACGCAAACCACCGGAACCACCCCTTGGCGGGCAGTCCGGTTTCCATCCGGAACTCCACCGTGACCTCCCGGGCGTCCTGTCCCACGCCGATCAGGCTGTCCCCCTCCAGGGCGTAGAAGGCGGTCTCCCCGTCCTGCCGGTGTTCATTCACCAGCAGCTCCCCCTCCGCCCGGAGATTGCCGTCCTCCACATGGATATACTGTACCTGTACCTTGTCCCCCAGCACAATGCTGGTTACCGGGTCAGAGGGGGTGGGCAGCTGGGAGGCCGGTGGCACCGGCTCCGCCTCCTGGATCCAAAACAGGGAAATCACCATCTGCCGCAGCTTCGGGCTGACGGCAAAGGCCGCCGTGACCAGGCAGGCCAGCACCGCCGCGATCATCAGCGCCCGCGCCAGCACCCGCCGGGGCCGGGCCCGGCGCGCCTCCTCCTCCCGCTCCAGCCGGGCGGCGATGCGCCGCTTCATGTATACGTCCGGTTCAAAGCAGTCCACTGCCCTGCGATAGTCCTGAATGGTCATCTTCACCCCTCCATTTCCAGCTTCAGCAGCTCCCGTCCCCGGCTCAGCCGCATCTTCACCGCGGACTGGCTCAGCTTCAGGATCTCCCCGATCTCCGCCACCGAATACCCCTCATAATAGTGCAGGTGGAGCACCGCCTTGTACTTCTCCGGCAGGGCCACGATGGCCTCCGCCACCCCAAAGGTCTCCGGGTCGCGGATGGGGTAGTCCCCCTCCAGGGCCACCGCCCGCTTCCGCCAGAACCCCCGCAGCTGATCCTTGCACAGGTTGGCGGTCACCCGCAGCAGCCAGCGCCTCTCATGCCCGGCGTCGGCGAAAGAGGGCGCTTTGTACAGCAGCTTTACGAAGGCCTCCTGGGTCACGTCCTCCGCGTCGGCATGGCGGCCCAGGTAGACCATGGCCAGCCGGTATACCATGGGCCCATAGGCGTCGTACGCCGCCTCAAAGCCCTGCTCTGATTTGGGCCGCTTCTCCATCTCCTCCGCCTCCTCTCGTTTCTTCCGGACGGTCTGTTCCATGCCCTCACCCTCCTCTCACCCATAAAACGGGCGAGGGCCGCTCCAGGTCACAAAACCCCTTCACAACATTCAGAAAAATCCCCACGCCGCACAAAACGGCGTGGGGATCGGGGTAGGTCAAACACGTTGCCTGGAACAGGCGCCGCCTTTTTCCGCGCGCTCTCAGCCCGCGGCCCGGCGGCCGTCGGCATAGCCCTTGATCTCGCTCAGGCCGGAGAGTACCACAGCCTGGCCCTTCTCCTGCACCACCAGGGTGGGCGCCTGGCGCACTCCGTAACGGGTGGTGAGCTCCGGGTGCTCCTCCGCCAGCACCTCACGGTAGGGGATGTTCGCCCCTTCCAGCAGGGCTCGGGCCAGCTTGCAGTTGGGGCAGGTGGCGGTGGTGAACAGCAGGACCTCCGGGGCCGCCGGGGCGGCGGGGATGTGGCCGCCCACCGTCACCTGGCTGCCGGCGATGCCCGCCCGGCGCAGGTGGGAGCGGGAGAGGTCATACACCTTCCGGTCCTTGAACTCCTGGGCCTTGCCGTCGTTCCAGTTCTGGACGGGGCGGTAGTAGCCGGTGATGCGGCTGTACACCTCGGTCTTCTCCCCGCAGATGGGGCAGGTGTACTGCTCCCCGGTGAGATAGCCGTGGTCCTTGCACACGGAATAGGTGGGGGACATGGTGTAGTAGGGCAGCTTGTAGTTCTCGGCGATCTTCCGCACCAGGGTGGCCGCCGCCTGCCAGTCGGGCAGCTTCTCCCCCAGGAAGGCGTGGAACACGGTGCCAGAGGTATACAGGGTCTGCAGCTCGTCCTGCACGTCCAGGGCGGAGAAGATGTCCTCGGTATAGCCCACGGGCAGGTGGGAGGAGTTGGTGTAGTAGGGGGTGCCGTTCTCGTTGGCGGTGATGATGTCGGGGAACTGCTCCTTATCGTGCTTGGCAAAGCGGTAGGTGGTGGACTCGGCGGGGGTGGCCTCCAGATTGTAGAGGTCGCCGTACTCCTCCTGGTAGTCGCTCAGCCGCTCCCGCATGTGGTTGAGCACGTCCTTGGCAAACTGCTGGGTCTCGGCGTGGGTCAGGTCGGAGCGCAGCCAGCTGGCGTTGAGGCCCACCTCGTTCATGCCGATGAGGCCGATGGTGGAGAAGTGGTTGTTGAAGGTGCCCAGGTACCGCTTGGTATAGGGGTACAGCCCCGCCTCCATCAGCTTGGTGATGACGGTGCGCTTGGTCTTGAGGGAGCGGGCGGCAATGTCCATGAGCCGGTCCAACCGCTGGTAGAAGTCCTGCTCATCCTTGGCCAGATAGGCGATGCGGGGCAGGTTGATGGTGACCACGCCCACGCTGCCGGTGGACTCGCCGGAGCCGAAGAAGCCGCCAGACTTTTTCCGCAGCTCCCGCAGGTCCAGGCGCAGGCGGCAGCACATGGAGCGCACGTCGGAGGGCTCCATATCGGAGTTGATATAGTTGGAGAAATAGGGGGTGCCGTATTTGGCGGTCATCTCGAAGAGCAGCTTGTTGTTCTCCGTCTCAGACCAGTCGAAGTCCTTGGTGATGGAGTAGGTGGGGATGGGGTACTGGAAGCCCCGGCCGTTGGCGTCGCCCTCAATCATGATCTCGATAAAGGCTTTATTGACCATGTCCATCTCTTTTTTGCAGTCGCCGTAGGTGAAGTCCATCTCCTTGCCCCCCACGATGGCGGGCAGGTTCTCCAAATCCTTGGGCACCGTCCAGTCCAGGGTGATGTTGGAGAAGGGGGCCTGGGTGCCCCAGCGGCTGGGGGTGTTCACCCCGTAGACGAAGCACTGGATGCACTGCTTGACCTCTTTCTGGGACAGGTTGTCCACCTTGACGAAGGGGGCCAGGTAGGTGTCAAAGGAGGAGAAGGCCTGGGCCCCCGCCCACTCGTTCTGCATGATGCCCAGGAAGTTCACCATCTGGTTGCACAGGGTGGACAGATGCTTGGCCGGGGCGGAGGTGATCTTGCCGGGGATGCCGCCCAGCCCCTCCTGGATCAGCTGCTTCAGGGACCAGCCGGCGCAGTAGCCGGTGAGCATGGACAGGTCGTGGATGTGGATCTCGGCGTTGCGGTGGGCGTCGGCAATTTCCTGGTCGTAGATCTCGCTGAGCCAGTAGTTGGCGGTGATGGCCCCGGAGTTGGACAGGATGAGGCCGCCCACGGAGTAGGTGACGGTGGAGTTCTCCTTCACCCGCCAGTCGTTGATCTGCAGGTAGTTGTCCACCAGGTCCTTGTAGTTGAGCAGGGCGCTGCCCACGTTGCGCACCTTTTCCCGCTGCTTGCGGTAGAGGATGTAGGCCTTGGCCACGTCGGCGTACCCCGCCTCGCTGAGCACCGCCTCCACGCTGTCCTGGATGTCCTCCACGCTGATGAGGCCGTCCTTCACCTTGGGCTCAAAATCCGCCGTCACCCGCAGGGCCAGCAGGTCCATCACGCTGGGGTGATACTGCTTGTCCAGCGCCTCAAAGGCCTTGGTAATGGCAGCACTGATCTTTTCGAGTTCAAACTGGGCGATGGTTCCGTCCCGCTTGGTCACCTGATACATACCGGGTCCCTCCTAAATTCTCTCTATAGACAGCCGGCCTGGGCCGGCGCCGTGACTGCCTCTACTATACCACTCCGCCCCATCTGCGTCAATATGTTGTGGTATAAAATTTTTAAGCGGCACAAGATATAGCATATCTTGTGCCGCTGTGTTTTCCAGAAGGGTCTGTCTCTTCCAGGGTTTCTCACTCGCCCCGCACTTCCACCCGCTCCACAAAGGGGGCCACCAGGGCGGCGAATCCCTCCAGTTCCTCTCGGGAGAACCCCTCCAGCCCGGCAAAGGCCACCGTGTCCCGGTCCACGAAGTTCTGGATGAAATAGCGCCGCGCCCCTTGGATCCACGCCCCGATGGCCCGGAAGGAATCGCTGTCGTGGAACTGGCGCAGGGTTGTGGTGCGCAGTTCATAGTCCACCCGGCCCTCCAGCAACCAGGCCACGCTCTCCCGGATGGGGCCCAGGTCCAGCCCCGGCACCCCCGCCGTCTCGGCATACCGCTCCGGGCTGTTCTTGATATCCATGGCCACATAGTCCACCAGCCCCCGCTCCCACAATGCCGCCAGGGCGGCCGGATGGGTGCCGTTGGTATCCAGCTTGACGGGAAAGCCCAGGGCCTTGATCTCGTAGAGCAGGCCGGCCAGATCCGGCCGCAGCAGAGGCTCCCCCCCGGTGACGCACACCCCGTCCAGCAGGCCCCGGCGCCGGCTCAGGAAGGAGAGCACCTCCTCCTGGTGGATCGCCTCCGGAAAGGGCCCTGTGATCAGCTCAGAATTGTGACAGAAGGGGCAGCGCAGGTCGCACCCCCCCAGGAACATGGTGCAGGCCACCTTTCCCGGCCAGTCCAGCAGCGTCATCTTCTGCAGTCCCTGAATATCCACGGCAATTCCTCCCGTTTTCCGCTGGTATGTTGTCTGTACACATTATTGTAGACAATTTTGTTCACACCGTCAAGGACGTAGCCTCCCCACAAATGCAGAGAAAGGCCGCGCGAGCGCGGCCTTTCCCAAGTGAGGTTCTATTCGGTTTTCCAGCCGCAATCAGCCGAAGAAGTAGTCCCAGGGGTCAAAGCCCCCGCCGTAGCCGCCCCAGTTCCCGCTGCTGGTCTGCTGGGGGGCGGGGTCCTGCTGGGTCTGGCTCTGGGTGGTGTTGGTCTCCTCATCGAAGGTGAGGGTCAGCTCCAGGTACTCCCCCGCCCGGAACACGGTGACGGTGACGGTGTCCCCCGCCCGGTAGGAGTTCTTCACCGAGGTGAGCTGGGACACACCGGTGATGTCCGTGTCGTCGATCTTGGTGATGATGTCCCCGGACTGGATGCCGGCGGTCTCGGCGCAGGAGCCCTCCTCCACGTCGTTGACGTACACGCCCTCGGGCCAGCCGAAGATCTGGGCGTAGCTGCCGGTGTCAGTGGGGTTCAGAATGCCCATGTAGGGCCGGCCGGTGACATAGCCGTACTGCATGTAGTCGGTGATGATGTCGATGACGTCGTTGAGGGGGATGGCAAAGCCGATGCCCTCGATGGAGGCGCTGGAGCTGTCGCCGTTGTTGGACAGCTTGGCGGAGGTGATGCCCACCACCCGGCCGTACTGGTCAAACAGCGGGCCGCCGGAGTTGCCGGAGTTGATGGTGCAGTTGGTCTGGATCATGTTCATCACGGTGCCGTCGCTCATGGTGACGGTGCGGCCCACGCCGGAGACATAGCCGGAGGTCTGGGAGAAGGAGTAGCTGCCCAGGGCGTTGCCGATGGTGGACACCTGCTCACCCACCACCAGGCTGTCGGAGTCGCCCAGCACCACCGGCTTCAGCCCGGACACGTCAATCTTCAGCACCGCCACGTCGTTGAGCTCCTCGCCGCCGATGTAGGTGGCGTCATAGCTCTCGCCGTTGTTCAGCGTCACCTTGATGGCGGAGGCCCCGTCGATCACGTGATAGTTGGTGACGATGTAGCCGTCCTCACTGATGATGAAGCCGGAGCCGGCGGAGGTGCCCTGGTACTGCTGCCAGCCCTGCTGCATCACCACCTGGGCGTTGACGCACACGCAGGAGTTCACATAGGAGGCGTAGATCTCCTCCAGGCTCATCTTGGTCAGGCCGTCGGCGTCCTTGATGTTCACCTGGGTGGTGGGGGTGTCGTTGCGGTAGATGGTGGTGGAGCTCTGGGGCGCGCGGTTCAGGGCGCTAAAGGCCGCCGCGCCGCCGATGCCCGCGCCGCCCCCCACCAGGGCGCAGCACAGCACCAGGGCCACCACCTTGCCCGCTCCCCTGTGGCTCTTCTTGGGCTTGGGCGGCTGAGGGGCCGCCGGCCCGGACTGCTGGTTGGTGTAGTTATAATGATAGGTCGTGCTGTTGTTCGGGTCAAAGCCCTGATACCCGTTCTGATTCATATCGTCATACATCAAGATCACTCCTCATGGAATCTGGCGCTCGGTTCGGACCCCCTGGAATTCGGGTCATCCGTTTTTACAGTACAGAGCATACAGGAGAAATATGTCCATATTGTGACAGACTTTCAAATTGATTTTTAACATTCCCTGAAACAGTCCTGAATGCAGAATCCCGTTTTTCTCAGATCCCCTCAGAGCAGCAGCTCCGCCACCATGGCCGTCAGCGGAAGCGTCACAATACACAGCAGGGTGGACAGGGTGATGAACCGGGCCGCCAGTCCGGTGTCCTTTCCGGTCAGCTGGCAGAACAGGCTGGCGGTGCCCGCCACCGGGCAGCCGGAGAGGATGACCGCCGCGGTATAGGTCACCCGGTCCAGTCCGAAGGGCAGCAGCACCAGCATGGTCACCGCCGGAATGAGCAGCAGCTTCACCGCCGTCACGCCATACACCCGCCGGTCCCGGAACAGGGAGGGCAGGTCCACCGCCGCCATCTGGGCCCCCACCACCACCATGGCCAGGGGCGTATTCAGATCCCCGATATAGCCCAGGGCGTCCGTCACCGGGCCGGGCAGTTCCACATGCAGCCCGAACAGCACAATGGCCACCAGAAAGCCTATGGTCCCCGGATTCAGCAGCGCCTTCTTCAAAGACACTTCCGCGCGTCCGCCCATGAGAAAGGCCCCGTGGGTCCAGACGCTGATGTTGAACATGGCCAGACCGGTCACCGTGACCAGCATCCCCTCCGGGCCCAGCACCGCCGAGATCAGCGGGATGCCCATAAAGCCGATGTTCCCGTAAATCGCGGAAAACTGCATGACCCCCCGTTCCGCTCTGGGCGTGCGCCGGAAAAAGATGGGGATCAGAATCATGTTCAGCACGTAGGTGCCCACCATCACCATGCCCGCCACCAGCAGCATCCGCACCGTGCGGCTGGTGTGATCCTGCTCCAGAAAGGTGTTGATCATAATGATGGGGCACACAATATAGAGCAGCAGCGTGGACAGCTGGGACAGGGCCTGGGGGGACAGCAGCGCCTTTTTCCCCATGAAAAATCCCACTGCTATGAGCAGGAACAGCGTCAGCACACTGCCGCCCACCACCTGGATACTCTCCAGCATTGTCTGCACTTCCTCTCTCCGTCACATATGTTCCCTATTATAATGCCCCCGCAACGGATTGACAACCCCGCGCCGGCCCGTTATACTATGATTTTAGCCAAAAACAATTGAAGCGAGGAGGTTCACGCCATGGATCGAGGGCGCTTTCAACGCAGTTACCTCTCCATTTTTCTCTCCTACTACAAACCCCATCTCGGCCTGTTCCTGCTGGACATGTGCTGTGCCCTGGGCATCTCCCTGGTGGACCTGGCCTTCCCCTACGCCTCCCGGATGGCGCTGAACGAGCTGCTGCCCCAGAATCTGTTCGCCGCCTTTTTCGGCGTCATGGCCATCCTGCTGGCCGCCTATGGGCTGCGGGCGGGGATGCACTATATCGTCACCTACTGGGGCCACATGATGGGCGTGCGCATCGAGGCGGACATCCGCCGGGATCTGTTCTCCCACATGCAGAACCTGTCCTTTTCCTTCTACGATCAGAACCGCACCGGCCAGCTCATGAGCCGGGCCACCAACGACCTGTTCGAGATCACGGAGCTGGCCCACCACGGGCCGGAGGACCTGTTTATCTCGGTGGTCACCCTGGGGGGCGCCTTTGTGCTGATGTGCACCATCCAGTGGAAGCTGGCCCTCATTGTGTTCGCCGTGGTGCCCATCTTCGTGCTGTTCACCATCTTCCAGCGGCGGAAGATGGTGCGCGCCTCCCTCCAGGTCAAGCAGAACATGGCCGGCATCAACGGCCAGCTGGAGTCCGCCATCTCCGGCATGCGCACCGCCAAGGCCTTTGCCAACGAGGATCAGGAGGGGGAGAAGTTCCGCGTCTCCAACGACCAGTTCAAGGGGGCCAAGCGGGGCTATTACAAGGCCATGGCCGGCTATATGGCCGGGCTGGAGTTTGCCCTGCCGGTGATGAACGTGCTCACCATCGCCGCCGGCGGCTTCTTCATCATGCGGGGGGAGATGGACCTGGTGGACCTGGTGACCTTCTCCCTGTATATCTCCACCTTCCTCACCCCGGTGCGCAAGCTGGCCGCCTTTGTGGAGCAGTTCCTCAACGGCATGGCGGGCTTCAAGCGGTTTGTGGAGCTAATGCGGGTGGAGCCTGAGGTGAAGGACGCCCCGGACGCCCAGGTCATGGGTCCCGCCAGGGGGGACATCTCCATTGAGGATGTGTCCTTCGCCTATTCCAACGGCGAGACGGTGCTCAGCCACATCAACATCCACATCCCCCAGGGGGAGACGGTGGCGGTGGTGGGACCCTCCGGGGGCGGCAAATCCACCCTGTGCCAGCTCATCCCCCGGTTCTATGACGTCACCAGCGGCCGCATTCTGGTGGACGGGGTGGATGTGCGGTCCGTCACCCAGCACTCCCTGCGCTCCAACATCGGCATCGTCCAGCAGGACGTGTTCCTCTTCGCCGGCACCATTCTGGACAACATCCGCTACGGCCGGCCCGACGCCACCGAGGCGGAGGTCATCCAGGCGGCCAAGCGGGCGGAGATCTACGACGACATCATGGACATGCCCGACGGTTTCCAGACCTATGTGGGCGAGCGGGGGGTCATGCTGTCCGGCGGCCAGAAGCAGCGGGTGTCCATCGCCCGGATCTTCCTGAAGAATCCCCCCATCCTCATCCTGGACGAGGCCACCTCCGCCCTGGACTCGGTGACCGAGGCCCGCATCCAGTCCGCCTTTGACGAGCTGGCCAAGGGCCGCACCACCCTCATCATCGCCCACCGGCTGTCCACCATCCGCAACGCCCACCGCATCATCGTGGTGGACGGGCACAGCATCGTGGAGGAGGGCACCCACGAGCAGCTGCTCGCCTCCGGCGGGGAGTACGCCCAGTTGTACAACGCCCAGAAGAGTGTGTCCATATAAGGAGGCGGTCACATGGAGGTCAAGTTCTATCAGCAGGTGCCGGATCACCTGCTCAAATTTGCCGTCATTATTGCAAAATTTCAGGGGAAATGGGTCTTTTGTAAGCACCGGCAGCGGGATACCTACGAACTGCCAGGGGGACACCGGGAAGCGGGAGAAAGCATCCTGGACGCTGCCAAACGGGAACTCCAGGAGGAAACAGGGGCGTTGGATTTTTCCCTGGTTCCAGTTTGCGCATACTCCGTTGTTGGAAAAAACCAGGTCAATCCCAGCGGTGAAGAATCCTTCGGAATGCTTTACGCCGCCGACATCATCGCTTTTGAACCAGAATTACACAGTGAAATCGAACAGGTACTATTCTTGGATGAACTGCCCCCCGACCTGAAACAGTTGACCTATCCCATGATCCAGCCCAAGCTGGTGGAAGAAGCCAAACGGCGCAACTTGGTGTAACATGTTATGAACAAGACAGAACTGCTGAATAAATTTTCCAAAGGCCCGGAGGAGCGGGTGGCCCTAGCCCGGGTGCTGGACCAGATGGACCGGGCCCAGACCCGTTCCATCCCCTGCTCCACCCAGTTTTTGTCCCCCGCCCAGCGCGCCGCGACGGAGCCCCTGCTGGCCGCCTGCGGCCACCCCAGGTGTCTCTTCACCGGGGGCTATGAGGGGGCGGAGCGCACCATCTGCGTCTTTCTCCCCGACTGGCTGGAGGCGGAGACGTTTGACCCGGAGGAGGAGCTGTGCGCCGTGGAGGCCGCCTTTCCCCCCAGCGCCCAGCTGACCCACCGGGACCTGCTGGGGGGGCTGATGGGCATCGGCCTCACCCGGGAGAAGGTGGGGGACATCCTGGTGCTGGAGGACAAGGCCCAGATCATCGCCCTGCGGGAGGCCGGCCCCATCCTCCTGTCTCAATTCGACCAGGCGGGGCGATACCGGCTGAGGCTGAGGGAACTGCCCCTCTCCCAGCTCTCCCCCGCCCCGGTACAGGTAAAGCTCATCCACGACACCGTGGCCGCCCTGCGGCTGGACGCGGTGCTCGCCTCCGGCTTCTCCCTGGCCCGGGGCAAGGCCGCCGAGCTCATCTCCTCCGGCCGGGTCTCGGTCAACCACCGGGAGTGCGTCAAGGCGGACAAGGCCGTGGCCCAGGGAGATGTGCTCACCTGCCGGGGGCTGGGCAAATGTGTGCTGAAATCTGTGGGCGGCCAGTCCCGGAAGGGCCGCGTCATCATCGAGATGGAGAGGTATGTGTAATATGGAACAGGCTAAAATCGACCGCATCAATGAATTTGCCCGCCGGGTAAAGGCCGGCGAGACCCTCACGGCGGAGGAGCAGGCGGAGCGGGCCGCCCTGCGCCGGGAGTATATCGACAGCGTGAAGGCCAACCTGGTCAGCCAGCTGGACAACACCTACCTGGTGGAGCCGGACGGCACCAAACACAAGCTGCCGAAAAAACCGCTGGAATAAACGCAAAAGACGCCGGCCCCATTGGGGCCGGCGTCAGGCTGTTGAAAAAGCGAAATGCCGGGCAAGATATTGAGATGCGCTTGCAGAAAGAAAAGCCCTCGGCAGAGTTTCGCCGCCTGCAGGCGGCGAAATCAAGTTCAAATCCGTTTTTTCCGGGGACATGCGCCTCGGAAAAAACTCTTCTCAGCCCGCAAACGTGCAAGTTGTCCAGTCTTTTCGGGCAACGAGTGCGCTGCAGCGGGCTGCATCCCCTCGAAAAAATGCAGGCATTTTTTCGAAGCGTGTCGAGAAGCCTCGACACGCTAACGCCGGCCCCGATGGGGCCGGCGTTCTTCGCGCTATAAGATAAGAGCCGCCCCGATCCGGGACGGCTCTTATGTCCTTATATGATCAGGCCTCGGTCTGGGCCACCACGTTGGTGGCGCGCACACCCTTGGCGCCCCGGGGATCGGGCTCGGTCTCGAAGGTCACCTTCTGACCCTCCAGCAGCTTCTTGTAACCCTCGGCCACGATGGCGGAGAAGTGCACAAACACATCCTCAGAACCGTCATCGGGGGTAATGAAGCCATAGCCCTTCTCGGCGTTGAACCATTTCACAGTGCCAGTCATTTGAATTTCCTCCTACTGAGATAAGTTTGCAGTTTTGAAGCGGAATAGAAAAGCCCGCCCTATCATGTACGAAGGGCGGGCATAAACAGTTCATACACTCCAAACAACAAATTAATTATAGCACCTTGCCAGAAACCTGTCAATAGCTCTTGGCAGCCTCTTCCTTCAAATTCCGCAGCAGAACAGGCGCCTCAGCCGATACGGAAAAACCGCCTGCCATTCTCCATGGTAATCCGGGCGCACTCCTCCGGGGAGACCCCCTTGATTTCCGCCAGCCGCTGGCAGGTGTGCGCCACCAGGCCGGAGTCGCACCGCTGTCCCCGGCAGGGCACCGGGGCCATGTAGGGGCTGTCCGTCTCGATCATGATCTTTTCCAGGGGCACCGCCTGGGCCGCCTCCACCGCCTTGCGGGCATTGGGATAGGTGAGCACCCCGGTGAAGGAGATCATCCACCCCCGCCCCACCAGCTCCCTGGCCATCTCGGCGCTGCCGGAAAAGCAGTGGAACACCCCGGTCACCTCCGGGTACTCCCGGACCAGGTCCATGCAGTCCCCGTGGGCCTCCCGGTCGTGGACGATGGCGGGCAGGCCCAGCTCCCCCGCCAGCTCCAGCTGGCGGCGGAACACCTCCTTCTGAAGCTCCTTGGGCGGGTTTTCCTTCCAGTAGTAGTCCAGGCCGATCTCCCCGATGGCCACCACTTTTGGCTGGGCGGCCAGGGCCCGCAGCTGCGCCAGCTGAGCGTCCTCCCAGCCGGCGCAGTCCTCCGGGTGGACGCCCACGGCGGCATACACAAAGGGGTAACGCTGGGCCAGCTCCACCGCCTTCCGGCTGGAGGGCAGATCGCACCCCGGATTTACCACCAGCCCCACGCCCCGGTCCGGCAGGCCGGAGAGCACCGCGTCCCGGTCGGCGTCAAACTTCCGGGAGTCGTAGTGGGCGTGGGTGTCAAAGAGCGTCATGGCCATCCCCCTCCCGGCGGGGCCGCTCGAAGATCAGGTCGATCTCCTTGGAGCCCCCCTCGCCGCTGAACTTGGTGGGGATGTAGCCCACATAGCGCCAGCCCTGAGCAGCCTGCTGGTCGATGATGGCCCGGTGCTCACACTGGGCGTTGTTCAGCCAAAAGCCGCCCCCCACATAGAGGGTGACATAGCGGTATTCGTACATAAGCTCCTCCTTTCCCGGCCGGAAGGGGCCGGGCTGCCGCTCACTGCCGTTCCGGCGCGCTGAAGCGCACCTCGTAGAGGCTGCCGGTGGTGCCGTCCTCATAGTACTCCATAAAGGCGACGGAGTAGGTGGAGCTGCCCTCCGGCACAGAGTAGAGCAGGGTGCCCGTACGGGTGTCGTGGATGGAGAACTCCCACTCCACCGGCAGCTGCTCATCGGAGAGGTTATAGTACTCCCCATTCTCCTCCCGATACATCGGGAAGGCCCAGGCGTCCTCATAGGACTCGCCCTCCTGCTCATCCCACCAGATCTCAAAGTCGGTGTGGAACATGGGCTGGGTGACATCCGTGTAGTTGTACAGCGTGATCTGGGCCACCAGCAGCTTGTCCCCCTCTTCCGGGGTGACACCGTCAAACTCCCGGCAGGTGTAGGCGCTGTCCAGGCGCATATCAAAGAAGTTGGTGCGCAGGGTGTCCCCCATGTAGCCCAGGGCATACCCCTCCTCGTCGGCAGTCACCACCGGCGCGGGGTCGCCATCCTCCATCCGGGGCGTCTCTCCCGTCTCGCCGTCGTCCGGCTGCACGCCGGACTCGGAGCTGGGCGCCGGCGGGTTGAAGTCCAGGGTGGGCAGCTGGCCGGCGGAACAGGCGCTCAGGGCCAGCAGCAGGGCAGCGATCAGGGACAGGGCAGATACTTTCCTCATGACGGTTGCTCTCCTCTCTTTTGAACACTGTCTGGCCCCCGCGGTCTGTGCCGCGCGGGGCCGATCCAAAACCTTGCGGAGTCTGCGCGGCAGGCGCGAATCGGTTGGAATCTGATTTTGGTGGGGGGGCACACAGCGCCTGCTCGCGACGGCTCAGACGCTTCTGGTTAGCACAGCTTGGCGCCCGCCGGGATGGCGTCGTCCACCATCAGCAGGTGCAGCTTCTCCTCTCCGCGCTCGGTGTGCACCGCGGAGATGAGCATGCCGTTGGACTCCAGCCCCATCATCTTCCGGGGGGGCAGATTGACGATGGCGATGAGGGTCTTGCCGATAAGCTGCTCCGGCTTGTAGTACATGGCGATGCCGGAGAGGATCTGCCGGTCGGTGCCGGTGCCGTCATCCAGGGTAAAGCGCAGCAGCTTGTTGGACTTCTTCACCGCCTGGCAGTCCTTCACCTTCACCGCCCGGAAGTCGCTCTTGCAGAA